>NZ_CAIUXT010000150.1 GCF_903903185.1 uncultured Rhodoblastus sp.
CCAGCTGGTCGTAGCTCATGCGCGGCCAATGGCGGACGCCGCCGACGTCGATATGCACGAAAGGCGTATTGGCGTTGGGATAATAGCCGACGCCGCCGCGCTGCATCCGCATGGCGATCTCGCGCAGCTTTTCCATCGACAGGCCCGGCATGGTGGAATCCATCGCCTTGCCGAGCATGTGCTGGGAATGTTCGGCCACGGCGCTGGAGCGCCGGCGCAGCATGGCGTTGGTGGCAGGGCAGCGATAGGCCGAGACCACCACGATCGGATCGTCGGGGCCGGTATTGCGTCCGGCGGAGCGATAGGCTTCCCAAAGCGCGTCGAAAAGCCTCGGGTCCATTTTGGTCGGCTCGTCGGTGCGCCAGTCGCGAAGGAACCAGTTCAGCTTTTCGAGCGTCGCGCCGTCGTAATGGCCTCCGTTGCGGAAAGTCGCGACGATCGCTTCCTTGCTGTGCGAATGATAGAGAAACAGGGTGCGCGTATCGCCATTGGCCGCCGCCGATTCCAGCGCATTGGGCGCGAGCGAGGCGAAAAATGCGATCAGAAGGGCAAATGTCCGGGCTTTTTTGCCGCCGATTTGAATGCGGGCGGCGTTTTTCGCCAGGGCGGAGAAGCGAACCGGGATCAAACGCGTTCCTGTCGTGGCTTTCATGGCGGCGACGGCCGGGTCAACGGCCAATTAAACATGGAATCCACCGTTGACGAATAAACGTTAACAACTGGTTTCCAGCTTGAACGGCCCGATTCCATATCGCATCCGCCGCGAGAAAGCCACAGCTTGGCGAAAAATCAGGATTCGGCGCGCTTGGGACGGAAGATCACCCGCCCAGCCCAAGCAATTGCCGCGCCTTGCCGGCATAGCCGTAAATATCCTCGAAGCGTTGCAATTGTCCGCTCTCGTCGGCCCGCACGGTGAAATAGACGAGATGGATCGGCAAGGGTTCGGGCAGGGACACGCGGCGCTCGTTTTTCCCCAGCATTTTCTTGAGCCGCTCTTCGCTCCAGCCGCGCTCGGGACGCAGCAGCGCCACCGCCAGACTGAACGGCTGATCGACGCGCACGCAGCCATGGCTGAAGGCGCGGCTCGAAGCGGCGAACAGGCCGCGCGTCGGCGTATCGTGCAGATAGACCGCGTAATCGTTGGGGAAGATGAACTTGATCCGCCCGAGCGCGTTGCGCTCGCCCGGCGGCTGGCGCACATGCAGGCGGCCGTCGACATAATCGACGTCATAGCCCATCCGCCGCAGCGAACCGAGCTTGTTCATCATTTCGTTCTTGATGATCGATTGCGGCACGTTCCACGACGGATTGACGATCAGATATTCAAGCCTGTTGGAAAACAGCGGCGTCGCCTTGTCGGGCTTGCCGACGATGACGCGGGTGGTCAGGATTTCGGCGTCGGCGCGGTAAAGACGCGCCTCGAACTCCGGAATATTGACCACCAGCCGGTCGGCGCCGGGCTCGCGCGGCTGCCAGCGCCAGAATTCCATATTGACCAACAGATCCGATTCCAGCGCGCCATTGCCTCCCCGCCTCGCGCCCGAGGCGTCGCTGGCGCGCCGCGGCGGTTCGGTTGAAGCGAGCAGGGCCGTCGGCGCCAGACCCGCGCGCCGCTGCGCCAGTTTTTCGCGCAGGGCCAGATACCCGGGCTGGTCCGGATTAAAGGCGCGCAGCGCGCGGTCGGCGTCGGGCGCCTGCGACGTTTCGTCGAGCGCCTGCGCCGGGCCGACCACGGTCGGATGCGCGCCGATCAGGCGCGAAATCCGCGCCGGGTCGAGGCGCCCGCCGCTGGCCTGAAAGGCGTAGGCGGCGACCGCTTCGGACAGGGCGACGTCGGCAAGCGCGAGCGAGGCTTCCGGTCCGCGCTCGAGCGCGTAGACGCGCCAGGCGCTGAGGTCGAGGCCGTCCTCGGGCGCGCGCTGCAAACGCTCGAACGCGGCGCGTGCGTTGGGCGTCCACTCGCCCTTTTCGAGCCAGACCGGCGCGTCGCCCCGGCTGGCGTACCAGGCGTCGAGCGCCTGCCGCCGGGCGCGGGTCTGCGGATTTGCCCGGCTGGTTTCGCCGGCGGCGCGGATCAGGGCGGCGCGGATGGCGCGGTTGAACGAGGGCTTTTCCGGAGCTTGGAGTTCGCCGGCCGGGGCCGGCGTTTCGACGGGCGCCAAGGCGGGCGCCGGCGTTGCGGCTTCCTGCGCCCTGCTGACCGCAACCGGCGCGGCCATGGCCAGCATCGCCGACAAAACGCTTGTCGCGACTTTGAATCGCCGGGCGGACGAGCCAAGCTTCAACATGAGGCGCCTGTTCCTTCCCTATTCGTCCCGATTGCCAAGCTTCAGATGGCGATGCGCCGATTGCGGACTTGCCGGCGTCAAGCCGTGGCTTTCGAGTTGGAGCCTGTTCCCGTCCAAACGCCCGACGACCCGTTTTGGCAGGAATATGCTTTTAAAACAATTGGCTGGATCCGGTTCAACGAATCGAATCGCTCGAACGGGAACAATGCCGGCAAAAGATTCTCGCCCCGGCGGGTCGATTGGCGAATTTTCTTCTCTAGCAAAAATTCGTTCGGGTCGGGGGCTTAAATCGGCCGCCGGGTCGGCTGCAAGTGGCCAGCGACCGACATTTTGAGCGAGCGTTGCGCGTCGGCAACAGCCTCCTGGCCTCCCCGGCCCGAACGTAACCCTGCCCGGCGTTTTTTGTTTCAGCCGTATTTTGTCCGAAATCCGGCTCAGGCCGCATCGGCGCCTCCGGCGCTTTCGTCCAGTCCGTAATCCTTCATCTTGCGATAGAGCGTCGAGCGGCCGATGCCGAGTTTGCGCGCCATTTCCGACATCTGGCCGCGATAGTGGGACAAGGCGAAGCGGATCGTCGCTTCCTCCAGCGCTTCAAGGCGGCGCACGTCGCCATTTTCGTCGAGCAGGCGCAACACATTGGGGTCGCGCACTTCGATGCGCACGATCTCGCGCTGGACCTCCCGCTGGCCAAACGGCGCCGGCGCGGGCGGCACCCGCACGTCGAAGCCCTCGACCTGGGCGGCGATCTGCGGGAATTCGGCGACGGTCAATTCGTCGCCGTCGGCGAGGACCACGGCGCGAAACAAGGCGTTTTCGAGCTGTCGGACATTGCCCGGCCAATCATAGGCGCACAGTAGAGCCAGAGCCTCGGCGCAGATTCCGCGCAGCCGCTTGCCCTCTTCGGCGGCGAATCGCGCGAGAAAGCGCCGCGCCAGATCGCCGATGTCGTCGCGCCGGGCGCGCAGCGGCGGAATGCCGATCGGGAAGACGTTGAGGCGGTAATAGAGATCCTCCCGAAAACGGCCCTTCTTGACCAATTCGATCAGATTCTGGTTCGTCGCCGAAATCAGCCGCACATCGACCCGCACCGGTTTTCGCGCGCCCACCGGGTCGATTTCGCCCTCCTGCAACGCGCGCAACAGCTTGACCTGGGTTTCCAGCGGCAATTCGCCGACTTCATCGAGAAACAGCGTGCCGCCATTGGCCTCGACGAATTTGCCGACATGTTTTTCCGAGGCGCCGGTAAAGGCGCCTTTCTCATGGCCGAACAGGATGGATTCGACCAGATTTTGCGGCAAGGCCGCGCAATTGACGGTGACGAAGGCTTTGCCGCGCCGGTCGGAGGCGCCCTGCACGGCGCGCGCCATCAACTCCTTCCCGACCCCGGATTCGCCTTCGATCAGCACCGGAATCGTACTCTTGGCGGCGCGCTCGCCGAGCCGGATCGCGCGCAGCATGTCCTCGCCGCGTGAAAAAATATCGCGAAAGGTCAATTGTCCCGAGGCTTTGCGGCCGATGCGGCGGATTTCGCCCTCCAGCGCCTCGAAGCGCAGGGCGTTCTTGATCGAAATCTGCAATCTTTCGGCGCCGACGGGCTTGACCACGAAATCCAGCGCCCCGGCGCGCATCGCCGAAATCACCGCTTCGATCGAGCCATGCGCCGTTTGCACGATCACCGGCGTGGCGATTTTGCGCTCGCGCATCCTTCCCAACACGCCCATGCCGTCGAGATCGGGCATGACCAGATCGAGAATCAGCAGGTCCACCGGGCCGCGCTCGGTCGATTCCAGCCGCGCCAGCGCCGCCTCGCCGCCCTCCGCCGTTTCCGCCTCATAGCCGAATCGCCGCACCATGGCTTCGAGCAGGCGGCGCTGGACGGGGTCGTCGTCGGCGATCAGAACGGTCGAAATCATTGAAGGCGCTTTCATTTGCGAAGGCGTTTTAAGCCTGCGCCCATGCTGCGCGATTAGGGTAAATGCGGTGTTAATGGCGGAAAATGCAGGGGCTCCGGCGGGTCGGCGCGGCGCCGACGCGGCGAATCATGACGCAGCGTGCGTCTGCTCGAAAAGGCGGCGGGTCCATCGTCGCCGCTTGCGCGGCGCCATGCTTGATGCGAACCTCTCGAAAATCCTTACCCCAAAGCCACGAGCCCCATGACCCTCGAAACTTTCCGCGAATCGTCGATACTGCTCCGTAACCCCCGTCTGTCAGGCGCGGCCAAGGCCGAAGAGCTTCCGGTCTGGCGTCTCGACGATCTCTACAGCGGGCTCGACAGCCCCGAATATGCCGCGGATTTGCAAAAGGTCGCGCAGGATTGCCAGGATTTCGCGGCGCTTTATCGCGGCGGCCTCGCCGGTTTGCTCGAAGGGCCGGAGTCTTCACGGGCGCTTTACGACGCGATTGCCCGCTATGAGGCGATCGACGACCTGATCACCCGCATCATGTCCTTTGCCGGCCTGTCCTATGCCGAGGACACGGTCGATCCGGCGCGGGCGAAGTTTTACGGCGACGCGCAGGAAAAAATCACTGCCGCCTCGACCGACCTGCTGTTTTTCCAGCTGGAGCTGAACCGGCTCGACGACGCCGCGCTCGAAACCGCGCTGGCGGAGCCGCCGCTGGCGCATTACCGGCCGTGGATCGAGGATCTGCGCAAGGAAAGGCCGTTCCAGCTCGAAGACCGCATCGAACAATTGTTCCATGAAAAATCGGTCACCGGCCATGCCGCCTGGAACCGGCTGTTCGACGAGACCATCGCCAGCTTGCGCTTCAATGTCGACGGTGAGGAGCTGACTTTGGAGCCGGCGCTCAACCTGTTCCAGGACAGCGATCCGGCCATGCGCGAAAAGGCGTCCAACGCGATTGGCGCGACCCTGAAGGCGAACCTGCGCATTTTCACGCTGATTTCCAATGTGCTGGCCAAGGACAAGGATATTTCCGACAGCTGGCGCGGCTTCAAGGACGTGGCGCAGTCGCGCCATCTGTCCAATCGCGTCGAGCCGGAAGTGGTGGAGGCGATGGTCGCCGCCGTGCGCGCCGCCTATCCGCGCCTGTCGCATCGCTATTACCAGCTCAAGGCGCGCTGGTTCGGCAAGGACAAGCTCAAACATTGGGACCGCAACGCGCCCTTGCCCGATGCGCCGCAGCGCCATTACAACTGGGCGCAGGCGCGCGCCGCCGTGCTTGGAGCCTATGGCCAGTTTTCGCCGCGCATGGCGGAAATCGCCGAAAAATTCTTCGACAAAAAATGGATCGACGCGCCGGTGCGGCCCGGCAAGGCGCCGGGCGCCTTCGCGCATCCGACGTCGCCATCTGTCCACCCCTATGTGCTGCTCAATTATCAGGGCAAGCCCCGCGACGTGATGACGCTGGCGCATGAACTCGGCCATGGCGTGCATCAGGTGCTGGCCGCGCCCAACGGGCCGCTGATGGCGCCGACGCCGCTGACCCTGGCCGAGACCGCGTCGGTATTCGGCGAGATGCTGACCTTTCGCAGCCTGCTCGCCGAGGCGGCGACGCCGCGCGAAAAACGCGCCATGCTGGCCTCCAAGGTCGAGGACATGCTCAATACGGTGGTGCGGCAGATCGCTTTCTATTCCTTCGAACGCAAATTGCACGAGGAACGCCGTCAGGGCGAGCTGACGGCGGAAAAAATCTGCGAATTATGGATGAGCGTGCAGGCGGAAAGCCTGGGTCCGGCGATCGAGTTCGGCGAGGGCTATGACACGTTCTGGGCCTATATTCCGCACTTCATCCATTCGCCCTTCTATGTCTATGCCTATGCTTTCGGCGATTGCCTGGTCAATTCGCTCTATGGCGTCTACCAAAAGGCCGAGCCAGGCTTTGTCGACAAATATTTCGCCCTGCTTTCGGCCGGCGGCTCGAAACATTACAGCGAATTGCTCAAACCCTTCGGTCTCGACGCGCGCGATCCCGCCTTCTGGGACATCGGCCTGTCGATGATCGAGGGCCTGATCGACGAACTGGAGAGCCTGCCGGTGTGACGGCAGGGGTTTGGGACAGGCGATAAATTGCGACGCGGACCGAGTCGGATGCACACCGGGTCGCACGCAGGTTGAGCCGGACGCGCACTGGGTCCAACGCGGATTGAGTCGGACGCCAATGGCGACTTGAGCGATTTCAAGCCCGGATCGTCAAGGCCGGGTTTCTTCTCCGACCCTGTAAATGCTGGCGCGCCGGGCCGGGAAAAGCGTCTCAGCGCGCGGCGACGACCAGCTTGCGGTGCGCGGCGCGCAATTCCTCGATCGCCTCGTCAAGCTCGGAGCGGCGTCCTTCGAGATGCCGTAATTGCGACAGCACCATTTTCTCGTCGAGGATGAAATCGTCGCCTTGTTTATCGCGGGCGGAATCGGCTTCGAGCAGATCGGCGATTTCCGTCAGCGTGAAGCCGAGGTGCTTGCCCTTCAGGATCATTTGCAGCCGGACTTTCTGGAGCCCGTCGTAGAGTCGGGCGCCGCCTCGGCGAATCGGCTTGAGCAGGCCGCGCTGCTCGTAAAAGCGCAGGGCGCGCAAGGTGACGCCATAAAGGCGCGAGATTTCGCCGATGGTGAGCGGTTCGGCGACGGGATTTTCGGTTTCGAAGGCGGGCGTTTTCAATAAGGCGTTGGCGTTCATGGGGGAGGTCCTGGCAATGGTCCCGAAGGGAAATCGAATCATTACGCTACACACGCACAAGTTGTAATATAAGTTTCTGCAACCTTCAATCCCCTTGTCGCAGGGGAAATCGCAGCGGCGCGCGCTGTCCCGAAATCGACCAGGGTTAACGGGTTATTTACCGCAAAAGCCGAAAGTTGAGGGCGAGGGCCGCCCCCTTCGCCGCGCAGCGATTCGCGCGGAGGTTGTGCGGCGGGACGGGCGGAACGGACCGTCCGGCGGCACAACCGGGAAACAAAGATGAACAAGGCGGTTCCCTGGAGCATCAAGGGCATTGATTTCGATGCGCGCGAGGCGGCGAAGGAAGCTGCCCGCCGCGACGGTCTGACTCTGGGCGAATGGATGAACCGGGCGATCGCCGACCGCGCCGCCGAAATCGGCGCCGACGCCGAAGGTTTCGACGCCGACGAGCGTCTGGAGGCCGTCGCCGAGCAACTGGCGCGCCTCAGCCGCGACATGGACGCGCATGCGCCGCCGCAGCGGCGGCGCGGCGAGATCGGACGTGGGCAAGAGCGAGAAGCGTTTCGGGAAACGTTGCGTGAGCCGGCGCAGCCGCCGGTTCAGGATTCGCTGGAGGAACCATTTGCCGCCGCCCGGGCGCAGGACGCCGACCGGGGCCGGGCCTCCGTTCGCCCCGCCGCGTCGCGTCTTCAGCCGCCGCCTCGCCCGCGACCGGCTTTCGGCCGCGAAAGCGCCGCCGCCGAGGCCTTGCTCGAACAGGCGGTGGCGGCCTTTCAGCAGCAGGCTGGCCGCGTCGAGGCGGGCGCCGCGCGGGCTGTGGCCAATGTCGCCGCCCTGATCGAATCGGCGCAGAATCTGCGCGCCGACGCCTTGGCGCAGGTCGACGCGCGGCTGGCCGAGATCGAACAGAAGCTGCTGCGCGGCGGAGAGGATGGTTTCAAGCACGGTTTCAAGCCGCTGCGGGACATGATCGCCTCGGTGCAGGATCGCCTCGCCGAGATTGAGGCGCGTTTGCCGAAAGCGCCCTCCATCGAGGAGCCCAGCCCCGCGCCGGACCAGGAACCGGCGCTGCGACGCATCGACAGCCGCCTCGCCGCCCTGCTTGGCCGCCTCGAAACATCCGAGGTTGGCGCGTTGGAGGCGACGGGCGAAAAATCCTTCGCCGGGCTGGAACAGCGTTTTGACGCGCTGCTGGCGCGGCTCGATCGTCCTGCCGCAAGGGTCGCTCCGGCGTCGCTTCGGCGCGGCCTCCACGGCGCCATTTCGGAAATCGCCGCGCGCCAGCGCGATCTCGACGCGCCCGCGCCCTCCCACCCCCCCGTTGCAAAGCAGGAAGACGCGCGGATCGACCGGTTGCAACAGGGCGTCGAGGCTTTGTCGGGCCGCGTCGAGTCCATGCGCCGCGAATTCGCCGCCGCCGCCACGTCGATTGAAATCGAGGCTTTGGCCCGGCAGGTCGCCGCGATGAGCCGCGCGCTCGACGATGTCGCGCCGCGCGACCGGATGGAATCGCTGGAAAACGCCGTTCTGGCGCTGGGAGAGCGCATCGAGCGCTCGCGCCATGACGGATTGCGCGAAGGCGTGCTGGCGCCGATCGAAGCGCTGGCGGGGGAACTGCGCCGCGCCGTGGCGCAGGCCGAGGCCGGCGCCGCCGTCCATTTCGACGGCGTCGCCGGGCAATTGCGCGACGTCGAAGGCAAGATCGAGCATTTGCGTCAGGCGGGCGGCGCCGATCGCGCCGACTTTCTGCAACTTCGCGACCAGTCGGAACAGTTGCGTGAGACCATCGCCGCCGCCGTTGCGCAATTGGAGCCGGTGCGGCGGATCGAGCAGCAGGTCGCCGAACTCTCGGAAAAGCTCGAGCAAGTGGCGCATCTGGCGCGCGACGCCGGCCGCGCGCAGCAGGAGGGATTGGCGCAGGGAACGGAGGGCTGGCGCGGCGTCGAGTCGCGGCTCGAAGATCTGGCCCGGCGGATCGATCGGGTCGCCGGCGTGGGCCAGGGCGCGTCGGAGAGCGAGTCGCGCTTCGACGACCTTTCGCGCCGGCTCGATTTCATCCATCAGGCGCTGGCCGCCCGCATCGACGACGCGCGGGCGGAAGCGCAGACTCCGCCGACCCCGCCGACTCTGGAGCCCCTGCTGCGGGCGCTGGCCGAAAAGCTTGGCGCCGCCACTGCGCCGCAGGCCGATTCCCGCGCCTTCGAGGCTTTGGAGCGCCAGGTGGCGCAGGTTTCCGAACGGCTCGATGCCGGCGATCCGCGCATCGGCGCGCGTCTCGAGCGCGCGATCGAGGACCTGGCCCAGCGGTTCGAGACGGCCCGCGAAGCCGAGCGCGACGCGGCGCGCCAGGCTTTTCGCGAGACGCTCGCCGAATGGCGGTTTCCGGCGCGCGACGACGAGGCCTCGCGCGAAATCGCCGATCTTCGCGAAAAGCAGAACGCCTCGGACCGGCGCGCGCAGCAGACCCTTTCCGCCGTGCATGAGACGCTGGAAAAGGTCGTCGACCGCCTCGCCATGCTGGAGGACGACGTCATAGAAGGCCGTGGGGCCGATCTGGAAAGCCGGAGCGACGAACCGGCGCGGGCCGAAGGCGAAGCCGCCGAGCCGCCCTCGACCCGGCCATCGGCGCCTGCCTATGATTTCGACGATGCGGATTTCCTCAGGGAGCCGGGCGCCGGCCGTCCGGGCGCGCGTCCCGATGAGGCCGAACGTGACGCGCCGGTGGGCGAGGCGGAACCCGCCGCCAATCCGGCCCGCACCAATTATATCGAGGTGGCGCGGCGCGCGATTGCGGCGCGCGCCGCCGCCGAGAAGGCCGAGGCATACGCAAGGCGTCCGGGCGCCGCCGAGCTGGCTTCGAATCTCCTCGGCGAGCACGCCGCCTATGAGCGCCCGCGCGATTCCGGGGAAGTGTCGGGCCGGCGCCGCCTGCCCGCGCTGTTGCTGACCGCTTTCGCGGTTCTGGCGCTCGGAGCGGTTCAGGCCTATCGCCTGTTCGACAACGCGCCGCCGCCGATGCAGTCGGTGATCGAGCCGGGCGAGGGGAGCGTCCCGCCCGCCGCAACCGAGACCGCGCCGCCGCAGCTGCCGGCGCCTTCTCCCGCCGCCGGCGCGCCAGCCACGCCGCCGGCTTCGCCGGGCGATGCGGCAGCGCCAACTCCCGCGGCCATTCCCGCGCCTGGCGCCGCTTCAAAACCGGGGCCCGGCGCCGCCCAGATCGACCCTCTGGCGGTCGGAACGATTCCGCCGCGCGCCAATGCGACGGAGGCGGTTCCCGATGGCGCGCAGATCGCCATTCTCAGGCAGATGGCCGACAAGGGCGACGCCGCCGCGCAATATGATCTCGCCGCGCGTCTGGTCGAGGGGCGCGGCGTCGCCCGCGATCTTGCCGTTGCGGTCTCGTGGTTCGAGAAGGCGGCGGCCCAGGGTCTCGCCCAGGCGCAATACCGGCTCGGCGCCCTTTATGAAAAAGGCGTCGGCGCCCCGCGCGACATTGCGAAAGCGCGCGATTTTTACCAGAAGGCCGCCGCCCAGGGCCATGTCCGCGCGATGCATAATCTCGCGGTGATCGAGGCCGAGGGCGTCCAGGGCAAGCCCGATTACGCCGCCGCCGGGCAATGGTTCCGCCGCGCCGCCGAATTCGGCGTGCGCGACAGCCAGTTCAATCTTGCGATTCTTTACGCGCGAGGCCTCGGCGTTAATCTCGATCTGGCGCAAAGCTATGTCTGGTTCGCCATCGCCGCACAGCAAGGCGACGACGACGCTGCGAAAAAACGCGACGAGATCGGCGTTCGGCTCGACGCCCGGACGTTGGAGAGCGCGAAGAAACAGGCCGCCGATTTCCGAGCCAGGACTCCGGCGGCCTCCAGCAACGATCCGCCAGCCGTGGCGATTCGCCCGACGGCGCTGTTCACCGGGCCGGCCATGCGCGCCGCCGGGTGGTCGCGTTTCTAAAAAACTTCACCCGCCCGAGGAAAGGCGCTCGATGTCGGCGCCGCAGCGGCCGAGCTTGCGCTCCAGCGCCTCGAAACCGCGATCGAGGTGGTAGACGCGCTGCACCATGCTTTCGCCCTCGGCGGCCAGAGCGGCGATCACCAGCGACACCGAGGCGCGCAGATCGGTGGCCATCACCGGCGCGCCCTTGAGCACGCGCCGCCCCTCGACTATGGCGCTGTCGCCGTCCAGCTTGATTCGTGCGCCAAAGCGCGCGAGCTCCTGCACATGCATGAAACGGTTTTCGAAAATCGTCTCGGTGATCCGCGAGACGCCATTGGCCCGCGTCATCAGCGCCATGAACTGCGCCTGCAAGTCGGTGGGGAAACCGGGGAAGGGTGCGGTGGCGACATCGACCGGCAAAATCGCCCCGCCATCGCGGCGGATGCGCAGGCCTTCGTCGCTGGCGTCGATCTGCGTCCCGGTCTGGATGAGAATGTCGAGGGCCGCTTGCAGGTGTTCCGCCCGCGCGCCCTGCAAGAACACATCGCCGCCGGTCATCGCCGCCGCCATGGCGTAGGTGCCGGCCTCGATCCGGTCAGGCAACACGCGATGTTTCGCGCCCCCTAACCGGGCGACGCCGTCGATCTCTATCGTCGATTGACCGGCGCCGCGAATTTTCGCGCCCATCTTTACCAGAAGGTCGGTGAGATCGAGCACTTCGGGCTCGCGCGCCGCATTATGCAGCACGGTCGTCCCCTGCGCGAGGGCGGCGGCCATCAGCGCGACATGGGTGCCGCCGACGGTGACCTTGGGAAAGTTTATTTCGGCCCCGCGCAAGCCCTTGGGGGCCTTGGCGACGACATAGCCGGCGTCGATCTCGATCGACGCGCCGAGCCGCTCCATCGCCATCAACAACAGATCGACGGGACGCGTGCCGATGGCGCAGCCGCCCGGCAGCGAGACCCGCGCCTCGCCGCAGCGCGCCAGCAGCGGCGCGACCACCCAGAAACTGGCGCGCATGCGCGAGACCAGTTCATAGGGCGCGACGGTGTCGACGATTTCGCGCGCCGTCATGTGGACGGTCTGGCCGGCGTCCTGCTCCTCGCCCTGGCGGCGGCCGTCGATCGAATAATCGACGCCATGATGGGAGAGGATGCGCACCAGCAGGCTCACATCGGCGAGGCGCGGCAGATTTTCCAGCGTGACCGTGCGATCCGTCAACAGCGAGGCGATCATCAGCGGCAGGGCCGCGTTCTTGGCGCCGGAAATCGGTATCGTTCCATTCAGCGGATTGCCGCCGACAATGCGTATGCGATCCATTGTGCCTCGCTCGGGCGCGGCGATTCTTGTCCACGCTTTGCTGATATTCAATGCGACGGCGGTTTTTGGGCCGTTGCGGTCCGGGTTTTCCGGCGGCGGCGCACCATGGTCGTTAACGGACTCAAGAGCCTGTCTCGCCGCCGAAATCGGCTTTGCGTTGCCGGACCTGCGCCTTGCGCCGCCGAAGATTGGCGCGCAAAGCTTCGGCAAGGCGTTGCTTTTGCGCCTGTTTTTCGGGGGAGAGCGCGGGTTCGGCCTTGGTGGCCGGTTGTTCGGGGGCGGGAGGGGCTTCCTGATCCATGGGTCCAGCTTTCGGGTCGGGGCCTTCTAGGCGCGAATGGCCCAAAGAACAAGCTTTCGGGTTGATTTCGTCACTGAGCGGCCGATTGCCGGAAACGGATGCTTGCCATGCCCCTTTCGCTGTGGCAGAAACCGCCCGCCCGACGAGCCGTCTTTCCGGCGGCGCGGGCGAGTCTTGAGAAGCGTGTTTTCTTGAGAAGCGTGTTTTTGCGAAGAGTAAGCCGCTTTTCGGAACAATGCTTCAGCTGCGGTAGCTCAGTGGTAGAGCACTCCATTGGTAATGGAGAGGTCGAGAGTTCAATCCTCTCTCGCAGCACCAGTCTCCCCGTCATTCCTCCGATCGTCGTACGAATGGGTCGCTCTCGGTTTCCCTGGCTATCGCCAAAACAGGGCCGCTACGCGTACAAATAAATTTGTTAAATAGTTGTTTGTAGTAGAGCTATGGGAAAAGCGCCGCTGATTCAAGCCAAGCCCGCAGAATCGAATTGCGTTCGGCTGCGCATTTTTGGCAACTGTTGCATGATCAAAAATTTAATGTGCAACAACAGCGTGTTAGATAATATTTCGGCCTTGCGGAATCGATCTCATGACACGCCCCGTATTCGAAACCTTGCTTGCGGGTCTGGCTTTTGTTATCCTTTATCGATCATCTCGGCCTTGGCTTTCCGTAAGGATAATTGGTGCAGTGCAGCGTAAGATTTAACTGAGTTGATAAAAGTCCGTTCGATTTGGGGGGCGCATGAAAATCAAATCAACTCTTCTGAGCGCGGCCTTGGCCGGTTCAATGCTTGTCGGTGCCGCGGCGGTCTCGAACTCCGCCAGGGCCGCGGGAATTCCCGGCGCGGTGAGTGGCGCCAGCTTCGGGGCCAGCACCGCCTCTCCCCTGGGCGGCCGCTTTGTCTACCTTTTTTCCAAAGGCGTATCGCCGTTCCTGTCGCCGGACCCGTGGGGTAAGTCTTCCCCGAACGCCGTCTATAGCGCGACGTTCAGCTCGCCGTCCGGAGCCAATTTTTACTTTAACACCAACGATTCCGGCAACATCCTGTACTTCGGCCTGCCGGATACGACCACCTTTGGCGAGACATTTATCGCGCCCGGCGGCAACATGTTGGACTGGAATTTCCAGATCTACACGAATCCCACCGCCGGCAACGCCGATTTCTTTATCGCGACATGGGATGGCTCGCGCGCCGTTACGCCGCTGTTCTATGAACGCCTGTCAATCCCCGCCGGTTACAGCACGGCGGATTCCGGCCCATTCAATCTCGCGCTGACCGCCGGCACGGAATATGTCGCTTTCCTGACGGTTGGCTCCGTTCCCGAAACCTCGACCTGGGCGATGATGCTCGCCGGCTTCGCGGGTCTGGGCTTCCTTGGCTATCGCCGCAAGGCCGCGAACTTCGCCGCATGATTTGAACTCGATTTAAGATCGAAAGGCCGCCGCGAGGCGGTCTTTTTTGCGCGGCGACGGGGCGCGACCCTTCGCGCAAGTTGCAATTTGCGCCGCGCCGCTATACGACCGCCGAAGCGCTGTCGATGTTTGCGCGGGGCTCTTGTCGCCGGACGCAGTGCAGCGCGCCAGCGAAAGTCGCCGATGGCGGACGCCGCTTTTCGCTGGCTCCTGCTAGCGAAATTTGCCAAAAGTAATCGACGGAATCGGATTTTGGCGTATGGCGGATCATAGGCAGCGACAGGTTGAAGGCATCGGGCCGAAGCCGCGATTGCGCCGCGCAAACCGCGATTTTGGCTTCGAGCACGAAGGAGACGGGTCGGAATGAGGGATGTCGCCGGAAAGCAAACAGGGACGGCCGGGCATGCGGGGCACGCCGTGCATAAAAAGAAGAGCGGCGGCGCTTTCAACCGTGAGACCGTGCGCGAAGTCCAGCATTATACCGACCGGCTGTTCCGTTTCCGCACCACCCGCGATCCGCATTTTCGCTTCGTCAGCGGCCAGTTCGCGATGATCGGCCTCGAAGTCGAGGGCAAGCCCCTGTTGCGCGCCTACAGCATGGCCAGCGCCAATTATGAGGACGATCTCGAATTTTTCTCGATCAAGGTCCCCGACGGCCCGCTGACCTCGCGGCTCCAATATCTCAAAGTCGGCGACACCGTGCTGGTCGGGCGCAAGCCCACCGGCACGCTGGTGCAGCCGAATCTGTTGCATGGCAAGCGGCTCTACATGTTCTCGACCGGCACCGGCGTCGCGCCCTTTTCAGCCATCCTCAAGGACCCGGAGGTCTATGACCTCTACGACAAGCTGATCCTTGTCCATGGCTGCCGCGAAGTCGCCGAGTTGCAATATGGCGTCGATACGGTCGCCACCGCCAGGGCCAACGAATTCTTCGGCGATATCGTCACCGAAAAGCTGATCCATTATCCGACCGTGACTCGCGAGGCCTATGTGCACCAGGGCCGCATCACCGATCTGATTGAATCGGGCAAGCTTTTCGCCGACATCGGCCAGCCGCCGCTCAATCCGGACGAGGACCGTGTCATGATCTGCGGCAGTCCGGAATTGCTCAGGGATCTGGTGGGGATGCTGGAGGCGCGCGGCTTTCGGGAGGGCTCCGGCGGCGACCCGGCCAGCTATGTCATCGAAAAGGCCTTCGCCGAAGCTTGATCGAGCCTTGTTCCCCGGTCTCGCCGACGTGCGGCGTCGAGCGAGAACCGCGGCGGTTCTGGAATTCGCGCTGGAGGCTGGGGACCGGGCTCGGGTTGATCGCCGTCGTCGCCCGCGCCGATGGCGCAAAGGCATGGGCGGCAAGGCGATTTTGCAAGCTTTCGATATTCGGCGCCGCCGCGCTTTACATGGGAAAAGCGTTTGGCTGACGCACGAACCTGCATTTTTTCAACCCGTTGGCGCATCGGCGATCGACGTCGAAGACGACAGAAGGGCGAAGGCGGGCGCACGGCGGCGGCGCGCTTTTGTTCGCAAGACTATCGACTCTGAAACAATCGCTTGGCTAGTAATACCATTTTCCTGCAAGATAAAAATGTTCTAAATTAAAATCGCAGGTTGATTCTTTTTCTTTGCCCCATTGATGGAGTTGAGGGTGGCTCGTTCGCAGAAACCGTTTGTGGTCGAGGTTAAGCGCGGGCGTCGAGGCGCCTCCGCAGCGTCTCTGACCGTCGTGCCGAAATCGCCGGAGGCCGCGCCTAAAACGGTGGCGGAGCCCGCCCGGCCGCCGGAGCCGCCCAAGCCAAAGCGCCGCATCCTTGACGCCATAGAACTGGAGCCGGTCGTGCTGGAGGCCGCCGAAGCGGAGCGGGTCGCCCCCGATCCGGTAAAACGCCGGCGCGGCAGGCCGCCAAAACTTCCCGGCGCGCCGCCTTCGCCGAGAAAGCAACGGCCCGCTGTCGTCCGGCGAGAGGAAGCGCCGGTCGTCGCCCCGGCGCGCCGTGAATATCTGTCCATCGCGGCGGACCGGGCCGCGCCGTCGCGCGAGTCGAAAACCGCGCGGCGCCTGCAAGGCCAGAGCCTTGCGAAAAACAGCGCTCCCGCGCCCATGCCTTTCGCGAGCCCGCCAATTGTCGCTCAAGGTCAGGCGACCCACGGCCATCTGTCGCACGGCGACCGCGTCGAGGCAGCGACCGGCCTGCCGCGCGGTGAGCGCTGGAAGCGCCGGCTGCCAAAGGTTCTTTGGTAAAATTCAGCTCGACAGGGTGTGAAACTGTCCCTCGGCGCCCAATTGGCGGGCGGAAACGGCGAGGCGTCGGCTGTTCGGGTCGATGTCGATCAGATAATAGGCGGCGCGCCGGCGTGGATTACGACCGATCGACGAGGCCGAGCAGATGCCGAGCACCGGGATCGCCCCGTGTGGTCCGGGCAGGCTTTTGTGGGAAATCGCATGGCTGTGGCCATGCAGCAGCAACTCCGCGCCCTCGCGCAACAGCACTTCGGCCAACAGGCGATGATCGCCGAGGTTGCGGATGCCGCCGCCGCCATCGACCGGCGGATGGTGCAGCAGCACGACGCGGACGCAGTCCCGCGTATCGCGCAGCATCTGCGCCAACCGCGCCAATTGCTCGCGTCCGAGTCTTCCGGCGGCGACGAAGGGCAGGGTCGGCACGCCGCTGCATAGTCCGATGATGGCGACGCCGTCGCGGCGGCGCAGATAGGGGAAGCGGTGGCCGCCATCGTCGCCGCGCATCCACGGGCTCAGTTCGCGCGTCATGTGGGTGACGCTGGAGCGCAGATAGACGTCGTGATTGCCGGGCGCGAGACTGACGTCGTCCGGCGAGCCGAGCGTATGAAGCCATTTTGCGGCGAGCGTGAACTCCCCCGGCAGGCCGATGTTGCAGACGTCGCCGGTCAGCGCGACATGGGCCGGACTCTGCGCGCGCATGTCCGCGACCAGCGCCGTCAGCGCCTTCATGTCATGGGCCCGCGAGCGGCCGCCCTGGCGCCAGTTGATATAGCCGGTGGCCCGCTTGCCGATCAGTTCGCGCCAGCGCGGCTTCGGCAGCGGCCCGATATGAGGGTCTGAAAGATGGGCGAGACGGAACAAAGGCGACGTCATCAGGCGCCGCCGATCAGCACGCCGACCGCCAGCACGATGGCGCCGCCGAGCACGATCTGCGCCACGGCCTTGAGGAAAGGCGTATCCATGTAGCGGGCGCGGATATAGGCGATGGCCCAGAGTTCGACGAAGACCACGGCGCTGGCGATGCTGATCGCGGTCCAGAACGCATGCGGCCAGCTGTCGGGCACAAGAAAAGGCAGCGTATGGCCCAGGCCGCCCAAGGTCGTCATCAATCCGCAGACCAGGCCGCGGACCAGCGGCGCGCCGCGCCCCGTAACCGAGCCGTCGTCGGACAGGGCCTCGGCGAAGCCCATGCTGATGCCGGCGCCGAGCGAGGCGGCGAGGCCCACCAGCAGCGTGCTCCAGTTGTTCTGGGTGGCGAAGGCGGCCGCGAAGAGGGGCGCGAGCGTCGATACCGATCCGTCCATCAGTCCGGCGAGGCCGGGCTGGACATATTGCAGCACGAAAAAACGATGCGCGGTCTTGCCTTCGGCGTCGCGGGCGCTTTCGGTCAAAATGGCTTCGGCGAGCGCATTGGCCTTGGCGCCGTGGCTCTTCTCGACCAGAGCGAGGTCGCCGAGCAGCCTGCGGACGCCGACATCCTGCGACTGTTCCGCCGCCTTGAGGTAGAAGCGTTGGGAATCCGCCTCCATCGCCTCCGCCTGGTTGCGAATCGTCTCCAGCGGCAGGTTTTTCATCAGCCAGCTCGGGCGGCGGTTGAGAAATCCCTTGACGTCCTCGCGGCGGATGGCGGGGAGGTGCGGGCCGAAACGCGCCTGGTAGAGTTCGAGCAATTGCCGGCGGTGGCCGTCTTCTTCCGACGCCATTTCCTGAAACACTTTCGAGGTGGCGGGATAGCGGTCGGCCAGTTCCTCGGCGAAACCGACATAGATCCGGCTGTCTTCCTCTTCGGAGGCGATGGCTATGGCGAGAACTTCGCGCTCGGTCAGGTCGGAAAAATTTTTCAAACTCATGCCTGGTCCGTTCCTTGACAGCGTTTTTGCCCTGCGGCCCTTCGACGGACGCAAAATGGCGCCGCCGTTTCGCCGGGACGCCGTTTTGCTGGGACCTGGCCTGTGCTGAACGCATACGCACCGAAACAGGAGACCGGATCCTCATTATCCATAGGGCTTGGCAAGGGCTTTGCTTGACAGGCCAAGCCCTGCTGGCCGAGAGGGTCCACTTGGTTTAGTTCTAGATTGAAAATGCCGGCGAATCCAGTAGAGGCGCTTTGATGTCGGAAATGGCGGCCTGGCAAAAAATCGTCCGGCAGGCCCAGCGCGCGCTGGGCCTGCTTACGCGGCCGGCGACGCTGGGCGTGCGCGCCATCGCTCTTGACGCGGCGGGACGCGTCTTTCTGGTGCGCCACACCTATACGCCGGGTTTCTACCTGCCGGGCGGCGGCGTCGAATCGGGCGAAACGGCGCTGGCCGCGCTGGCCCGCGAGTTGTCCGAGGAGGGCGGGCTCGAATGCAGCGAGCCGCCGCGCCTGATCGGCTTTTACTATAATCCGCGCCATTCGCGGCGCGACCATGTCGCGCTTTATGTCGCGAACAACGTGCGTCAGACGCGAAATCGTGCGCCCGACTGGGAAATCGCCGAATCCGGCTTCTTTGCGCTCGACGCCTTGCCGGCGGAGGCCACGGTTTCGACCCGCGCCCGTCTGGCCGAATATTTCGAAGCCGCGCCGCCCGATCCAATCTGGTAGGATCGTATTCGGCGTGGCGTCTCCCTCGCCTCGCACAGCCTGTCGCAGGACCGGCGATTCTTGAACGCCCGATGGGGAAGAGGGGACAAGGCGCGGCTGCTCGACGAAATCTTGCTTGCGCGCCATGGGCCATCTATCTGGAGCCGACCATGAACCTGACATTGAATTTAGCCGAAGAAAACGAGGCCGAAAGCGCCAAGCAGGGCCCGCTTTACGAGGACATCAGGCTGCTGGGCCAGATTCTCGGCGATACCGTGCGCGAGCAGGAAGGCGAAACGGTTTTCCAGCTGGTCGAAACCATCCGCCGCCTCTCGGTCGCCGACCAGCGCAGCTCCGACAATGCGGCGAGCCGCGAACTCGGCGCGCTGCTGGAAAGCCTGACTCCGGCGGATACGGTTTCGGTCATCCGCGCCTTCGCCTATTTCTCGCATCTCGCCAATATCGCCGAGGACCGGCATTTTCTGCGCCGCCGCGCCGCCCATGTCCCGAACACCCGGCCGGGAAGCCTCGGCTATTGCTTCGACCGGCTCGCGCAAGCCGGCGTTTCCGCAGACAGAATCAGCGCGGCGCTGGAACATTCCTATGTCTCGCCGGTGCTGACCGCCCATCCGACCGAAGTGCAAAGGCGCTCCACGCTCGACGCCGAGCGGGCCGTCGCCGATCTTCTGGCCGCGCGCGAACATTGCCACGATGCGGCGGAACTGGAGGAGAACGAAGCGCGGCTGCGCGCCCGAATCCTGCAACTCTGGCAGACGCGCATCCTGCGCACAGCCAGCCTCACGGTGAGCGACGAAATCGACAACGCGCTGCTCTATTACAAATCGACCTTCATCCGCGAGATCCCGAAACTCTACGCCTATCTGGAGAAAAGGCTGGGCCGCCCGATCCCGCCGTTCTTCCGCATGGGCAATTGGATCGGCGGCGACCGCGACGGCAATCCCAATGTCGACGCCCATACGCTGGAGGTCGCGGCCAAAACGCATAGTGACGTCATCCTGCGGCACTATTTGACCGAGACGCATCAACTGGGCGCCGAATTGTCGATGTCGCGCGCTCTGGTGGAATGTACGCCCGAGTTGGAGGCCCTGGCCGACGCGTCCCACGACCAGAATCCGCACCGCGCCGACGAACTTTATCGCCGCGCCCTGATCGGCGTCTACGCCCGGCTGGCCGGCACCTTGACCGCATTGACAGGCGGCGAGGCCATGCGCCATGCGGCTGCGCCCGGCGAGCCCTATCCCGACGCTGCGGCTTTGCGCGCCGACCTGTGCACGGTGCGCGATTCGCTGATCGCCCATCATGGCGGGGCGCTGGTCCCCGGCCGGCTGGCGCCTTTGATCCGCGCCGTGGAAATTTTCGGCTTTCACATGGCGACGACCGATCTGCGCCAGAATTCCGACCGCCACGAGGCGATGATCGCGGAATTGCTTGCGGCGGTGCGGATCGAGCCGGATTATTCGGCGCTGCCGGAACAGAGCCGTATCGATCTGTTGATGCGCCTGCTCGGAGATCCGCGTCCCTTGCGCGTGCCCTATCTCGCCTATTCCGCCTCCCTGCGCGAAGAACTTGCGGTATTCGAGGCGGCGCGCGCGCTGCGGCAGTCGATTGGCGCGGAAACGATCCGCCATTACATCATCAGCCATACCGAAAGCGTCAGCGATCTGCTCGAAGTCATGGTGCTGCAAAAGGAATGCGGCCTTTTGCACGGAACCCTCGACGAGGCCGGGCAGGGGCAAGCGCGGCTCGAACTGATCGTCACGCCCTTGTTCGAGACCATCGAGGATTTGCGCGCCGCCGAATCCATTCTGCGCGCTTTTTACGCACTGCCGGGCGTCGCCGATCTGGTGCGGCGCTCCAGCGGCGTGCAGGACGTGATGCTCGGCTATTCCGACAGCAACAAGGATGGCGGCTACCTGACCTCGAACTGGGAGCTTTACCGCGCCTCGACGGCGCTGGCGGCGCTGTTCGACACGCTGCCCGGCATGAGCTTGCGGCTGTTTCACGGGCGCGGCGGCGCGGTGGGGCGCGGCGGCGGTCCGTCCTACGAGGCCATTCTGGCGCAGCCTCCGGGCACGGTGCGCGGCCAGATCCGCCTGACCGAACAGGGCGAAGTGATCAACGCCAAATACGCCAATCCCGACATCGGCCGGCGCAATCTCGAAACCCTGATGGCCGCAGATCTGGAGGCCACCCTTTTGTCCGACGGCCAGCGCCCGCAGCAGGAATTTCTCGACGCGGCGGCGGAACTGTCAAGCCTGTCGATGGCCGCCTATCGCGCGCTGGTCTACGAGACGCCGGGCTTTGTCGATTATTTCTACGCCTCGACGCCGATTGCCGAAATCGCCGAACTCAACATCGGCTCGCGCCCGGCCTCGCGCAAGGCGACACGGAAAATCGAGGATCTGCGCGCCATTCCCTGGGGTTTTTCGTGGGGCCAGAGCCGGGTGGCGCTGCCGGGCTGGTTCGGATTCGGCGCGGCGGTCGAGATTTTTCTGCGCGACGGCGGGGACGAGCGAAAGGTCCTGTTGCGCCGGATGAACGAGACCTGGCCGTTCTTCCGCACCTTATTGTCCAACATGGACATGGTGCTGGCCAAGGCCGACCTCTCGATCGCGCGGCTTTACGCCGACCTCGCGCCCGACCGCGCGGAGGCCGACCGGATTTTTTCTCGAATAGAGGCGGAATGGAACCGCACCACGCAGGCTCTGGAGATCGCCACCGGCGAGACACGGCGCCTCGCCGATAATCCGGCGCTGGCCCGCTCGATCGCCCATCGTTTCGCCTATATCGCGCCGCTCAATCATTTGCAGGCGGAACTCTTGCGCCGCTGGCGCGCCGGCCAGATCGACCACAAGGCGCGGGTCGGGATTTTGCTTTCGATCAACGGCATCGCGGCGGGGTTGCGCAATACCGGGTGAGGCGGGAATTAAAAATTCCGCCGTCGGCGGGCAATGAAAAACCCCCTCGGCGGGACCGAGGGGGCGGAAAATTAGACCGGTTCGCGCCGGCTATCCCGATCAGTGATATTCCTTCATCACCGATTCGAGCAGTTTCGCCGACTTATGCTTCTCGCAATATTCGGTGATGACCCGGTGGTTGCGCTTCACATATTCCGACTGGATCAGGGTCAGGTTGCGGGAGGAATTGAAATATCCGCCCACCCAGGACGAAATCAGCAGCCGGTCCACTTCACCGGTGTTGAGGAACTGGCCGCAGGTGATCTCGTCCAGATTGATCACGACCTGGGCTTTGGCGGGAAGGGCAAAGGCGAGCGCCGCCGCCGCGAGAATCAGTTTGGTCTTCATGGGCTTTCTCCGAATGGCTCGACGCGGTTCAATGCTTTTTGGCGGCTTTGTTCACGGCCTGCTGGATCACGCCGAACAACTGGTCCTTCGGATTGGCCTTGCAGAACGACGCGATGTTGGCGACATTGCGATGGAAAGCTTCGAGATCGACCGAAGTGTCGCCGAGCTTCTGGTTGAACCAGCCGCTGAACCACGCTGCCAGACCGTCGGCGTCGGCGGGAGGCAGCGCGACGAATTCGCCGCAGGTGATCCGGGTCGTATCGAGGTCAACCTGAGCAAAGCTGGCCGTTGGCGCGAAAGCCAGGCCAAGAGCCATGCAAACCGCAAATTTATTCATGTTTCACCTCTCCCATTCGCCCAAGGGCGAGACTGTGCAAACAAACCCGCCTTCGGACCGCCAATTGGCGCCCTTGGGCGGGTCATTTCGAGGCGGTCAACGCGGCGCCAGAATGAAGGGAACGACGCGCCGTACCGAACCGTGCGGGAGACGAAAGCACGATTTTTTGGAGGATGCCAGCGCATTTCCGGACAGCCGAAAAATAATTGGGGATACGCGGTCGCCCTCGCTGCGCCGCGCAATCGCGCAAGCGGCGATTGTTTTTGCGTTCGGCTTGACGCGGGTCGGTCTGGCGGTTTCGGCGCGCCGCCCCGCCCATCGCAAAATAAAAAAGCCGGGGCGATCCCCGGCTTTTCAACTCCAATCGAGCCATCCTCAGTTCACCAGCGTCTTGATGCTGGAAATGCCCTCTTGGATAAAGCCCGCGCCGCCGGCGCCCGACGCGCTTGTCTTGAGCACGGTTTCCGCCGCCTTGACCGCAGCGTCGGCGGCGGCGGCGCGCACGTCGGCGGTCGCCTGGGCTTCGGCCTGGGCGATCTTGTCCTGCGCCTGTTTGGTGCGGCGCGCGACATATTCTTCCAGCCGGACTTGCGTTTCCTTGGCGATGGCTTCGGCTTCCGCCCTGGCCTGGGCGACGATGCTGGCGGCCTGCGCCTCGGCTTCGGCGGTCTTGGCGGCGAAACTCTGCATCAGGGCCTGGGCTTCGGCGCGCAGGCGGGAGGCTTCGGCCAACTCGTCCTTGATCTTGGCGATGCGCCCGTCGAGCGCGCCCCCGAGCGTCTTGTGAACGCCAAGATAGCCAAGCACCATCACAAACAGGATAAAGCCGAGGGCGACGAAAAATTCTGCGTCCATTTTGCGTTCTTCCTTCAGGCCTTCTGAGCGGCGACGGCGGCGGCGACAGCGGCGGCGTCCGCCGGTTGGCCGGTGATGTGCTGCAAAATCGCCTGCGCGGCTTCCGTCGCGATTGCATCGACATTGGACAGGGCGGCAGTCTTGGTCGCGGCGATCTGGGCTTCGGCCGTGGCGAGCTTGGCGTTGAGATCGGCTTCGAGCGCGTGACGGCGGGTGTCGGCCTGGGCGTTCAGTTCTGCCTGGGCGGCCTGACCCACGGATTGCGCCTTGGCCCTGGCGTCGGCGAGGGTCTTTTCATGGGCGGCGGCGGCGGCGGCGGCCTCATCCTGCGCCTTGGCGGCGGTAGCCAGATCGGAGTCGATCCTGTCCTTGCGCGCGGCGAGAATCGCGGCGACTCGCGGCAGCGCGAGTTTCGACATCAGCAGATAGAGCGCGCCGAAAGTAAGGACCAGCCAGATCAGTTCCGACGTGAAATTGGCCGGATCGAAAGGCGGAAAGGCGCCCTCCTGCGCGGGATTGCCGGGAACTTCGGTTCCGGCGCTATGCCCTTCGACGTCGTGAGCCATGGATCGATCCTGTTATGACGGGAAATCCGCGCCGACGGCGAAAGACCGCCGGCGCGAAAAAATTACTTCACGAAGAGCAGCAGAATCGCCACGAGGAAGGCGAAAATGCCGAGACCTTCGGCCAGCGCCGCGCCGATGAAGGCGCGACCGAACTGGCCGTCGGAGGCGGACGGATTGCGCAGCGCGCCGGAAAGAAAGTTGCCGAAAATGGTGCCGACGCCGATGGCGGCGGCGCCCATGCCGATGGCGGCGAGACCGGCGCCGATATATTTAGCTGCAACAGGATCCATCATGAAACTCCATCAGATATTGAAGGGCGACCATTTGTTGTTGGGTGATTTATCAGTGGCCCGGGTGAATTGCGTCGTTGAGATAGACGCAAGTGAGGATGGCGAAGACATACGCCTGAAGGAAAGCGACCAGCAGTTCGAATGCGGTCAGAAGGACGATGCCGATCAGCGGCAGCGGCGCGAGCAGGGCATAGACGCCAGCGCCGAGCAGCATGGCGACGAAGCCGCCGAACACCTTTAGGGTGATATGGCCGGCCAGCATGTTGGCGAACAGACGAACCGACAGCGAAATCGGGCGCGAGGCGAAGGAAATGATTTCGATCAGCACGATGAAGGGCAAGAGCACCGGCGAAACGCCCGAGGGAACGAACAGATTCAGGAAATGCATGCCGTTCTTGTAGAAGCCATAGGCGATCACCAGACCGATGATGAAACAGGCGAAGGCGAAAGTGACGATGATCTGGCTGGTCACGGTGAATGTGTAAGGGATCAGGCCGATGAAGTTCGAGAAGAACACGAACATGAACACCGAGAAGACGAAGGGGAAGAACTTCATCCCGGCTTCGCCGGCGGTCTGGCGCACGGTGCTGGCGACGAATTCATAGGCCATTTCCGCCGCCGCCTGCAGGCGGTTGGGGACGATATGGCTGCCCGACGTGCCAAGGACCATCAGGAAGGCGATCGCCAGGAACACGATCAGCATGAACAGCGAAGCATTGGTGAAGGACGCGTCGACGCCGAAAATATTCAGGGGCGCGATCGGATGAATGTGGAATTGGTGGATCGGATCAATCGCGGGACCAGCTTCCGACATGTTCTGCCCTTCACTTTTTGCAGGACGGGGGAGGCCCCGGCCCAAACCAGATTATCGCGGCGGCTGTTTGTCACCGCGCCGCTGCGGCGGTTTCACCGCCAGCCGATAGACGCTCCAGAAACCCGCCGCAACGCCCAATCCCATCAGCAGGATCAAAAACAGCGGGTCGGTTCCGAACCAGAGGTCGAGACGCCAACCGATCAGCGTTGCGACGACAATGGCCGCCACGAATTCCGACAACACACGAAAGCCCAGGCTCATCGCCTGTCCCATGCCTTTGTCGGTCAGGTCCGCCTCCGCCTTGCGATCCGCCTGCCGCTGGCCGGCTTCGCGCTGCGTTTGAAGGTCGCTCGTCAATCGTGCGAGCCGCGCCTTCAGTTCATCGGCATCGTCCGGGCTTTCCTGCATCTTTTCTTCCCAAGGGCCAAGCCGCCGAAATCGATCGACCGCCGGCATGGATCGGAAGCCGGGCCGCACGCAGATTTCGCAGCCGCCGCAAGCGCAGGAGGTTTGCCAGACGAAGCCCGATGAGGAATCGGACTTGCAACGGGATGTAACAACATTCCGCCCTTCGTGAACCGCGCGCACCATATTGGTGGGGCTTCGCCCTGTCAAGACAAGAGCGGCGTTTCTGTGACGGGACTAAGTAATTGAAAAATAAATCTTTATTGCTGTTTTTGGCGGGGGTCTCCCAAGGTCGGACAGGCTTTTCTCGCCTCGCGTTCCGGATGGGGCTTTCAATCCATGCTTTTCGTCCGGCGGCGGAATGAATTAGCCTGAGCTTGGGACCTGAAAAAGGGGGCGCATGTGTCGAGCGAACGGATCAAGGCGTTTTCGGATGGCGTGCTGGCGATCATCATCACCATCATGGTTCTGGAGTTGAGGCCGCCGCATGGCGCGCGCCTTTCCGATCTTGCGCCGGTCGGGCCGACCTTTCTCGCCTATGTGCTGAGCTTTCTTTACGTCGCCATCTACTGGAACAACCACCATCATCTTTTTTATGCGGTGGAAAAGGTCAATGGCGCGGTGCTGTGGGCCAATACCCATCTGTTGTTCTGGCTGTCGCTGTTGCCTTTCGCCAGCGCCTGGGCCAGCGACACCGAATTCGCCCGCATTCCGGTGGCGCTTTATGGCTGCGTGCTGCTGGCGTCGGGGCTGGCCTATAGCGTGCTGGTGGCGGCGCTGTTGCGGGCGCAGGAGGGCGAAAGCCTGCTGCATCGCGCCATCGGCGGCGATTTCAAGGGCAAGATTTCGCTGTTGTTTTACGTTTTCGGCATAGCGGGCGCTTTCGTCGCCCCCTGGATCGGCGCTCTGTTCTATGTGGGGGTGGCGACGATCTGGCTGGTCCCGGACCGGCGGATCGAGAAAAGACTGAAGGGGGAAACATAGCGCCGGGAGATATGAATTCCCGGTCGCCGAAGCCTGTTCCTCAGCTTGCCTCCAGTAATTTCTCCGCCTGCTCCAGCTCCACCGAGACCAGTTGCGAGACGCCGCGTTCCGCCTGGGTCACGCCGAACAGCCGGTCCATCCGCGCCATGGTGATCGGATTATGGGTGATCGCGATGAAACGCGTGTCGGTCTTGCGCCGCATGTCGTCGAGCAGGTCGCAGAAGCGCTCGACATTGGCGTCGTCGAGCGGCGCATCCACCTCGTCGAGCACGCAGATCGGGGCGGGATTGGTCAGAAACACCGCGAAGATCAGCGACAAGGCGGTCAGGGCCTGTTCGCCGCCCGACAACAGCGTCATCGTCGTTGGCTTCTTGCCTGGCGGTTTGGCCAGAATCTCCAGCCCCGCCTCCAGCGGATCGTCGGATTCGACCAGTTGCAACTCCGCCGCGCCGCCGCCAAACAGCAGCACGAACAATTCGCGGAAATGCGCGTCCACCTTGCCGAAGGCGGCGAGCAGGCGTTCGCGGCCCTCCTTGTTGAGGCTGCCGATGGCGGCGCGCAATTTGCGGATCGCCTCGCCGAGATCGGCCTGCTCGGCGGCGAGTTTGGACTGTTCGTCCTCGATCGTCGCCAATTCGTCCTCAGCGCGCAGATTGACGCCGCCGAGCTTTTCCCGGTCCTGCTTCAATTGGGCGAGCCGCGCCGAAACCGCCGCCATCGCCGGCAATTCGGCGCCCGTGGCGAGGCCGGCCAGCGCGAACAGCCCCTGCGGCGGGCACTGCAATTGCTGGGCGATGTCGCGCAGCAAGGTTTCGAGCCGCGCCCGCGCGCCTTCCGCCCGCGCCTCCAGCCGCGCGCGAATCTCTCGCGCGGCGCCCATCGCCTCGACCGCCGAGCGCGCGGCGCGGTCCGCCTCGGCCAATTCGGTCTCGGCGATGGCGCGGACGTCGGCGGCGGCTTTTTTCGCGCCTTCGGCCAGTTCGATCTTTTGCCCGAGCGAGCGGCGTTGCAGCACAAATTCGTCGGGGGCCTCGGCGAGCAGAAAAAGCTCCTCCTGCGCCTCGCTCAGGCGCTCCTCGATTTCCTCGGTCTGAATCTGCGATCGCGCCCGCCGGTCGAGCCATGACTTCTTCTCCTTGGCGATGGCTTCGCGCCGCCGCAGCCGCGTTTCCGCCTCCCGCGCGAAAGCCTGCAAGGCGGCGCGGGTTTCCGCCGCCTCGGCGCGGTCGAGCGCGTTTCTGGCGCGAAAGGCGTCGCGCTCACCCAGCAGGGTCGCCGGTTCGGCGAGTTCGTCTAGCGCCGCTTGCGCTTCGATCAGCCGCTCCCGCGCCTCGTCGGCCAATTCGCCGGTTCTGTTGCGCGCGTCCTGCAAACTGGCGAGACGCGACAGCGCCTGCGCCTGCCGGCGTTCGGCGGCGCCGGCGGCCTCGCGCGCTTCGGTCATGGCCTTTTGCGTCAGCCGCGCCTGCTGGCGGGCGCGCTGGTCGGCCTCGGCCGCTGCCGCCGCCGCCGCCCGCGCCGCCTCCACCCTGGCCTCGACCATTTCGACGGCGGCGCGCGCCTGCCGCGCCTCGATTTCGAGATCGCCGAGCCGGTTCTTTTCGGCAAGACGGCGGGCGCTGGCGGTTGGCGCCTCGGCGCCCTGGGTGAAGCCGTCCCAGCGCCACAGATCGCCTTCGACCGAGACCAGACGCTGGCCGGTCTTCAGATGCTGGCGCAGCGCCGCGCCTTTTTCGCGGGAGACCACGCCGATCTGGGCCAGACGGCGAAAAAGCGCGGGCGGGGCCTCAACCCATTTGGTCAGGGCCTTCGCGCCGCGAGGCAGGGCGGGATCGCCGGCGCTCTGGGTGATGGTCCAATGGACGGGAGCGTTGTCGTCGTCGGAGGCGTCGAGGTCCTCGCCGAGCGCCACGCCCAGCGCCGCCTCATAGCCCTTGGCGACGACGATTTGTTCCAGAACCGCCGGCCATTTGCCGTCGCCGCCCGATTGCAGCAATTTGCGCAGGGTCGCCGCCTCGGTCTCCAGCTTTTGCGCCTTGCGCTCGGCCTCGGCCAGCGGGCCGCGCAAAAAAGCCTCCTCGTCGCGGGCCAGCGCCAGCGCGGTTTCGGCTTCGAGCGCCTGTTCTTCGGCGCTCGCCGCCGCGTCGAGCAAGCGCTCGGCCTCGGCGAGGCTTTCGCTCAAATCCGCATCCTGTTCGGCGTCGGCGCGAAGCTGTTCGATCTCCGCGTCGAGTCCTGCCCGTTCGGACTGAAAACGCGCAAACGCCTGTTGCTGGCGCCGCGCCGTCTCGGCGAGGGCGCCGCGCTGCGCCTCGGCATTGGCGCAGGCGTCCTGCGCCTGTTCGAGCGCCCGCTCGGAATTTTTGAGTTTTTCCTCGGCCTGCTCGCATTTGAGCCGGGCTTCCTCGGCGAGATCGGCCTCGCCCTCGCCGCTGAAAGCCAGATCTTCGTCTTCCGACTCCAGCCGCTCCAGCGCCGAGGCGGAATCCTCATAATGGGCGCGTTCGCGCAAAATATCGGCGGAAAGCTGGCTTATGCGGCGCTCAAGCTCGGTTTTGCGCTCGCCGGCGCGCTTTTCCTCGCCGTCGAGCGCCTCGCGGGCGAGGACCAGCCTTTGCAGGGCGGCGCCGGCCTGCGATTCGGCCTCGCGCAAGCCGGGCAGGGCATGGGCGGCCAGCGCCTGCGTCCGCGCGGCCTCGGCCTGCAAACGGGTGCGCTCGGCGACATCGAGCAGATTGGCCTCGAACTGGCCTTGCGCCTCCTCGGCTTCAAGTGTCGCCGCGCGAAAGGCGATCAGCGCGATCAATGCCTCATGGCGGCGGATTTCGGCGGCCAGCGTGCGATAGCGGGCGGCCTGTCGCGCTTGCCGGCGCAAGCCTTCCGCCTGGGCGCCGATCTGCTGCAACACGTCTTCGAGGCGCACAAGATTGTCCTCGGCGGCCTTCAAGCGCAATTCGGCCTCGTGGCGGCGCGAATGCAGCCCGCCAATGCCGGCGGCTTCTTCCAGAATGCGGCGGCGCTGCTGCGGTTTGGCGGCGATGATCTCGCCGATCTGGCCCTGCCTCACCATTGCCGGCGAGCGGGCGCCGGAGGAGGCGTCGGCGAACAGCAATTGCACGTCGCGGGCGCGCACTTCCTTGCCATTGACGCGATAGGTCGAGCCTTCCTCGCGCTCGATGCGGCGGGTGATTTCGAGAATGTCGGAATCGTTGAAAGCGGCGGGCGCGGCGCGGCGCGAATTATCGAGCACCAGCCCGACTTCGGCGTGATTGCGCGCCGGACGCGAGCCCGAACCGGAGAAGATGACGTCGTCCATGCCGGCGCCGCGCATCTGCTTGTAGGAACTCTCGCCCATCACCCAGCGCAGGGCCTCGACGAGATTGGATTTGCCGCAGCCGTTCGGCCCCACCACGCCGGTCAATCCGGGCTGGATGGCGAAATCCGTCGGCTCCACGAAACTCTTGAAGCCGGTCAATCGCAGTCTGTCGAATTTCATTGCGTCTGGTTCAGCGCCCCCGGTCCAAGATTGAATCAAGGGGGCAAGAGCGCCGCCGAATCAAGCGAAACCGGCGCGAAAGTTGGGGAAAAGAGCGGGCCTCTTGCCTTCTCCCCTTGCGGAAGAAGGTGGAGCGAAGCGCGGGATAAGGGGTTTCCCGACGCAGACGCAACCTCGCCGGTGAGGTTCGTTTCCGCGCCGACGAACCCCTCATCCGTCTCGCTCCGCGAGCCACCTTCTCCCGCAAGGGGAGAAGGGAAGGGCGCCTCACGCCTCTGCCGGCTCCGGCGGCCTCCACCGCAGCGCCGGCTTTCGCGCCGCCGCGGCCTTGCCCATGCGGGAAGGCTCGACCGCGGAAAAAATCCCGAAAACCGTCCATGCCAGCCAACCCAAGCCATTGCCAGAGACTCCGGCCGAATCCAGATCGCGCCGACGCGCAACAAGATTCCGCAGGCTATTCCCCAGGCGGCGGCGCATAGCCCTCTTGATGATACCTGGAGCTTGTGCGGTAATATGAATGCCAGCGGCGATTAATTCAAACCCAATAGAATCTGGAACGCTTTGTTTTTGCGAGGTCTCTGCGAAAAGCGGGCGCCCGGTTTCTCACACATTCTTCTATTGTCCATTTAACCATGGTCGCCGGTAAAGCTGCGGGAGTTCAACATGAGCTTGAAGAAACCCCTCATCGTCGGCGTTTTGCTCGCGTCCACGTTCGCCGCGTCGTCGGCGTTGGCCGCTGTCTTCCAACTCGGCGTCCTGCCGACGCCGAACGCCGCCTTGAACCCTCCCTATACCACCAATCCTAATCCTGCTGGCGCCGTATTTGCGCCGAACACCTTCACCTTCACCGAGGGCTCGCCAGCCTATCCAATCTATGATTTCAGTCTTTCGAGCTTTATCAAAATCCCGCGTGGAAACATCCTCGACTATTCCAGCGGCCAACTCGAAATTTTCAGCGGCGCGCCCGGCTCCGGGACCCTGCTCTATTCGGCGTTTTATGAAAAATCCGCCCAGAAGAACTGGGTTGCCGAGATCGTTTCGGTCCCGCTTGCTCCCGGCGACTATTACTTCTTGTCCACTCAGAATGGCGGCGCGGGCGCGAAAGATCTCAATTTTGCATATATTCTAGCCAACCAGTCTGCCGTTCCGGAAGCGTCCACCTAGGCGCTGATGATGGTCGGAATGGCGGGCCTCGGCCTCGCCGGCTATCGCCGCCGCGCCGCCGTCACCGCGTAATCGGCGACGGAGGTTTTTTGTCGGATTGACCGCCTATCTGGCCGATCGCCGCCTTCAACAGCGACGAAACCCGAAGGCGCATCGGGCGCTTGAATCCACTCGGCGAGCCGCCTGTGGGACTGTGGACAAGGCAAGAGCCTTGACGACAGCCGACGAAGATAGAGCCGCTCACGCGCCCGGCGTCATTTTACCGCCCGCCGATCCAATTGGGACGTTGGACCTGAAAAAATCGCGCGATTTTACGGCGGCGGCGGCTTTCAACAAATTGCTGGAAGTCGCGGAGAAGGGTGACAAGGTTGCCAATGGCCTTGCAGGTTGGGGAAAGGTCCTTCACGAACTGAAAGACCAATCTGCCCCGATTGTCGATTGGCTCTGGCGGCAACTTGGCAATTAGACGAATCTCGCCGCCGCTTCCCTTCTCCCCTTGCGGGAGAAGGTGGCGCGAAGCGCCGGATGAGGGGTTCTCGCCGCCACGTCAATCCTGCATTTGCTGATGAATTTAAACCCCTTATCCGTCTCGACGCCCTATGGGTGAGCCAACTTCTCCCGCAAGGGGAGGACGGAGAGGCCACCCTGCCGCAAAAGTCTCTCCACGGCATTCCGCAGCGAGCCAGTATCGTCTCCTCGATCATGCGAGGGGTGGTCAGAATATCGTTGTTCCAGAAACGCAGGACGGTAAAACCGTGAGCGCCGAGAAAGGCGTCGCGCTTTTCGTCGCGGATATTTTCCGCGTGCTGGGAGCCATCGGCTTCGACGATCAGGCGATGCTCGAAACATACAAAATCGGCAACATAGGGAGGGATTGGCGCCTGCCGCCGAAACTTGAGCATGGACAGGCGGCGATTGCGCAAGATGCGCCAAAGCGCGGCCTCGGCTTCGGTCGGCTGGCGCCGCATGGATTTTGCCAGCTCGCGCGTTCGAGGAGGGATTTGATGTTGCGGCATGTTGCCTCCCTCGTCGTCGCGCTCTCGCGGCTGGCGACCCCTCATCCGGCCCTTCGGGCCACCTTCTCCCGCAAGGGGAGAAGGGAGGCCCCGCCTCACTCCTCCACCGGCTCCGGCTTCCTCCACCGCAGCACCGGCTTCCTCGCTGCCGCCGTCTCGTCGAGCCGGCGGCGCGGCGCATAGAACGGCGCGCCGAGAAAACGCTCCGTCTCGCCGCGCAGCGCCCGCATTGCGAGATCGCGCATTGTGGCCAAAAATAATTCCAGCGAGACGCGGGATTCCGATTCGGTCGGCTCGATCAGCATCGCGCCATGCACGACCAGCGGGAAATAAATGGTCATCGGATGAAATCCCTCGTCGATCATCGCCTTGGCGAAATCGAGCGTGGTCAGGCCGCTGTCCTTGAGCCACGTATCGTCGAACAGAGCTTCATGCATGCACGGACGGTCGCCGAAAGGCGCCGACATCAGGTCGGACAGGCCGACGCGCAGGTAATTGGCGGCGAGAACCGCGTCTTCCGAGGCCTTGGCCAGCCCGTCGGCGCCATGGGAGAGAATATAGGCCAGCGCCCGCACGAACATCCCCATCTGGCCATGAAAAGCGGTCATGCGCCCAAATGCCTGCGTTCCCGCGACATGTTCGACCAGCCCCAGTTTGTCGCCGTCGCGGCGCAGAAACGGAACCGGCGCGAAGGCCGCGAGGCGCTCGGACAGCACCACCGGCCCGGCGCCGGGACCGCCGCCGCCATGGGGCGTCGAAAACGTCTTGTGCAGATTGATATGCATGGCGTCGATGCCGAGATCGCCGGGCCGCACCTTGCCGACAATGGCGTTGAAATTGGCGCCGTCGCAGTAGAAATAAGCGCCGGCCTCATGGACCAGCCGGGCGATTTCGACAATGTCGCGCTCGAACAGTCCGCAGGTGTTGGGATTGGTCAGCATGATCGCGGCGACATCGGGGCCAAGCGCCGCCTTGACCGCGTCGGGATGCACCAGACCGTCCGGCCCGGCGGGAACGGCGCGCACCGAAAAGCCGAGCGCGGCGGCGGTCGCCGGATTGGTGCCATGGGCCGATTCCGGCGCCAGCACGATTTTTCGCGTCGCCGCCTCGCCCTTGGCGGCAATGGCCGCCTTGATCGCCATCATGCCGCACATTTCGCCATGCGCGCCCGCCTTGGGCGACATGGCCACGGCCTTCATGTTGGTCAGCGCCAGCAGCCAGCCGGACAGTTCCTCGATCAGCTCCAGCGCGCCCTGCACGGTCGAGACCGGCTGCAACGGATGAATGTCGCCAAAGCCCGGCAGCCGCGCCATTTTCTCGTTGAGGCGCGGATTATGTTTCATCGTGCAGGAGCCGAGCGGATAAAGCCCGGCGTCGATGGCGTAATTTTTTTGCGACAGGCGCACATAATGGCGCATCGTCTCCGGCTCGCTGAGGCCCGGCAGCCCCAGTTCGCTCTGGCGCTCCAGCCCGCCAAGGCGCGGCGTGAAAGGGGCCGGCGCGTCGAGATCGACGCCGGTAAAATCCTCGCGCCCGGTCTCGAAAATCAGCGCCTCGTTGATTTGCAGCGCGCGATTGGCGGTAAAGGTCTCCGGCGCCTCGCGGGTGACGAAATGCGCCTGGGTGGGGCGGCCGAGCTGGTTCATTGCTGCATTCCCCGGTCGAGCGCGGCCAGAAAGGCGGCGCGGTCCGCGTCGGTGTTGATTTCGCTGGAAGCGACCAGCAGCAGGTCGTCGAGACCGGCGCCGGGCAGCAGCCGCGATACCGGCACGCCGCCCAATACGCCTTGCGCCGCCATGGCCTCGACCAGCGCCGCCGCGTCGCCTTTCACCCGCAGGGTGAATTCGTTGAAGAAGCTGCGGTTGAGCACTTCGACGTCGCCGCGTTTTTCCAGAGCCTCGGCCAAAGCCACGGCATGGGCGTGATTGATCAGCGCCAGTTGTTTGAGCCCGGTCGCGCCGAGCATGGATAGGTGGATCGAAAAGGCCAGGGCGCAGAGGCCGGAATTGGTGCAGATGTTGGAGGTCGCCTTCTCGCGGCGGATATGCTGTTCGCGCGTCGATAAGGTCAGAACGAAGCCGCGCCTTCCTTCCGCATCGAGGGTCTGGCCGCAGAGCCGGCCCGGCGTCTGGCGCAGGAATTTTTCGCGGGTGGCGAACAGGCCGACATAGGGGCCGCCGAAATTAAGGCCGTTGCCGATCGACTGGCCCTCGCCGACGACAATATCCGCGCCCATCGCGCCGGGCGATTCAATCAGCCCGAGCGACACGACTTCCGTGACCACGGCGACGAGCAGGATGCCCTTTTTATGGCACGCCTCGGCGAGCGGGCGCAGGTCGCGCAGATGGCCGAAGAAATCCGGGTTCTGCACCACGAGGCAGGACAGGCTGTCGTCGAGCGCCCCGATCAGGTCTTCCGCGCCCGAAGGGTCGGGCGGCAGCAGGACAATCTCGTCCTCGGCCATGTCCGACAGGGTCCGCGCGGTTTCCGCGTAATGCGGGTGCAGCCCCCCGGAAAGCAGCGCCTTGCGGCGCCGGGTCACGCGATGGGCCATCAATATGGCCTCGGCGGTCGCGGTCGAGCCGTCGTACATCGAGGCGTTGGCGACTTCCATGCCGGTCAGATTGGCGACCTGGGTCTGGAATTCGAACAACACCTGCAGGGTGCCCTGCGAAATTTCCGGCTGATAAGGCGTGTAGCTGGTCAGGAATTCCGAACGCTGAATCAGGTGATCGACGCTGGCCGGCACATGATGCTTGTAGGCGCCGGCGCCGACGAAAAACGGTTTGGCGCCCGCCGCGACATTTTTGGCGGAAAGGGCCGACAGGCGGCGCTCGACCTCGATTTCGCTTCGGCGGCGCGGCAGGTCGAGCGGGGTCTTGAGCAGAACGTCTTGCGGCGCGTCGGCGTAGAGATCGTCAATGGTCTCGACGCCGATGCGCGCCAGCATGTCGGCGCGATCGTCGGAACTGAGCGGCAGATAGCGCATCGGCGGTCCTCTTTATCGATGTTCGGTGGCCACGCCGAATCGTGGCCAGCGAGCCCTTGGCGTTCGCCCTCGAAATTCATACGCAGGCAATCGCCTGCGGGAGCGGATTTATTTGAAATAGGGCGCGAGAACCTCATCGAGCGCTTCCGGCGGAATCTCGCCCGGCTTCTTGTCGCCGTTGATGAAGAAGGTCGGCGTGGAGTTGATGCCGAATTTCTGCGCCGCCACATCGCGGACCGCATTGACCTTTTCGAACAGCGCCTGATCGTTGAGGCAGGCTTCGAAGGCGGCCGGACCCATTCCGGTCTGCTTGATCGTGTCGCGCAGGCCCTCCAGCGGATTATTGACGAAGGCCCAGTTTTTCTGCTGCTGGAACAGAAGCTCGACCATGGCCTCGCGCTTGTCGCCCGAACAGCGCGCCAGCATGGCGCCGGCGGCGGCGAGCGGATCAAGCGGGAATTCGCGCAGGGCGAAGCGCACCTTGCCGGTGTCGATATATTTGGCTTTCAGAGCCGGAAAGGTGCGGACGTTGAAATCGGCGCAATGGCTGCACGTCATCGAGGCATATTCGATGATGGTGACCGGCGCTTTGGGGTCGCCGAGCCAGACATCGGGCAGGGCGGGCTCGGCCAGCAGCAGGTCGAGCGGCGTCTTTGCGGCGGGCGCGGCCTTCGGCGCGCCCTGCGCCAGCGCCTGAAAAGAGGCCCCGGCCAGGGCCAGAGCGCCGCCAAACATCAGAAAATTTCGGCGATTGGCGCCGCGGCGGAAGGCAGACATGGGAGCGATCCTGCGTAAGGGAGGGTTTTTTCCCTTCTTACACGCTTGTGCGCCGCACCGCAAAACGGGGAGTGGATAAGCCGGGCGCAAAGGCCGGATACCGGAATTCGGTCCCCGAATTCCGGCAGTCATTTAACGGCGCCAGCCGCCTTGCGAGAGCCAATTCGCAGGCGAAGCTGGGCCTTGGCCCGATCAAATCCTGCCAAGCACCAACAAGACCAACAGCACGATGACGACGAGTCCAAGACCGCCGCCGCCATAGTAGCCGGTACCGTAGAAGCGGCCGCCGCCAATTCCGCTGAAACCGCCCAACAAAGCGATTATCAGGATAACCAGAAGAATCGTACCGATCGACATTGCAGAAATCCTTTTTTCGATTGGCCGCAATCGGGCGCTGGCGCGGCAGCCGAAGCTGCGCCAGAGCCCTTCGCGCGCGGGTCGGCGTTATTCAACGCTAGGGTACCAGGCCGATTCCCGGCTTGATTCCAGCCTTCAACTTTCTTTGATCTTGTCTTTCAAGCCGCCGACGGCGTTTTGAACCTTGCCTTCGGTCTTTTCGGCGAGGCCCTCCGACTCCAGCTTGATATCGCCGAGCGCCTTGCCCGCCGCCTGCTTGACGGCGCCCTTGATTTCCTTCGCCAGTCCGACGATCCGATCCTTGTCAACCATCCGAGCCTCCTGTTGTTTTCCGCGCCCCTCGTCGGGTTCGGCGGCGCCCCCGTAACAGGAACATTATCAGGCGTTTCGACAGCCAAGGCAGGCTCGGAAACTACTCAACGCAGGCGCGGTCCGGCATCGGAATGGCGGGTATCGGAAATGAATTTCGCCCTTTTCTCGGGAGGCGCGCTGGCGGAATGCATGGCCATGATCGCGCAATTCGATCCAGTCCCCGAGTTCCTGCCGCTCGCCTTCCACTTGAGGCTGCAAATTGCTGCGATCGGGGATTTGGCAAAGTTTCACCCCAACCCGCGAGTTCGCTCCGGACCTTTGCGGAAGAATGTAAGCGCGCGATTCGACGATCACGTTATCAGCAGAATCCAGGGAATTCCGATCGCCAGAAACGCCAACAGGAACACGAAGCCAAAAATCGGGCCAAGGCGCCAATAGTCGTTGGGCGGGATATAGCCGCTCCCGTAATAGACCGGGCTCGGTCCGGTCGCGTAAGGCGTGAGAACGCCCATGATGCCGAGCGTCAGGACGAGGGACAGGGTCAGCGCCTTCATGTTCATGTCGGGATGGGCGGAGCCGAGCGTGAGCATGACGGGCAGCATCGCCGTCGCATGCGCGGTGACCGACGCGAATACGTAATGGCTCAGGTAAAAAATGACGACCAGACCGACCAGCGCGACATTGGCGGGGACTTTATCGACATGATGCCCGGCGCTCTCCGCGAACCATTCCACAAATCCAACCTTCGTCAGTCCCCCGGCGAGCGCGACCAGCGTGGCGAACCAGACCAGCGTGCTCCAGGCCTGCTTGTTCGAGAGCACGTCGTCCCAGGTCACGATCCCGGTGAGCACAATGGCGCAGAGCACGGCCAGGGCGACCGTCGTGCTGTTGAATTGGGGTTCGCCGAAAATCCAGAATCCAAGCGCCGCCATCACGAGGAAGCCCAGTAAATATTCCTTGCGCGTCAGACCGCCGAGTTTGGTCAGTTCGTTTCCTGCCCATTCCACAACTTGCGGGGCCTCCTTGACCTCCGGCGGATAAAGCTTCCAGGTCAGAAAAGGCACGGCTGCAAGCAGCACGATCCCGACCGGCGCGAAGGCGACGAACCATTCAATCCACGAGATGCTTGTTTTGACGGTCCGCTCGGCCAGTTCGAGCGCCAAAAGATTGGGCGCAAGGGCGGTCAGGAACATCGAAGACGTCACGCAGGTCGCCGCAAGCGCCGTCCACATGACGTAGCCGCCGATCCGGCGCGACGACGGGTCATTCGGCAGGCTGTCGTAAAGCGGCGGCAGATTGCGGATGATAGGAAAAATCGTGCCGCCTGAACGCGCGGTGCTCGAAGGCGTGAAGGGCGCCAGCGCCAGGTCGGCCAGAGCGACGGCATATCCGAGCGTCAAGGTTCTCCGGCCCATCGCCTTTACCAGCAACAAGGCCAGACGCCGGCCGAGTCCGGATCGATCGTATCCCAGCGCAAACATGAAGGCCGCGAAGATGAGCCAGACGGTTCCATTGCTGAACCCGGATAGCGCCCAGGACAAGGAGGCCGAGGAAGGATTGAAGCCCGGTTCGGCGAGTTCTTCCGGACTGTAAAGCGCCCATGGGGACAGAAGCGCGATCAGGGTGACCCCGATCATCCCGATCAGCGCACCGGGAATGGGCTCGAAGATGAGGGCGACGACCACGCCGGAAAAGATCGCGAAATAGCGCCAGGCGTAGGGGTCCAATCCTTCCGGAGCCGGAATCAGCGCCAGGACGAGCGCGACCGCCACGGGCGCCAACAGTTTCCAAGAAGCCGGCATATCTTGCCCCCGCTGGACCCGAACATTTCCGCGCGCCTCACGCCAGATCGCGGGCGCCTTCCGGGATCGTTATCGGCAAATTAGCGCCGCCGGGGATTTAGTGAAGCGTCACCTTAACCAAATAGGGGAGAGGAAACGAATTGCGTTCCGACCGCTGCGTAAATCCTCGAAACGCCGCGCCCGCACAATTCGTTTCCTGCCCCGAGTTCCTGCGCTTCGGGTATGGAAGAGAATGGCTCTGTCCCAACAATCCGCGATCCAGAGACCGATAAGCATCCAGATCAAGCGGCGCCTACGCCAAATCCCCCAATTTAGACGCCATGGCCTGTGCCGATGCGGCTCGCGTCCTTACGGTCAAGCCGCGGACGAAACGGACTTGCGCGACCGATATCCAGCAAAGCCGAGGCCCGCAAAGCCGATCAACATCATCGCCCAGGTCGAGGATTCGGGGACCGATGCAATGGCCAAGCCGCTGACGGCCGCTCCGTAAGAGCCAGCATAGTTGTCGACGGTGATCGTCAGGTGGCCCGAGCCGTCAGCGACAATCGGCAGGGCGTAATAACCCAGAGATTTGGAACTGCTGCCGATCACGGAGTTGACGATCAATTCTTTGGTTGATGCGTCAATCTGGTAGAAGCTGGTGGTCCCGGCGCCGGTTATGGTCACGAGTTGATTGGTCGGGTAATTTTGGCGCGTTGCGAACACCCAAACGTCGTAAGTCGCGTTTGCCTTCAGTCCGCTCAGGGCCGCCGTGAAACTGTTTTCGCCGTAGATGTTGCCGTTGATCCCACCCAGGTTCGGATTGCCGCTCGGTATCGTGGCGGGGTTAACCGAAATGCCGAAAGGGGCGTACGCCCCGTTCACGCTGGTGGTCAACGAAATGCCCGAACCAGCGCCCGATTCGGAGGGAAGGTTGTTGGTCGTCCCCAGGGCGGTCTCGTTGGTCCATTGGGATGCTCCCCCGGAACTATTGAAAGTAACGCCGACGAGAGAGACCGCCGAGGCCTGCCCGGCGCCCAAGAGTAAAAAAGCCAACGTAAACAGACTGGCGCGTTTCATCCCAAAATCCTTTCGTAGCGGAGCCAGAGCCCACCTTTCTTGATAGACGATTCTCGAATTGAGACTTCATCTGAATAAAGGTTCAACCAATCTCTGAAAAATGTCAACGAACTGCGGGGATTGACACTTTACTAAATCCCCAATTAGCGCCGTCCTGCCCAAATCCCCAATTGCAACAAATTTCCGAATTGCCGCCAACGCCCCGGGAAATCGTGGACAGGGAACGAATGGCGCGGCGATCTCTCGCGAAAGGCTCGAATCGGCCATGATCGCGCAATTCGATCCACCGAGTTCCTGCCGCTCGCCTTGCACTTGAGGCGGTCTGCGCTATCGGTCGATCTTCCTCCGGTTCTGTCGTTGCAATCCCCTCGGTTTTCCGAAAAAGTTCAACTCATGATTGCAGTCTGGCGCAAAAAACAGAGAAAAAACGTGCGATTTTTGCAATATTCGCGCCATTTTCGTTCAAGAATTGGTCAATTTTCACCTTTTTCAACCTATAGGGGTATTCGAATCTCCCGCCTCAAGCAGGTCTTCGCACCGAGCCAAACAGCGCGCGCACGCTCGCTTCCGGTTTGCTCTCAACGACGAGTTTCCTCGCTATAACAATAATTTAGACGAAAACTAGCGGCGAGCCGCGCGCCCATGCCGGCTCGGCGATGCATCGCCGTTGTTTCACGTGAAACAAAACAAGAACAAAATCCGCGGGTCGAAAGGCGTTTTCACCCCGTCAAATTCATTTTCACCCGTAACGCTTCCGGCGGTCGCCGCATCAAGTCGCGACAATGGACTTGTCGCATTGCCAAAATCCAGATCCCTAAAGCTCCACCTGCCCCGTAAACCGGCCCGCCGCGCGGCATTGGGCGAGAGCGCTCAGCAGCAATTGCCGCAGCGCCTCCGCCTCGTCGACGACCAGCACGACCGGCAGGGCCTCCGGCAAAGGCAATTTTGGGCGCAGCAGCGGCAGAAAGGCCGACAGCTTGACCATGTCCTTTTCCGTTGTCACCAGCAGCGCGTCGAGCGCCTCGGCCTGGCGCTGCAGGGCGGCGATCTCGGCCAGACGGTAGGGATGATGATCGGGGAAGGCGTGGCGGGCGACCAGTCGCGCGCCGCAGGCCTCCAGCGAATCGAAAAACTTTTGCGGACGCCCGATGCCGGCGAAGGCTACGACCTTCGACCCCAGCATACGCAGGGCGGCGTTGGCGTCCGGCGCCAACCGGCCATGAAACACCGGCTTGCCGGCCTCGGCGACCAACTTGCCGGCTTTTTCGCCAGCCGTTCCCTCGCCGATCACCAGTCCGGCGTCGGTATGTTTCAATTGCAGATCGAGCGGCGCGCGCAACGGGCCGGCGGGCAATAGCCTTCCATTGCCGAAGCCGACCGCGCCGTCGATCACCGCCAGCGTGAAATCGCGGCGCAGGCTGGGGTTTTGCAATCCGTCGTCCATCACAATCATGCTGGCGCCGCCGGCCAGCGCCAGCATGGCGCCGGTCGGCCGGTCGCGCGCCACCACGGTATTGGCGACGCGGGCGAGGAGCAGCGGTTCGTCGCCGGCTTCCGCCGCGCAATGGCGGTGGCGGGCGACGAGATGGGCGCCGCCGTCGGCGGAAAGCGCGCCGCCATAGCCACGCGACAGGAAATAGGGGGTTTCCCCGGCGCGCTTGAGCCATTTGGCGAGGGCCAGCGCCGTTGGCGTCTTGCCGGCGCCGCCGGCGACGAAATTGCCGACGCAGATCACCGGCGCGCTGACCCTGGAGCCCGTTTGCGCCATCCGGCGCACGACCGCGCGACCGTACAACGCGGAAAAAGGCGACAGCAAAGCGCTCATCAGCCGGCCGAACAGGCTTGGCTGGGCGGACCACCAGAAATCGGGCGCGCGCATAGCCCCTCGCATTTTGAGGAAGGATCAGCTTAGTCGCCGCCGCCAGCCGAAGCCAGAAGCTTTTTTTAACGAAAATAAATTGGACCGGCGTCCATGAGTCCTAATGCTCGGATACAATCATGTGGGCGATATAATGTTCGAGCGCCTGCATGATTTTGTCCGAGGCGCCGCCGAGCGCGCCGACGGTTTCGCGCGAGGCCTCCGCCGTGCGGCGCAACAGGACCGGATCGGTCAGCAGAGCCGTCAGGGTCAGGGCGAGCGCTTCGGCGTCCTTGACTTCGATCGCGCCGCCCTTTTCGTCGAGCGCGGCATAGACGTCGAGGAAATTGCCGACATGGGGGCCGTGCAGGATGGCCGACCCCAGTTTCGCCGGCTCGATCGGATTCTGGCCGCCGTGGCCCACCAGCGACTTGCCGACGAAAATAACGCTCGACAGGCGATAGAACAGCCCAAGCTCCCCCATCGTGTCGCCGACATAGACCCGCGTCGCGGGCAAAATCGGCTCGTTGGCCGAGCGCTGCGCGACCTCCATTCCGGCGGCGCGCGCCGCGGCTACGATTTCCGCGCCGCGCTGCGGGTGCCGCGGCGCCAGAACCGTCAGAAGATCGGGGAAGCGCGCCGCCAATTGCTTGTGCACGCGCAGGGCCAGAAGCTCTTCGCCGGCATGGGTCGAGGCGGCGATCCATACCGGGCGCTGGCCGATCTGTTTCGCCAGCGCGTCGAGCCTGACCGGGTCGCCGGGCGGCGCATCGACGTCATATTTGAGATTGCCGACCGCATCGACGCGAGGCGCGCCGAGCTGCAAAAGCCGCGCGGCGTCGTCCTGGCTCTGCGCCAGGCACAGGTCGATCTTGCCGAGCAGCGTCGAGATAAAGCCCGAAAACCGGCGCCAGCGCGCGAAAGAGCGCGGCGACAGGCGGGCGTTGACCAGGGTGATCGGAATGTTGCGCGCGTGGACGGCGCAGATGGTGTTCGGCCAGATTTCCGATTCCGCCAGCAGGAACAGGTCGGGTCGCCAATGGTCGAGAAAGCTTTCGATGAAGCGCGGCGCGTCGAGCGGCACATATTGGTGGCTGGACCCGGAGGGCAGCCTCTGCGCGAGGATGCGCGCCGAAGTCACCGTGCCGGTGGTGACGAGAACATGGAAGCCCTTGGCGATCAGCCGCTCCACCAAAGGCAGCAACGCCAGACCCTCGCCGACGCTCGCGCCGTGAAGCCAGGCCAGACGGCCTTCCGGGCGGGGCAGGCCGGCGACGCCGCGCCGCTCGCCGAGCCGGTTCTGGTCTTCCTTGCCGCGCCGCGCCCGCCGCCACAGGAACAGGCCGCTGATGGGCGCAAGCCCGCTGGCGGCGGCGCGATAGACGGGCAAAAATACCTCGGTCTTCATGTGCGGCTGGCTTCTTCCCGTGACGCGGGAGTTCCTGACGCGAGGCCATCGAATCAGGGCTTCCATTTCTTCGCTTATTTTCTTCGTTTTATTGATGCGCTCAAGGCGCGCCGCTTTGCGCCAGGAGCGGGACGGCGATTTCAGACGCGCTTCATGCCCGTCTTTTCAGGCAAAAAGGCGGCGGCGGCGTTCGCGCCGCTGCTTCTGTCCGGGATTTACCCCGGCAATCGCGATGCCGTCAGTCGTCGGAGGGATCGAGCACGCGGTGAAGTTCGACGACGAAATAGCGCATCTGCGCATTGTCCACTGTCGATTGCGCCTTGGACTTCCAGGCTGAATGGGCGGAGGCGGGATCGGGATAGACGCCGACCAGGTCGATCTCGCTCAGATCCTTGAATTCCGTGGTGGCGAGATTTCGCAATTCGCCGCCAAAAACCAGGTGCAGCAATTGTTTGGGTTCGACTATGTGGCTCATACGCTTCTCCCTTCCAGAATCGGTTGGCGCCCTCCGGGGCGAAAGTCCATCCATCAAGCCCTGCGGCCTGTCGCCGCGCCGCCGACCGCAGCTTCGATCAATCGGGCCTGCAGGACCGGCGGTCCCGCCGCGAGGACGGGATGTTCCGGCCTGGCGCGATTGTAGGACGGCGCGCGTCCCTGCAGATCGGTCAAGACGCCGCCTGCTTCATGCAGGATCAGATCGGCGGCGGCAATATCCCAGTCGCAGGAATTTTCCCGCGCCAGCACCGCGTCGCACTGGCCTTCGGCAACGCGAAGCAGCCGCATGGCGAGCGAGGGAAGACGGGGCTGGCGCGAATAGGTCAGGCCGGCGCCGCCCAGAATCCTGTGCAGATTCTCCGGCGCCGCCAGTCGGGCGCCGGAAAGCTCCTGTCGTGTCGAGACGGCGAGCGGCGTTCCGTTGAGCGTTGCGCCGGCCCCGATGCTGGCCACGAAAGTTTGCGCTAGCGCAGGCGCGTGGACGATCCCGTAAACCGGGCGATCGCCGAACACCAGCGCCAGGCAGACGCAGAAACAGGGGTCGCCGGCCATGAAGCCGCGCGTGCCGTCGATGGGATCGGCGATGAACAGCGTCTCATGCGCGAGGCGTTCGGGCGAATCCACGGTTTCTTCCGACAGCCAGCCGATGCCCGGCGCCAGTTCGGCGAGGCGGGCGTACAAGAGGCGGTCGATGCGCAGATCGGCCTCTGTGACGGGCGAGCCGCCGTGTTTCAGGCTCACATGCGCCTGCGTCGGCGCGCCATGCCGGAAATATTCCATTGCGATGTCGCCGGCTTCGCGGACAATCGCCTCGACGCGAGGCAGAATGGCTGCAAAAGCGGAAAGATCGGGCAAGGGCGAAAGCCTGGGTTCTAGGGCGTTTTCAAGCGAAAGCGAAAATATTTCGCAAAAAGAAAACGCCTGACGCCAAAACGGAACATCCATCCCGTGTAAACGCCGCTCCGCGCCGGCGCAAGCCATTTCGGCCGCGCGGGGAGCCGGCTCGTCTCGAAAGCGGCCAGCCGAACTGTCGACAATTTGAACAATTCTTTTACCGGGATTTTCGCCATGCCCGACGGGAATAGGCGGGCCGGGGAGAGCCATCGCGGATTGCATAAAATGCCGCCTATTTTTTTAGCCGGGCGGTGGGCGGTTGCGGCCCAATCTTGTCGCAAGAGCCGAAACCCGCCGACTGGAGCCCAACATGACGACGCCTCAAGCCAAAGCGATCGATCGGATTTTCGCCCGCGACCCCCGCGCCGACGGCGGCCAGCGCCAGATTTCGATCGCCGCCGACGCCATCGCCATCGACCGCCGGGTGGCCGGGGTGCGGATGCGCCTCGCCCTGCCGATCCGGTCCTTTCGCGGCGTGTCGCTGGCGCTGGTGGAAACCGCGCGCGGCTCGTTTTATCGGGTTGCGCTCGATCACCGCGATCCCGATCTGGCGGTGACGCTGGCCGAGGCGAAAAGCGAGCGCGAGATCGCGCTCGAATGGAAAGCCTGGGCGCAATTTTTTCAGTTGCCGCGCCTGACGCTCGGCTCCGACCTGAAAACCGTCGTCCTCGATTCGAGCCTCGGCGCCCTGGTTCTGGGCGCCGTTCAACCGCGCAAGCGGGGCTGGCCGCTCAAGCAGAGGCGCTCGAAAATTTCTGGCCTGCGCCAACAGGGGCCGGGCGGCCGCGTCATGGCGGTGTTTCGGGATGAGCGCGAAATCGTCTGCTACGAGTAAAATCAACTCACCAGATAATAAAGCAGGTTCTCCGCGAACAGGCCGGCAAAGAGGATGAAGCCGGCGGGACCGTTCGAGCGGAACAATCGAAGCGCCATCGCCTCGTCCGCCTTGTCGAGCTTTCGGACCTGCCAGACGAGATGGCAGGCGAAGGTGATCAGGCCGAGTTGCGCCAGAATTCCGGCGCCGGCGCCGGCCAGCGCCCATTCGGCGCATAGCACGCTTGCCAGATAAAGTAGTGAGACCGCCAACTTCACGTGGTCGCCGAACAGCAGGGCAGTGGACTTGACACCGGCGCTGACATCGTCCCGGCTGTCTTGCAGGGCGTAGATCGTGTCATAGCCGATCGTCCAGAATACACAGGAGGCGTAAAGCCAAAGGGCCGGCGCTTGCAGATCGCCGGTGCGCGCCGCCCAGCCCATCAGTGCGCCCCATGAGAAGGAGAGGCCTAGAACGGCCTGCGGCCAGGAGGTGACGCGCTTCATGAAGGGATAGACCGCAACCGGCAGCAGCGAGCCCATCCCCAGCACAATCGCGAAAGGGTTGAAGCTCAAAAGCACGGCCAGCCCGATCAGCGCCTGCGCCACCATGAACAGGAGCGCCTTGAACGGACCGACCCGGCCCGAGGCCAGAGGCCGGGCGCGCGTGCGCTCGACCTGCGAGTCGATCTTGCGGTCGATCAGATCGTTGAAGGTCGATCCCGCGCCGCGCATGACGACGGCGCCGACGGCAAACAGCGCGAGCTGAGCGAAATCTGGCTTTTGCAGCGTGAAAACGCCGGCAAGGCAGGAGGACGTGAGACAGGGCGCCAGCAGCAACTGCCAGCCGGTCGGTCGGTCAAGCCGCGCCAGCTGGACATAGGGGATCCAGCTCGCAGGCAGCATCCGCCAAATCCGCGCGGCGCCGGCGTCGGGCAGGAGGGTGTCGTTCAACTGGCGCGTCGGCGCGCCCATTTATCAGAGCGGTCCGGCGGGCAATTTCGGCGGCGGCGGCAAATTCCCGCCTCCGGCAAGGCCGCCGCCCTGGCCTTGCATCTTCTTGACCTTGGCGGCGAGATCGCAGGCCTGTTTGGCCATGCTCCCGGTTTTTCCGCTATTGGTCTTGAACCCGTTGATGAAATCGTCAGGAATGTTGCACCATTCCTTGTTCTTGACGAGATAGGCGAGCATTTGCCCCTCGATCGAGCTCATGGTGCGAAAATGCGGGCAGGCGGCGATAGGATCGAGCTTGCCGCCATGGGATTTGGAGATGGCGTTTAGCGCCTCGATCTCGGAATTGCGCTTCTTGCCGAAAGCGCCGAGGTCTTCGTTGCAACTCTGCGCCCGCGCGCCGGAGGCGGCGCAGAGCAAGAGGGCGAGAAAGCCGGCGAGCAGCAGAAATATGCGCGCCGGGGCGAAGATAGGCATGGCCATGAACTGTCCGCTCTGTTGCGTCCCCGCCCCGCCGATCCGGAGCCTCGCCGCGTTCTTAGCAAATGCGGCTGGGCGGAAGCAAGTTTTGCATGTAGGGGCGGTCATCGCCGCAAGCAAGGTCGAGCCTTCAGCGAGAGGCGAGAAACGGCGCCATGCCGGCGCGGGCGAGCGCGTCGGCGCGTTCGTTCCTCTCGTCGCCGGCATGGCCCTTGACCCAGAACCATTCGACCTCATGACGCGCCGCGGCTTCGTCGAGCCTTTTCCAGAGTTCGTCGTTTTTCACCGGCTTCTTGTCGGCGGTGCGCCAGCCGTTGCGCTTCCAGTTGTGCAGCCAGGAGGTGACGCCCAGCCGGACATATTGTGAATCGGTGTGCAGATCGACGGCGCAAGGGCGGGTCAAAGCCTCCAGCGCCGAAATGGCGGCCATCAATTCCATGCGATTATTGGTGGTCGCGGCTTCGCCGCCGCAAAATTCCTTCTCGATGCCGTTGAATGACAGAATGGCGCCCCAGCCGCCGGGGCCGGGATTGCCCGAACAGGCCCCGTCGGTCCAGATTTTCACTCTTTTGGGCACTGGCCCAAACCGTTCGCGCCCAGGCCTTCTTCGCCCAGGCCTTCTTCGCCCAAGCCTTCTTCGTCCAAGCCTTCTTCGTCCAAGCCTTCTTCGTCCAAGCCATAGGCGCTGGCATGGTCGACGGTCAGGTGGAAGCGCAGCTTGCCGAGATATTCGAGGGGATCCTTCGGCCGGACGAGCGCGCCGGGCGGCACATTGAGCCAGTCGTAGAGCCGCGTCAGCAGAAAGCGCAGCGCCGCGCCGCGCGCCAGAATCGGCAAGGCCAGCCGCTCTTCCTCGTCGAGGGGGCGCAGACTCCCATAGCCTTTTAGCAGGGCGCGGCCCTTGGTGGCGTTGAACGCGCCGTCCGGCTCGAAACACCAGGCGTTCAGGCTAATGGCGAGATCGTAGGCGAGGGCGTCGTTGCAGGCGAAATAAAAATCGATCACGCCGGAAAGCTTCTCGCCGATGAAGAACACATTGTCGGGGAAAAGGTCGGCATGGATGACGCCCTGCGGCAGGTCGAAGGGCCATTGCCGCTGCAAGGCGGAGATCTCCTGGGCGATTTCATCGGCCAGGCCGGGCGCCACTTCTTCGGCGCGGGAGCGGGAGGCTTCGAACAGGGGCGGCCAGTCCTCCAGCGCCAGCGCGTTGCGCCGCGACAGTTCAAAACCCTGGCCGGCAAGATGCAATTGCGCCAGCGCCCGGCCGGTCTCGAAACAATGCAGGGTGTGCGGCCGGCGCATGGAGACGCCGTCGAGAAAGGTGACGATGGCGGCGGGGCGCCCTGCCAGTTCGCCGAGCGCCTTGCCGTCGCGCGTCTTGACGGGCAGCGGGCAGGACAGGCCTTTCGCCGCCAGATGCTCCATCAGGCCGATGAAAAACGGCAGGTCGGCGGGGTTCACCCGTTTCTCGTAAAGCGTCAGGATGAAGCGGCCGCGCGCGCAATGCAGCAGGAAATTGGAATTTTCGACGCCTTCCGCAATGCCCTTGAAGGCCAGGACGCCGCCGAGATCATAGGCCGCGAGAAAGGCGAACAGAGCCTCGTCCGTGACATCCGTGTAAACCGCCATCGCCCCGGAAACCCATGGCCACCATGGCCGCATTCGTGTTAGCGGCGCGCGGGCCAAGCGTCAAACGTGCGAGTGGCCAAAAAAAGCGCCGCGCTGCAAAGCCGCGATTGCCCAAACAGGTTCCGCGCGTTATCGAAAGCCATGGTTCAGATAAAGCCCCATCCGCCGCTGGCCTTTGTCAATGCGCGCCTGATCGACCCCGAGAAAGGCGTCGAGCGGCGCGGCGGCGTTCTTGTCGAGGATGGCCTGATCCGGGATTTCGGGCCGCAAGTGACGGTGGGAAACCTGCCGCAAGCTATCGCCGTTTACGATTGCAGCGGCGACGTGCTGTCGCCCGGCCTCATCGATTTGCGCGCCTTCGTTGGCGAACCCGGCGCGGAATTTCGCGAGACCATCGCCACCGCCACCGCCGCCGCCGCCGCCGGCGGCGTCACCACGCTGATCGCCAGTCCCGAAACCCATCCGCCGGTGGACGATCCCGCCGTGGTCGATTTCCTCAAGCGTCGGGCCCGCGATCACGGCCGCGTCCGCGTGCTGCCCGCCGCCGCCGTCAGCAAGCGGCTCGAAGGCCAGGAAATCGCCGAATTCGGACTATTGCGCGAGGCCGGCGCCGTCGCCTTCACCGACGGGTCGCGCTCGATCCGCAACAGCCAGACCCTGCGCCGCGCCATGACCTATGCGCGCGATTTCGACGCGCTGATCGTGCATTTTCCGGAAGACCGCGATCTCGCCGGCTCCGGGGTAATGAACGCCGGGGAACTGGCGACGCGGCTCGGCCTGTCCGGCGTGCCGCGCGAGGCCGAAGCCATCGCGCTCGACCGCGACATCAGACTCGTGCGCATGACCGGCGCACGCTATTGCGCCGCGCCGATCTCGACCACTCTGGCGCTCGACGTAATTGCCGGGGCCAAGGCGGAAGGGCTCGACGTCTCCTGCGGGGTGACGATCAATCACCTGACCCTGAACGAAAACGACATCGGCGACTATCGCACCTTTCTCAAGCTCCAGCCGCCGCTGCGGCGCGAGGAGGAAAGGCTGGCGCTGGTCGAAGCGGTCGCCAGCGGCCTGATCGACATTGTCTTCTCCGATCATAATCCGCAGGACGTCGAAACCAAGCGCCTGCCTTTCGCCGAGGCCGATTTCGGCGCCATCGGGCTGGAAACCCTGCTGGCGGCAGGCTTGCGGCTGGTTCACGCCGGCCGGATCTCCTTGCCCGGCCTGTTGCGCGCCATGACCAGCCGACCGGCGGAAATCCTGCGCCTGCCGCAGGGACGCCTGGCGAAAGGCGCCCCGGCCGACCTGATCTTGTTCGATCCCGACGAGCCTTTCGTGCTGCGAAAAGAACATCTAAAATCGCGTTGCAAGAATACGCCTTTCGACGAGGCGCGCCTGCAAGGCGTGGTCAAGGCGACGCTGGTCGCCGGCCTGTTCGCCCATGGCGCCCCGGTCCAGATGGAGCGCGCATGAATTTCGTTCCGCCTCCGCCCTTGCTGTCTCTCGCGGCTGTCGTCGTCGGCTACCTGCTCGGCTCGATCCCCTTCGGCCTGTTGCTGACGCGGGCGGCGGGGCTCGGCGACGTGCGCGCCATCGGCTCCGGCAATATCGGCGCGACCAATGTTCTTCGCACCGGGAGGAAGGATATCGCCGCCGCCACCTTGCTGCTCGACGGGCTCAAGGGAACTGCGGCGGTGCTGATCTTTTCGCAATTTTCGGCGCTCGCCGGGCTTCTTGCGGGCTTTGCCGCCTTTCTCGGCCATATATTTCCGGTCTGGCTAAAGTTCAGGGGCGGCAAAGGCGTAGCCACTTTTCTCGGCTGCCTGTTCGGCCTCGCCTGGCCGGCGGGCCTCGCCTTCGCCGCGATCTGGCTGGCGACAGCCGGTCTGTCGCGCTTTTCTTCGCTTTCGGCGCTCGTCGCCAGCGCCGCTTCGCCGCTGGTCTTGTGGGCGTTGGGACTTCCCGCCCAAGCCGGGATCGTCGTGGTCATGGCGGCGATTCTCTGGTGGAAGCACGCCGACAACATTGCCCGCCTGCGCGCGGGAACCGAAGGGCGCATCGGCGAGAAGAAATGACGGATTTGCGCCTCTCGACCGAGCAGAAACTGGATTGGCTGCAACTGATCCGCTGCGAAAACGTCGGGCCGCGCACGTTCCGCGCCCTGCTCAATCGCCATGGCGGCGCCGCGCAGGCGCTGGCGGCGCTGCCGGAACTGATCCGCAGGGGCAAGGGCCGCGCCATCGTCATGGCGACGCGCGAAAGCGTCTTGCGTGAATGGGAACGCGCGGAACGATTGGGAGCGCGGTTTGTCGCCCTCGGGGAAGGCGAATATCCGCCCGGCCTTCGCGCCATCGAGGCGCCGCCGCCCTTGCTTTGCCTGAGGGGAAAAGCCGAGATTTTCGAGAAGCCGATGGTCGCGCTGGTCGGTTCGCGCAACGCTTCGGCGGCGGGACTGGCGATGACCGAGAAACTCGCCCGGGGGCTTGGCGCAGCCGGCTATGCCGTGGTCTCCGGGCTGGCGCGGGGCATCGACGCCTGCGCCCACCGCGCCGCTTTGGCGAGCGGAACCATAGGCGTGCTGGCCGGGGGACTCGATCGGCCCTATCCGCCAGAAAACCTCGGGCTCATCGAGCAAATCGCTCAGACCGGCGCGGTGGTCTCGGAAATGCCGTTCGGCTACGAGCCGCGCGGACGCGATTTTCCGCGCCGCAACCGTATTGTCTCCGGCCTGACGCTGGCCACCGTGGTCGTCGAAGCGGCGCGGCGCTCCGGGTCGCTGATCACCGCGCGCTTCGCCCAGGAACAGGGCCGCGAGGTTTTCGCCGTGCCCGGCTCGCCGCTCGACCCGCGGGCGGAAGGCGCCAATGATCTGATCCGCGAGGGCGCCTATCTGTGCGGCGGAGCCGACGAAATCATCGACCTGCTGGCGCCCTTGGCGGCGCGCGGCGCGACGCGCTACGATCTGCTGTTCGAACCCGATCCGGTTCCCTTCGAAGAGCCCTTGTGGGACGAACTGGAAGGCCTTGACTTTCCCGGCGGCTTTCCGGCAGCGCCGCCGCGCGAAAAACAACCACAGAACGCGCCCGGCGAATCGCCGGAGGGGGCGCCGGAAGCCCTCCCGGAAGCCTTGCCGCCGCCGCGCCAGCGCGTCGAGGCGCTGTTGGGTCCGGCGCCGATCGGCATGGACGATCTCGCCCGCGCCAGCGGCAGTTCGATCGGCGAAATCCGCCTGATCCTTCAGGAACTGGAGATCGAGGGCCGCATCGAACGCCACGGCGGCGACCGGGTGTCGCTGATCGACCGCGATTGGCGGCAATGATTTCTTGGGCTTTTCCCGGTTTTAGCGCCCGCTGTAAAGAAAAAAGCCCTACAAATCCTCGTCCGGGGCTTCGCTTTGGCGGGACTGCAATTCGGCTTCGACGCGCGCCATGTTCAACAGATAAGTCAAGAGGTCCAGTCGCGCTTCGCCCGCCATGGCGGCCAGCGCCCCGACCATGTCGGAAATATAGCGCGCGGTCTCCTCGGTCGAACCTTCGCCGGGTTCTTCGTCCTCGTCTTGATCGTAGCGGAGTTCGGCCTCTTGGCGGGCAAGCTGCTCGCCTCGGTCGCTATCGCCCGGATCGGCCTCTGCGGCCATCGCGTTTTTCGATTTCTTGAACATGACGCCTCGATCAATATTCAATTTCGCCTCGCCGGGCTTTTGCCGCCAAAAAATACGGACGCGGCTTCACCGGGGGCTGAAATAGTCTCCACGCCAGGGAGTGTGGCATTATTTCATTTTCCATAAAAGCTTTAACAGTTCCATTTGCATCGCGGATCAACCGAGTCTTGCGAGGCGGTCCAGCGCGCCCTGCAAAATATAGGCAGCCGCCATGCGGTCCACGACTTCGGCGCGTTTGGCCCGCGACACGTCTTGCGCGATCAGTTCGCGGGTGACGGCGGCGGTGGAGAGGCGTTCGTCCCAGAACACGAAGGGGCGGCGCGCCAGGCCTGAAGTCTGGCGGACAAAGGCGCGGGTCGATTGAGCGCGCGGACCTTCCGAACCATCCATATTGAGCGGCAGGCCGATGACGAAAGCGGCGACGCCATGCCTGTCCGCCAGATCGAGCATTTTCCCGACATCGGCGGTATATTTCAGTCTTCTTATGGTCTCCAGCGGCGTGGCCAGCCGTCGCTCGACGTCCGACAGGGCGAGGCCGATGGTTTTCGTGCCGAGATCGATGCCCATCAGCCTGTCGTTGCGACCCAACAGCCCGGCGATTTCCTCCAGAGTGGCCATTGCCGGAATTTTTTGCTGTTCGCTCATGTTTTGGGCCTGGAACGGGGGCGGGCGTCAATCGCGCAGATCGATTCGAATCGGCACATGGTCGGAGGGCTTTTCGCGGGCCCGCATGTCCCGGTCGATGGCTACCGAAGCGAGGCGGTCGGCGGCCTGGGGCGACAACAGCAGATGGTCGATGCGCAAGCCATGGTCGCGCGGCCAAGCGCCGGCCTGATAATCCCAGAACGTATAGTTTTTGGCCGCGTCGGTGGCGGCGCGCAGCGCGTCGATAAAACCCAGCGCCAGCAATTGCCGGAACTTTTCGCGCGTTCCCGGCGCGAACAAGGCGTCGTCGATCCAGCCGGCGGGGTCGTAAACATCGCGCGCGTCGGGAATGACATTGTAATCGCCGCACAGGACCAGGATTTCCTCAAAGGCCAGAAGTTTTCGGGCATGAGCGATGAGCCGGTCCATCCAGGCGAGTTTGTAGGTGTATTTTTCGCTCTCGATGGGGTTGCCGTTCGGTAGATAAAGACAGCCGACCCGCACAACCGTCCGGCCGCGGGGAATGACGGCCTCGATATAGCGCGATTGTTCATCGCTTTCGTCGCCGGGCAGGCCGAGGGAGGTCTCGAACGGCGTTTTCGACAGGATGGCGACGCCATTATAGCTTTTCTGGCCGTGGATGGCGACGTTATAGCCGGCCGATTCGATTTCGAGGCGCGGAAAAGCCGCTTCCTGGCATTTCAATTCCTGCAGGCACAAGACATCCGGCTGAACCTCCTGCAAATAGGCGAGCAAGGCTTCGGTTCTCTGGCGGACCGAATTGACGTTCCAGGTGGCGATGCGCATCGAAAAATTCCCGGCGGCGAACGGCGGCGGATGGCTGCCGCGAGCGATTCCTTGTCCGCCCAAGCCCGCATCATGGAGCTTATGCCGCTGAAGCGCAAAAAAAGAGACCGCCATGCGGCGGCCTCTCCTGGTTCGATCGGTTGCTTTTGCTCAGGCCGCGACCGAAGCCTTCGCCCGTCGGCGTCCCGCAAAGCCGAGAACGCCTAAACCCAAAAGCATCATCGCCCAGGTCGAGGGCTCCGGCACGGCGGCGCCCACGCTCACAAAGTCGAGATTGGAATTCCAGCGTCCGCGCCTGTTGTCGTTGGGGAACACGAGGCGCGCGACGCCATTGGCCGGGAAGTCGGTGTTCGTCGCCGCATAGGCCAGCAGGTCGTTGGGATTGCCGCCGAGCGACGGGTCGAGTTCAGCCAGCGACAAGGTCACGACATAACCGTCGGTCGCCGTGGTCACGACAATCTGGCCGGTAATATCGGAGGTTCGGCTTGCGTTGACGAAATTGAAAAAGGAAACGCCCGCATAGGTAACGCCGCTCCAAGTCGTCTGCGCGGGCGCAAAATCGTTCTTCAGGTCGCTCAATGTGTAAGCGCCGGGATTAATGACGTTGCCCGAGAGATTGACTTTGGCCGACTGGCCGCCGCCCGTGCCTTTGGAGGCCGGGGCGGCGATCACCTGCAGGCTTTTCAGATTGCCGATGTCGCGTCCCGAGGCGCCGGGATTGGGGTCGATCAGCGTGTAAACGCCGCCGCTGACCGCAATATAGGGCGCGCCATTCGTCCCGCCAAAGAACGGGTCGATCTCGCCAAGCGAGAAGGTTGTATGCGCGCCGGTCGTGCTCGTCGCCACGATATAGTTGCGCAGGATGGCGTTTTTGGCGTTGTAACCGGCGGTCGTGCTGGTCTGGACCCCGCCGACCAGCGACCACAAGGTCTCTCCATCGGTCACCGGGACTTTGCCGCCGATGCCATTGCCGATGATGAGCAGATTGGCGTTGCCGGATGCAGTCATCATGACCGTCAGGGCGCCGGCCATCATGGCCGGTCGAAGTGCTTTCATCGTTCGTACCCCTCTTTATGTAATTCACTTACATAAAGTAGCAGAACGAAAGGTCATGTCAAAGGGCGAGCGAGGCCCGGCTTTCGTTCAGTCCGACGCTGGGGAGCGGCGCGCCGGCTGCCGCGCGAAGCGCTAAAACTTTTGCGCCACCTGAACCCTGGTCCTGCGCAGGGGCGGGCGCGCGCGCATCAGCTTCGGCGTCGACCCATGCGGCGTCACGCCCTCACGCATCAGGGCGCGCCGCAAGGGGCCGATGGCGGCGAAGAAATTAAGCGCGGCGGCTCGGGCGAAATCCACCGGTAGGGCATGGACCAGCAGCGAGCGGTTCAAAATATCGACGCCATTGACGCGCAGGCCGATGTCGCGCGCGCGATGCCGCTCGTAATCCTCGAGCGCGCGGGTGATCCGGTCGGTCTCGTCGAGATCGACGCCTTCGAGGCAATCGACGAGATTGGCGATGTCGCGCAGGGTCAGGTTCAACCCTTGCGCGCCGATCGGCGGAAAAAGATGCGCCGATTCGCCGATCAGCGCCATGCGCAGTCCGGTGACGCGGGAGGTTTTCAGCCCGCCCATCGGAAAGGAGCCGAGCGGCCCGTCGATGGCGATGGCGCCGAGCAGTCCATGGGATTCGTCCTCGATCTCGGCCGCGAGCATTTCTGCCGACTCCGCTTGCAGGCGCAGGGCGTCGCGCGGCGTCACCAGCCAGACTAGGCTGGAACGATGCGGCGCGCCCTCGCGTCCGCGCAGCGGAACGAAGGTGAAGGGACCGGAACGCTTGTGGAATTCGGTCGAAATATTGTAATGCGGCTTCTCATGAGCCAGCAGCACGGTCAAGGCGACCTGCGGGTAGGTCCAGGTCTTGACCGTGATGCCGGCGATCTGCCGGGCCTGGGAATTGCGGCCTTCGCCGGCGACGACGAATTTGGCCTCGATATAACCGCCCGAGGCGAGCCGCGCCCTCGCGCCCAGATAGTTCAATTCGAAGGAATCGATCAGATCCTCGATCAAGGTGATGTCGGGGTTTTTCCGCGCCGCTGCGGCCAGTTCCGCGACCAGCGCATTATTCTCGATATTCTCGCCGAATGCGTCGAGGTCGATTTCGCGCGAGCGGAATTCCCTCGGCGTCGAGGGGAAGATCGAGCCGGTGTCGTCAATCATGCGAATGCCCTCCATCGGGTTCGCATGAACGGCGCAAGCCTGCCAAAGGTCGAGAGCCCGGAAGAAACGGAGCGAACCCTCGAACAGGGCGACGGTGCGGCCCGCCGCATGGGTCTCGATCTTGCCGACGATCACCACCTTGCGGCCCTGAGTTGCGAAGGCATGGGCGGCAGAAAGCCCGGCCGCGCCGGCCCCGGCGACCAGAACGTCGCAAGAAATAGGGGTTTGGTCCGCCGAAATCGCGTCCGTTTGGCTCATGGCGTATTCACTCCGATGCGCAAGGCTCTAAAGTTGCGAAACCAGGAACGGTAAAACGCATTTGAAGATAGGACGTTTCAACGATCCCGCCTGTTATCTTACGCGGGAAGCGGCAAAAAATATCAGTCGGTGCGGGAGGCGATGGCGATGCGCGGAGGATTGCCGAGCCGCTTGTCGAGATATACTCCGACCTTGGCAATCAACTCGTCGACGCGGTCCTCGAAGAAATGATTGGCGCCTTCGACCGCTACGTGTTCGATCTGGATACCCTTCTGTGTCTTGAGTTTTTCGATCACGGCGGTGACTTCCTTGATCGGCGCGACGCGGTCCTGGTCGCCATGGACGAACAGGCCGGAAGAAGGGCAGGGGGCGAGAAACGTAAAATCGAAACGGTTGGCCGGCGGCGCGATACAGATGAAGCCTTCGATTTCCGGGCGGCGCATCAGCAATTGCATGCCGATCCAGGAACCGAACGAAACGCCGGCTATCCAGCAGGAGCGCGCTTCCGGGCTGATCGACTGCGCCCAGTCGAGGGCCGAAGCCGCGTCGGACAATTCGCCCTGGCCATGGTCGAACGCGCCCTGCGATCGCCCGACGCCGCGAAAATTGAAGCGCAGCACCGAAAAACCGCGCTCGGCGAAGGCATAATAAAGATGATAGACGATTTGATTGTTCATCGTGCCGCCAAATTGCGGATGTGGATGCAAAATGATCGCGATCGGCGCGCCGCGCTGTTTGGACTGGTGGAAACGTCCTTCGAGACGGCCGGCGGGTCCGTTGAAAATCACCTCGGGCATGGATTGGGTCTCGATTCAAGATAAGGTAAGGTCTTCTTAACGAAGCGCGTGGCGAAGAAGCAAACTTTTTCGTCAATTTTTCGCGGAGAATGTCGTGCTGTTGGTTGTGCGCGTTTTTTCATTGATCATTTTTGCAACCGTCGCACATTTCGGCGATGGCCTCGCTTTTCCGGCTCTGGTTGCGGCGGCGCTGATCGGCTGGCGCGGCATTGGCTTTTACTGGCTCGCCGCGCCGATCCTGGCCCTGGCCTTCGCCGCCAACTATATGTATTCGGGCGTCCACAGCACGGCGAAAGAGTTCGCCGCGCTGGGCAATATTCCGTTCGAACTGATGGTTTTCAGCTTTCTGTCAATGGTCGGCTATTTGCTCGGCTGGCTTTTCCGACGGCGCGGATCGTTTTTCGCGCCGCGCGAATAGAACTCAATGCCGCGAAAACAGGTCGCGCAATTTGCAAAGGCTGGTGGTGATGTCGAAGCGCTGGTCCGGCAGGGTTTCGCCGGAGGCGATGCGGGTCAGGGCGGTCGCTGGGTCGGTCTCGCCGGTCAGCAGCACTTCGGCGCCGCGTTTGCGCAGGTGCCGGATGAAGCCGTCGCCGGCGCTGCCCGCCACGGCGATCTCGATTCCATCGAGAGGGTGGGGGCCTTTGTCGTCGAAATAATGGAACAATTGCTCCTTGGTCAATTCGACCCGGGTCGGCGGCGGCAAGGGCTCGCCGGGGCGATATTGCGCGAGATCGTATAGCAGCCAGCAGGTCGCCTTTCCGGCGTGACCGCTGACCGCAAGCCAGTCTTTCGTGGCGACTCCGATCTTCATCGTCCCTCTTCCGGTGTCATTGGAGATGGACGATTCCTATCACGCCAGCGCCTTTAGCGAAACGCCCGCGGGCACAGGGGTGTCGTCGGGAACGAAAAAATCCGGCGCCAGCGGCGAAGTCGGATCGACGCGATAGGCGTCGAAATCGGTCACCCCGTTCTCGCTGAGGAAAACGTCGTCGATCAAAAAACGCCCGGTAAATGCGCGGCTGGCTTTCAGGAAAAGCGCGTAAGCCGCGTCGGCCATGATTTCGGGTTTGCGCGAGGCGCGCATCAGTTTTTCGCCGCCCAGCAGATTATTGATCGCCGCCGTGGCGATCGTGGTGCGCGGCCACAGGGCGTTGACGGCGACGCCCGCAGGCCGCAATTCGCCGGCAAGGCCGAGAACGGCGAGGCTCATGCCGAACTTGGCCATCGAATAGGCGGTATGGGCCGCGAACCATTTTTCCTTCATGTCGAGCGGCGGCGCCAGCATCAGCACATGCGGATTGGAAGATCGCACAAGGTAGGGAACGGCGAGTTTGGTCGTCATGTAGGAGCCGCGCGCATTGACCTGTTGCATCAAGTCGAACCGTTTCATGTCGACGTGCTGGCTGTTTCCGAGCGCAATGGCGCTGGCGTTGTTGACGATGATGTCGACGCCGCCGAATTTTTCCGCCGTTTGCGCCAGCGCTTGCGCGACCTGCGCCTCCTCGCGCACGTCGACCGTCAGCGCCAGCGCTCTGCCTCCGGCGGCCTCGACTTCCTTCGCCGCCGTGAAAATCGTGCCCGTCAGTTTGGGATGCGGCTCCGCCGTCTTGGCGGCGATGGCGACATTGGCCCCGTCGCGCGCGGCGCGCAAAGCGATGGCGAGGCCGATGCCCCGCGACGCCCCGGTGATGAACAAGGTTTTGCCTGCGAGGTCCGCCATTTTGCTCTCCCTTTATTTGCTTTTGTTCAGGAACGCGGCGAGCGCGGCCTGCGCTTCAGGTGTTTTCAGCGCCGCTCCGAAAGCCGCCAGTTCGGCCTCGATCCGCGCGGAAACCTCGTCGGTGTCGCCGCGCAAGAAGGCGCGGGCCTGCAACAGGGCGGCGCGCGGCTTGGCGGCCAGCGCGGCGGCTTTGCCGCGCGCGAATTCGACCAGCGAATCGTTGGCGACAACGGCGTTGACCAGTCCCGCCGACAAAGCCTCGCCGGCGTCGAAGCTTTCCGCCAGCAAAAGCAAGGCGCTGGCCCGCGCCATTCCGACGCGGCGCGGCAGCAGCAGCGACGAGCCGGCTTCCGGCAGCAGGCCGAGATTGACGAAAGGCAGCGAAAACCGGGCGTCGGGCGCAACATAGATCAGGTCGCAATGCAGCAGCAAGGTGACGCCGACGCCGACCGCAATGCCCTCGACACAGGCGACCATCGGCTTGGAAAAGCGGGCAATTTTTCGCACGAAGGCGACCGCCGCCTGGGCCTCGCCGCCCTGCGCGGCGCGGACGAAATCGGCGATATCGTTGCCGGCGGTGAAAACCCCGCCCTCGGCCTTGATCAAAACGGCGCCGATCGAGGCGTCGCTTTCGGCCTCCTCCAACCCGGCCGCCAATTGGCGATACATGTCGCTGGTCAGGGCGTTCTTTTTCGCCGGCCGGTTCAACGTCAGTTCCAGAACCGCGCCCGAGCGGGAAATTTCTATTTCGGCCATGGTCGAAACCTTTATCTGCGCAGCGCTTTCGCGGTTGGGCGAGCGAATGTAGATTGCATTTCGCCTTCTGTCGCCGACGCCAAAAGGTTCATATATGAACCATAGGGGCCTGACGAAGTCAATTGAGGGTTTTGGACGGGATTCGGGACTGCGCTTGATGAGCGAGAAAAATACGCGCACGACGCGCCTGCTGGCCGCCGACGCCGAGGGGCTGGCGGCGGCAAGCGAAATGTTGCGCGAAAACCGTCTCGTCGCCTTCCCCACCGAGACGGTCTATGGCCTGGGCGCGGACGCGACCAACGCGCGCGCGGTGGCCGAAATCTATCGCGCCAAGGGCCGCCCGAGCTTCAATCCGCTGATCGCCCATGTTGCGGACATCGCCATGGCGCGGCGCGAGGGGATTTTCGACGTCCGGGCAGAAAAACTTGCCGAGGCTTTCTGGCCGGGGCCGCTGACTCTCGTGTTGCCGCAGGCGACAGGCGCCAGCGTCTGCGACCTGGCCAGGGCCGGGCTTCGCAGCGTCGGCCTGCGCGTGCCCGATCATCCGGTCGCGCTTGCTTTGCTGGCGGCGGCGGGCCGGCCCATCGCCGCGCCTTCGGCCAATTTATCCGGCCATGTCAGCCCGACCGCGCCGGCGCATGTGCTGGCCGATCTCGGCGGGCGGATCGACGCGGTCATCGACGGCGGGCCATGTGGGATCGGCGTCGAATCGACGATTGTCGCTTTGCTCGACGGCAAGGCGGCCCTGCTGCGCCCCGGCGGCCTTTCCCGCGCAGCTTTGGAGGCGGTTCTGGGCGGCGCGTTCGCTGTGGCCTTTGACGAGGGCGAGCGACCACTTTCGCCGGGGCTTCTGGCCTCGCATTACGCGCCGCGGGGGTCGTTGCGGCTCGAAGCGGAAAATTTGCGCGAGGGCGAGGCGGGTCTGGATTTCGGCGGGCGTTTCGCGGGCGCCGCGGGAAACGTGCTCGATCTGTCGCCGCGCGAAGTTCTGGCCGAGGCGGCGGCCCATCTGTTCACCTTTTTGCGGGCTCTGGACGAAAGCGGCGCGATGCATATCGCCGTGGCGCCGATCCCCTGCGTCGATCTCGGCGAAGCGATCAACGACCGGTTGCGGCGGGCCGCCGCGCCGCGCGGCTAAAGCCTGTTCCCGAAAAGTTGCAGACTTTTCGGAAAAGCATTGGCGGTTAAATAGAAAGTTGCAGCATTTTCATGTTTCCACGAAACATTGAAAATGTTGAAAGTTCCGGCCTGACTTGAACTTGGTTACGATTTGCCCCATTTTTGGGCGATGAATCAGATCAGTTGGGACGATTTTCGCCTTGTGCGCGGTATTGCCGAATCCGGTTCGCTGGTCGGCGCGGCGGCTGCGCTCAATCTCAATCACTCGACGGTGTTTCGCCGCCTCGGCGCGTTGGAGGCGATGATCGGTGCGAAATTGTTCGAACGTTCGCGCAACGGCTATGCCGCCACCGCCGCAGGGCAGGAAATGGTGGCGCTGGCTGAGCGCATGGGCCGCGACGTCACCGATTTCGAGCGGCGGATCGCCGGGCGGGACGACAAGCCGTCCGGCCTGTTGCGGGTGACGACCAATGACGCGCTTTTCAATTATGTGCTCAGTCCGGTTCTTGCGAGTTTCCGCAAGAGTTTTCCGGACATCCAGCTCGACGTGCTGGTGGTCAACCAGCCTCTGAACTTGTCGCGGCGCGACGCGGACATCGCCGTGCGCTCGACCTATGCGCCGCCGGAGACTCTGGTCGGGCGGCGGATCGGCTCCTCGGTCTGGGGACGCTATGTGGCTCGCGCGATTTACGAGTCCGGTTTCGATCCGGCCGACGAGCGCCATCCCTATATCGCCTTCAACGAACATTTCGGCGGCGTCGAGGTGTTCGACTGGATCGAGAAGGAAATTCCGCCCCATCGCATCGCCATGCGCTGCAACACCACGGTCGGCCTCGCTAAATGTATCGCCGAGGGCATGGGGGTGGGCTTCCTGCCACGCTTCATCGGCGACCAGCATCCCGAACTGGTCTGCACCGACGAGCCCATGGCGGGAAAGGGCGCCGATCTGTGGCTGCTGACCCATCCCGACCTGCGCCACGCCGCGCGGGTGCGCGCCTTCATGGATCACGCCGGCGCGCAATTGAGCAAGAGGCGCGGCGTGCTTGCCGGCGAACGTATTGGCGCGGAAGCCAACGGAGCTACGAAGCAAAGCTTTTGATCTTTACAAGATTCGAAGTCTAAATCCGTTTTATTTCATTTTTAATATTGCGTATTCCGGCTATTTCGCTTTTGTAATCAAAAAATAAATAGGCCGCTGAAAATTTTATGATTCGGGATGAACGATGCGCTTTGACAAAGTTATCAGTTTGGGATTGGCGTGTGGCGCCGCCTATCAGATCAGACGGCGCTTCGATCAGACCGAAACTTACCCATTCGACTGGCTTGTCACGCAGATGAATGGTCTGCTTCAACTGCTGGACGGCGATTTCAAGGGATTTCTGTGTAAAGATAACATGGTAGAGCATGAAACTTATGTCGAAGATACAGCGTTTTGCATAAAATTTTTTCACGATTTTCCAGAAAACAAATGCAACGATGCGTCGATGGAAGAGGTGAGAGAAAAATATCAGCGAAGAATCACCAGATGGCGCGGAACAATAAAACAAGTAAGTTCTGTTCTTTTTGTCCGTTCCATGGCCTTCAATCTGGCGGATGAAGTCATGGATTGGGAGCAGTGCGAGCGTCTCGGCGCACACCTTGATAATTTGCGTTCGGGAATGAACTGGCGTCTGCTCGTTTCCAACCCATCGTCTTCTGGGATAGCTCCCAGGAGCTCCAAACACATCGCACTGCGTCGTCTGGATTTCCCGATGACGCCCTTTGTCTGGAGTGGGGATGACCAAGCCTGGTCCGATTTGTTTGACTCGGTTCTGAGGGATTTCGATACGAGCTGAATTGACCGCCGCAAGCCTGTCCCGAACCCGGCAATATTCCTCACCCGATCTCGACAATCACCCGACCGCGCACCTTGCCTTCGAGGATTTCCTTCGCCGTGTCGATGATCTCGCCATAGCCGATCGTCGTGCTGATCTGGCCGAGTTTGTCCCGGTCGAGATCGCGCGCCAGCCGGTCCCAGGCGATGAGGCGCGGGGCTTTGGGTTTCATCACGCTGTCGATCCCGAGCAGCGAAACGCCGCGTAAAATGAAGGGCGCGACTGAGGTCGGCAGATCCATGCCCTGCGCGAGGCCGCAGGCGGCGACCGCGCCTTCGAAAGACGTCTGCGCCAGCACATTGGCCAAAGTATGCGAACCGACGCAATCGACCGCCGCCGCCCAGCGCTCCTTGCCGAGCGGTCTGCCGGGGTTTGAGAACTCGGCGCGGTCGATGATGTCGGCGGCGCCGAGTTTTTTGAGGAAATCCGCTTCTTCCGGCCTGCCGGTCGAGGCGATGACGCGCCAGCCCGCCGTGGCGAGCAGGGAAACCGCCACCGAACCGACGCCGCCGGCCGCTCCGGTGACGAGGACCGGGCCGCGATCCGGCGTCAGGCCGGCTTTTTCGAGCGCCAGCACTGCGAGCATGGCGGTAAATCCGGCGGTGCCGATGGCCATGGCCTGCGCGGCGGTCAGTCCGGGCGGCAAGGGGACGAGCCAGTCGCCCTTGACCCGCGCTTTTTCGGCATAGCCGCCCAAATGGGTTTCGCCGACGCCCCAGCCGGTCAGCACCACGGCGTCGCCGGGCTTGAAATCCTTGTGCGAGGAGGTTTCGACCAAGCCAGCGAAATCAATGCCCGGAATCATCGGAAAGCGCCGCACCACCGGGGATTTGCCTGTGATCGCCAGCCCGTCCTTGTAATTGACTGTCGAATGGCTGACGCGGACGGTGACGTCGCCGTCCATCAGCTCCGTTTCGTCGAATTCGGAATAGGAGGCGGCGTAGGCGGGCTCCTTGACGATGCGGATCGCTTTGAATCTGGACATGCGGCCCTCCCCAAATTTAGGGGCCAATCTGACGATGTGTTTGCGCTAACGTCAAGCGCGCCAAAAGCCTGTGAAGACGAGCTTAGCCGCTTTCGTTGAAAGCGGCGATTACGGTTTCGATGGGTAGAAACAGGGTGCGGCTGTCCGCCGGATATTCCGTGAACTCGGCGCAGCCGAGGTAAAAGCGCTTCGCGCTTTCGTCCTTGGCGTGGACGAGCACGGCGCCTATGCCAATGGTTTGGGAGGCGACAGCGACACGACGAAGCGCATCGGACAATAAGTCGGCGCCCAAACCACAGCCGGCATAGTCGCGGCTGACCGCCAGACGACCGATGATCGAAACCGGGATAGCTTCGGGCGCATTGCGCCGCAACTTTCCCGGAGCCATCGAGCGTTCGACCGAGCCGGCGGAAATGCAGAAATAGGCGACGACCTTTTTGCCTTCGCAGACGACATAGGTGCGGGAAAACCGGCTCTCGTTCTTCAGAGCGCGGTTTTTAAGCCAATCGTCAAGAACCGGCTCGCCGCAGTCGAATTCGCCGGTATCATGATCCGGCGTCAAGGGAGCCGGCGCCGATAGGGTTGTCGGTCGGCTTCGCGGATCGGACTTCACGCCTTCCATGCCGGCTTTCGGCTTAACAAGGAACGCAGCTTTGGCCCTGGCGCAGGCGGATTGTCCAGCGCATGAACAAAAGCGTCGTAGCGTTCCGGATCGAGCACGAACAGGCGCAGGTCCAGCAGCGTGTCGATCGCAGCCTTGCGGGCGCTTTCGATCATGAATTCGGTTCGCGTCTTTCCAAGTACGGCTGCGGCGTCGTCAATCAGCTGGCGGGTTTGGGCCTCGATGCGTAGATTGATGCTGCCCTTCGCATCTGGCGATGGCCGCCCCGCGACCACCCTGGTCTCGGAACCGGAATTGTTTGATGAAAATGTGCCGACCTTTGTCATAGGCAAAATATGAGCTTGCGTATCTACATTGTCAATACGTCTGAGCCCATGGCGTTGAAATAGGGTTACAGCACCTTCCCCGGATTGAGCGTATTCTTCGGGTCGAGCGCGGTCTTGAACCGCCGCATCACCTCCATCGCCACCTTGTCCTTGACCGCCGGCAGAAGGTCGCGCTTGAGGACGCCAATGCCATGTTCGGCGGAAATGGAGCCGTGATATTTCGCCACCACTTCGTGGACCTTGGCGTTCAGCTCTTCCCAGCGGCCAAGATAGGCTTGCTTGTCGGCGCCGATAGGTTGGCTGACGTTGAAGTGGATATTGCCGTCGCCCATATGGCCGAAGGGCACCGGCCGCGCGCCGGGAATGGTCGCCTCGACCACCGGAAGGGCGTCGGCGAGAAAGGCCGGGACCTGCGCCACCGGCACGCAAATGTCGTGCTTGATCGAGCCGCCCTCGAATTTCTGCATTTCCGACAGATTTTCGCGCAAAGCCCAAAAGGCCTTGCGCTGGTCGAGCGAGGCCGCCACCGCCGCGTCCTCGACGATTTCCTTTTCAAACGCCGCTTCGAGCAGGCTCATCATCACGTCGTTGAGGCCGGTCTCGGATTGCGAGGCCAGTTCCAGCAGCACATACCATTGATGCGCGGCTTCGAGCGGTTCGCGGGTGCCGGTCGAATGCCGGACCACGATCTCGACGCCGAAACGCGACATGAATTCGAAGGTCTTCAGGTCCGGCCCGGCCATGCTCTGGGCCAGACCCAGGAGATCGAGGCAGGCTTGCGCGCTGGCGAGGCCGATCAGCGCGGTCTCGACGCCGCGCGGACGCGGATAAAGCTTGAGCACCGCCGCCGTGATCACGCCGAGCGTGCCTTCCGAGCCCATGAACACATGTTTGACGTCATAGCCGGTATTGTCCTTGCGCAGCTTCGACAGATTGTCGAGCACCTGCCCGTCGGCCAGCACGACTTCCAGCCCGGTGACGAGGTCGCGGGCGTTGCCATAGGCGAGCACGGCGGTGCCGCCGGCGTTCGACGCCAGATTGCCGCCGATGGTGCAGGAGCCCTCCGAGGCCAGCGACAGCGGAAACAGCCGGTCGACGCTTTCCGCCGTTTCCTGCACTCTTTGCAAAGTGACGCCGGCTTCGACGATCATGGTGTTGGATTCGGGGTCGATCTCGCGAATCTTGTCGAGCCGGGCCAGCGACAGCAGGATTTCCCGCCCCGAGCCGTCGGGGGTCTGGCCGCCGACAAGGCCGGTATTGCCGCCCTGCGGCACGATTTTCAGGCCGTGCGTGTCGGCGAAGGCCAGAATTTGCGCCACTTCCCCGGTCGAGCCGGGGCGCACGACGCAGGCCGCCGCGCCATGCCAGAGATCGCGCGGTTCGCTCAAAAAGGCTTCCATGTCGGCGGGCGCGGTCAGCACATATTTGTCGCCGACGATCGAAGCCAATTGCTTCGCGGCCTCGGCGGGGGACAATTCGGTCATTTCGTTTCCGTCAAAAGAGGTTTCGCCTGCTTTGCCCCATGAGTTGGATTGCTGCAAGAGTTTCAGCCGAGCAACCGGCGTTTGCGCCCCTTGGCCGCCGCCTTCTTGAATACGCCAACCAATTCGACATGCGGCGAATAGAGAAATTGGTCCACCGGCGTCACCCCTGCAAGATCATAGCCGCCGGAAATCAGGATTTTGGCGTCGCGGGCGAAAGTCTGGGCGTTGCAGGAGACGCCGACGACGGTCGGTACGAGGCTTTTCGCCAGTTCATGCGCCTGGGCCTCGGCGCCGGCGCGCGGCGGATCGAACACCACGGCGTCGAAGACCGCCAATTCGCCGGCCAGCAGCGGGCGAATGAAAAGATCGCGCGCCTCTCCCTTGATCGTGCGCAGACCCGCCGTGGCGCGCCCCGCGCGCAGGCTGGCGGCGAGCGCCTCCAGATCGCTTTCGACACAGGTGACCTCGGCCTTTTCGGCCAGCCGCAGCGCGAAGGTTCCGACGCCGCAAAACAGATCGGCGGCCTTTTTCGCCGCGCCGACCGCCTCGATGACCAAATGCGCCAGCATTTTCTCGCCGGCTTCCGTCGCCTGAAGGAAACAGCCGGGCGGCGGATTGACCGTGGCGAGTCCGATCCGGATGGAGGGCGGGCGGCGCTCGACCAGAATGGCGCCATGATTGGCGATGCGGGCAAGATCGCAGGCGCTCGCCGCCGCGATCAAGGCCTGCTCGACGGCGAAATCGAGGTTTCCGCAGCCGCGAATGTCGATGTCGAGACCGCTGCGCGTGGCGGTAACGACGAAATCGAGCGGCTTGTCCAGAGGCGCCAGAATTCCGGCGATCTTGCGTAAAACCGGCATCGCCGGCGAAAATTCCGGCGCGAGGATCGGGCAGGCGTCGATTTCGACGATGCGATGGGCGCGCGCCTGCATGAAGCCGACATGCGGTTGGTCGCGCTGGTCGTTGCGCGCGTGGAAAGTGGCGCGCCGCCGGCCATCGCCCCAGGCCTCGCGCAGGCCCGAGACTTCCGCCTCCACCCCGGCGTTGCGCAGGGCCTCGACGACGAGGTTGCGTTTCCAACCGGCATAGGCCGGAGGCTTGAGCGTCTGCACGGCGCAGCCGCCGCACAGGCCGAAATGGGGGCAGGGCGCGGGGATGCGGTCAAGCGAGGGTTTTACGATTTCCACCAGCTTGCCGCGCTCGCCGTCAACCTCGGCGAGGATGTCGTCGCCGGGCAGGGCGTAGGGCGTGAACACCAGCCCCCCGCCGACATGCGAAACGCCCTCGCCGCGCGCGCCAAGGCGCTCGATATGCAAATGGGCGTTCAGATCGATCATGGGCGCCGCGCTCCGAGCAGAAACTCGCGATTGCCGTCGCCGCCCTGAATGGGCGAGTCGATCGGGCCAAAAATCTCCCAGCCGAGGCTTTTCACCAGCCCGGCGATTTTTTCGCAAGCCGCCTGCCGCACGCCTGCGTCGCGGACCAGCCCCTTTTTGACGTTTTCCGGCCCGGCCTCGAATTGCGGCTTGATCAGCAGCACGGCTTCGGCTTGTGCCGCCGCCAGCGCCAGAACGCCGGGCAGGACCAGCGTCAGAGAAATGAAGCTCACGTCGCAGACGATCAATTGCGGCGCCGGCGCGAGGTCTTCGGCGCGAAGAGCGCGGGCGTCGCATTTTTCCCGCGCATTTACGCGGAAGTCGCTGGCTATAAGCGGGTGCAACTGGCCGTGGCCGACATCGACGCAGGTGACGTGGGCCGCGCCACGAGAAAGCAGGACATGGGTGAAGCCGCCGGTCGAGGCGCCGACGTCGAGCGCCTGTTTGCCCGCTGGATCGAAGCCGAAAGCGTCAAGCGCCGCCGCCAGTTTGACGCCGCCACGCGATACCCAGGGGTAAGGGGCCAGAGCGTCGAGTTTCGCTTCCGAAGCCACGGGTTCGGACGGCTTTGCCACCTGTCGTCCGTCGAGCGTGACCAGTCCGGCTTCGATGGCCTCGCGCGCCTTGGCGCGGCTGGCGAAAAACCCGCGCTCCACCAAGGCGATATCGGCGCGTCGGGCGCTCATGGCTTCGCCTTTCGATTGCGACGTTCCAAAGCGTTTTCCAGCGAAGTGGACCCGGCTCGCGTTAAGAAAACGCGTAAAAACAAACAACTAGAGCCCAGATCCGATTCGATCGGATCGGACAAGGCTCTAGCGGCCGCGACGCGCTCAGGCGGTTTTGGCTTCCGACACCGGGCGTCCGAGCGCCTGGAACACCTTGGCGACAATGCCTTTCGCGTCGAGGCCGGCGCGGGCGTAAAGCAGTTCCGGCTTGTCCTGTTCGAGAAACACGTCGGGCAGCACCATGCTGCGCATGCGCAAGCCCTTGTCGAGAAAGCCGTCCTCGGCCAATTGCTGCATCACGAAGGAGCCAAAGCCGCCGACCGAGCCCTCCTCGATGGTGATCAGCACTTCGTGGTTGGAAGCGAGCGAGTGAAGCAGTTCGATATCGAGCGGCTTGGCGAAACGCGCGTCGGCCACAGTCGCCGAGATCCCCTGCGCGGCGAGCAGATCGGCGGCTTCGAGGGCTTCCGCCAGACGGCAGCCGAGCGACAAAATCGCCACCTTGTCGCCTTGGCGCATCACGCGGCCCTTGCCGATTTCGAGCGGGACGCCCTCCTGCGGCATTTCCAGGCCCACGCCGTCGCCGCGCGGATAGCGCAGCGCAATGGGTCCGGAATCGTGCGCAGCGGCGGTGGCGACCATATGGACCAGTTCGACCTCGTCGGCGGCGGCCATGATCACGAAATTGGGCAAAATCCCGAGATAGGCGACATCGAAGGAGCCGGCATGGGTTGCGCCGTCGGCGCCGACAAGACCTGCGCGGTCGAGGGCGAAGCGCACGGGAAGATTCTGGATCGCCACATCGTGGACAACCTGATCGTAGCCGCGCTGCAGGAAGGTCGAATAGATCGCGCAGAATGGCTTGTACCCTTCCGCCGCGAGGCCGGCGGCGAAAGTCACGGCATGTTGTTCGGCGATGCCGACGTCGAAGGAGCGCTTCGGAAAGGCCTTCTGGAAGTAGTCGATCCCGGTGCCGCTTGGCATGGCGGCGGTGATGGCGACGATCTTGTCGTCCTTCTCACCTTCCTTGACCAAAGCCTGGCCGAAAACCTTGGTATAGGACGGGGCGTTGGCCTTGGGCTTGACCTGGGCGCCGGTGATCACGTCGAATTTGTTGACGCCGTGATATTTGTCGGCCGCGGCTTCCGCCGGCGCATAGCCCTTGCCCTTCTTGGTCACGACATGGATCAGCACGGGATCGCCGACATGGGCGTCCCGGACGTTTTTCAGCACCGGGAGCAGATGGTCGAGATTATGCCCGTCGATCGGGCCGACATAATAGAATCCCATTTCCTCGAACAGGGTGCCGCCGGTGACGAAGGTGCGGGCATGCTCCACCACGCGGGTGAGGGCGCGATCCACGCCTTTCGGCAGATGGCGGACGATCGACTTGCCGGCGTCGCGCAATTTCAGGAAGGTGCGGCCCGACGACAGCCGGGCGAGATAGGCCGACATGGCCCCGACCGGAGGGGCGATGGACATGTCGTTGTCGTTGAGGATGACGATCAGGCGCGAATGAATGGCTCCGGCGTTGTTCATCGCTTCGTAGGCCATGCCCGCGGACATCGAACCGTCGCCGATCACCGCGATGACGTTATTGTCGGCGCCCGACAGATCCCGCGCCACAGCCATTCCGAGGCCCGCCGAAATCGAGGTCGAGGAATGGGCGGCGCCGAAAGGGTCGTATTCGCTTTCCGCCCTTTTGGTAAAGCCTGAAAGACCGCCGCCCTGACGCAAGGTCTTGATGCGGTCGCGCCGGCCGGTGACGATCTTGTGCGGATAGGCCTGGTGGCCGACATCCCAGATGATGCGGTCTTTCGGCGTATCAAAGATATAATGCAACGCCACCGTCAGTTCGACCACGCCAAGGCTTGAGCCCAAATGGCCCCCGGTTACCGACACGGCGTCGATGGTCGCACGGCGGACTTCCTCGGAGAAAGCGGCCAAGTCACTTTCCGGCAGGAGGCGGAGATCGGCGGGAAATTGCACCTTGTCGAGCAAGGGAGTTGTCGATTTTCTGTTCACGGCATACTCGATCGCGGATCCGCCCTTTGTGGCGCGGACCAGACGCTGCTTTACACGCAACGGGCGGCAGGGGCAATCAGAGGCGTGAATTTAGTTTAATGGCGCGGCGACGGCGATCAGCGCGCGCGAGGCTTGACGCGGCGGATGGCTGCGGCTTTGATCGACCCCGAAATAGCTCAAGGCCGGGCTTTTTCAGGCGGAGCGCGAGGCGGGAATGAGCAGGACTCCAAGAGATTTCGAAGGGCCGCATTCGCTCGGGCGGGCGGTCGAAAAGCTCAGATCGAGATGGGGCTGGCTGGTCGCCTATGGCGCGCTCTGCGTGTTGTTCGGCGTGCTGGCCCTGGGACTGGTCGAGGCCTCGTCGCTGGCCGTGGTGTTTTTGATCGCGCTTATGCTGGTCGTCGCCGGCGGAGCGGAAATCCTGCTTGGTTTCAATTCGCGCGACTGGCCGTCGTTTTTTCTCTGGTTGATCAGTGGCCTCTTCTATTTGGTGTTTGGCGCTTTTGCCCTGGCCCGCCCGGAAGTCGCGGCCGCGGTCCTGACTGCTGTGGTCGGCGTTGGCTTCCTCGTCGCCGGCCTCGCGCGGATCTGGCTTGGCTTCATGCTTCCGGCCGGCCCCAAGGCCTTTGTCGTGCTGGCCGGCGCGGTCACGACCCTGCTCGGCGTATTGATCCTGGCCGGATGGCCGGGCAATACGATGATCATTCTTGGAACCCTGTTCGGCGTCGATCTGGTGTTTTACGGGTCGAGTTGGATCGCGCTCGGTCTCCGGTTGCGGCGTTGACTCCGGCGACAGCCGCCGCGCCGCGACGTTTGGACGTTAAACAATTAGGATTACTTACCCGGAAATCGCCCTGTTTGCCGCTGCGCCCGCCATTGCCTCGGACCTTGGCGGTTGATAAAATGCTCTGTAGGCTCAATCAAACACTCAATCCAAATCAAGCCTCCAATTCAATCCGCAGCACGGATCAATCCTCCCCGTCAGAATTCTGGCGGAATCAAGCAGGCCATCGCAGGTCGCAAAGGAAATAAAAAATGGCGAAATGGGTCTATTCATTTGGCGACGGAAAGGCTGAAGGCGCCAGCGCTATGAAGAACCTCCTTGGCGGCAAGGGGGCCAATCTGGCGGAAATGGCCAATCTCGGCCTTCCAGTGCCTCCCGGTTTCACCATTTCGACGGAAGTCTGCACCTATTATTACGAGAATGGCCAAACCTTCCCGCCCGACCTCAAGGAGCAGGTCGAAGCGGCGCTGGACCATGTCGGCGCTCTGGCCGGCCATGTGTTCGCCGATCCGGCGAACCCGCTGCTGGTGTCGGTCCGTTCGGGCGCCCGCGCCTCGATGCCGGGCATGATGGACACGGTGCTCAATCTCGGCCTCAACGACGTGACGGTCGAGGCCGTGGCCAAATCGTCCGGCGACGAAAGATTCGCCTGGGATTCCTACCGCCGCTTCATTCAGATGTATTCCAACGTGGTGCTCGGCGTCGAGCATCATAATTTCGAGGAAATTCTCGAGGTCTACAAAGATCATAAGGGTTATTTCCAGGACACGGACCTGACGGCGGGCGACTGGCGCAATATCGTCGCCAGCTACAAGGAGGCGGTGGAACGCGAGACGGAAAAGCCCTTCCCGCTCGATCCGCGCGAACAGCTCTGGGGCGCGATCGGCGCCGTGTTCTCCTCCTGGATGAACCAGCGCGCCATCACCTATCGCCGCCTCCACGATATTCCCGCAAGCTGGGGTACGGCGGTTAATGTCCAGGCCATGGTGTTCGGCAACATGGGCGACACCTCGGCAACCGGCGTCGCCTTCACCCGCAGTCCCGCGACCGGCGAAAACGCGCTTTACGGCGAATTCCTGGTCAACGCCCAGGGTGAGGACGTGGTCGCCGGCATTCGCACGCCGCAAAACATCACCGAAGTCGCGCGAATCGCCGCCAATTCGGACAAGCCGTCGATGGAGACCGTGATGCCCACGGTTTTCAACGAATTCATCCGCGCGACCAAGCTTCTGGAACTCCATTACCGCGACATGCAGGATATGGAGTTCACCGTCGAGCGCGGCAAATTCTGGATGCTGCAGACCCGCAACGGCAAGCGCACCGGCCGCGCCGCCCTGCGCATCGCGGTTGAAATGGCTGCTTCGGGCCTGATCACCCGCGAAGAGGCGATTTCCCGCATCGAACCGGCTTCGCTCGACCAATTGCTGCATCCGACCCTCGATCCGAAAGCCGAGCGCAAGATCATCGCCACCGGCCTGCCGGCCTCGCCCGGCGCCGCCTGCGGCGAGATCGTGTTCTCCTCCGAGGAGGCGGAAACGCAGAAGGCGGCAGGGCGCAAAGTCATTCTGGTGCGCGTCGAAACCTCGCCGGAGGATATTGCGGGCATGCATGCGGCCGAAGGCATTCTGACGACGCGCGGCGGCATGACCTCCCACGCGGCCGTGGTGGCGCGCGGCATGGGCAAGCCTTGCGTTTCCGGCGCCGGATCGGTGCGCGTCGATTATGCGACGCAGACCCTGAACTCGCAGGGCCGCACCTTCAACAAGGGCGACATCATCACCGTCGACGGAACCACCGGCCAGGTGCTGGAAGGCGCCGTGCCCATGCTGCAGCCCGAGCTTTCCGGCGAATTCGCGGAGTTGATGGGATGGGCCGACAAGGCGCGTCGCCTGAAGGTTCGCGCCAACGCCGACACGCCCGCCGACGCCCGCATCGCGCGGCAATTCGGCGCCGAGGGCATCGGCCTGTGCCGGACCGAACATATGTTCTTCGACAGTGACCGCATTATCGCGGTGCGCGAAATGATTTTGGCCGAAGACGAGGAAGGCCGCCGGGCCGCCCTGGCCAAGATCCTGCCGATGCAGAGGTCTGATTTCGCCTCGCTGTTCGAGATCATGCATGGATTGCCGGTGACCATCCGCCTGCTCGATCCGCCTCTGCATGAATTTCTGCCCCACACGGGGGCGGAAATCGCCGAAGTCGCCGCCGCCATAGGGACGACGCCGGAAAAGCTGAAGCGCCGCGCCGACGAATTGCATGAATTCAACCCCATGCTGGGCTTCCGGGGCGTGCGCCTTGCCATCGCCTTTCCGGAAATCGCCGAAATGCAGGCCCGCGCCATTTTTGAAGGCGCAGTCGAGGCGCAGGCAAAGACCGGGGAGCCGGTCATTGCCGAAATCATGGTGCCGCTTGTGCTTTCGAAGCGGGAACTCGATCTGGTCAAGGCGCGCATCGACGCCATGGCGGTGGCCGTGGCCAAGGAAAAGGGCGTCACCATTCCCTATCATGTCGGCACGATGATCGAACTGCCGCGCGCCGCCTTGCGCGCCCACGAGATCGCCGAGACGGCGGAATTCTTCTCTTTCGGCACCAACGATCTGACCCAGACGACGCTGGGCATTTCGCGCGACGACGCCGGCTCCTTCCTGGGAACCTACGTCGCGAAGGGCATTCTTCCGCTGGACCCGTTTGTCTCGATCGACGTCGATGGCGTTGGCGAGTTGGTGGCGCTGGCGGCAGAACGCGGCCGCAAGACGCGCGACGGAATCAAACTCGGTATTTGCGGCGAACATGGCGGCGATCCGGCCTCGATCGCTTTCTGCGAAAAGACCCGGCTGGATTATGTCTCCTGCTCGCCCTATCGCGTTCCGATTGCGCGCCTCGCCGCGGCGCAGGCGGCGCTCGGCAAGGCCGCCTCATCGACGGCGTGATCCGTCGGATTTGGGCACAGGACGCGGGCGCTTCCCTTTTCCCGTCGCGGGACCAGGGGAGCGCCGCGATGTTGGAGCGCCATGCGCCATTTGCAGCATAAGCTCGCGGTGACGACAAGCGGACGCGGATTCCATGAATTTACCGGGGATGCGACGAGGTTCGTTCGCGCCAGCGGGCTGGCTCTCGGCCAGATCACCGTCTTCTGCCGCCACACTTCGGCGTCCTTGCTGATTCAGGAAAACGCCGATCCGACCGTTCTCGACGATCTGGAGGCGTTTTTCGAAAAACTCGCGCCGGAAGGGCGCGGGCTGTATCGGCATGAGAACGAGGGGCCGGACGACATGCCGGCGCATTTGCGCGCCGCCCTAACGCAGAGCAGCCTTACCATCCCCTTCGCCGAAGGCGCGTTGCTGCTGGGGACGTGGCAGGGGATTTATCTGTTCGAACACCGCCGGACGCCGCACAGGCGTGAAATCATTCTTCATGCCATGGGCGAATAGCGAAATATCCAGGTCGCGCGCGGGCGTCGTTTCCGGCGGCCGCTCTTGCCAGAACGGGCGCTTCTCACCCGAGTCCCGATCCGATAGATTCAGATCGGGATCCTGGATCCCCGTTTTTACGCGTTTTCTTAAAGCGATCCGGGTTCCGCTTCGCCTGAGGATACTCCGGGACGCTGCCGGCCAAGCACGGAGAGCCAATTGAGCGCGCCTTTTCCCGATCTCGCTTCCATCGCAGCCGGCGGCAAGCGCGGGCTATCGCGCGCGCTGGCGCTGATCGAGACTCACGAGGGAAGCGCGGAACTGGCGCGCCTGCTTGACGCCGCGCTGGCGCAAACGCGCGCCCATGCGGCGGGGCTTACCGGCCCGCCCGGCGTCGGCAAATCGACGCTCACCAACGCCTTGTTGCGCGACTGGCGGGCGCGCGGCGAGACGGTGGGAGTGATCGCGGTCGATCCGTCTTCGCGGCGCACCGGCGGCGCCCTTTTGGGCGACCGCGCGCGGATGGCGACCGACCCGGACGACCAGGGCGTATTCGTCCGCTCGATGGCGGCGCGCGACCGGCTCGGCGGCCTGTCCGACCAGACCATCGCCGCTGCGGCCCTCATGCGCGCCCTGTTCGACCGCGTATTGATCGAAAGCGTCGGTATCGGCCAGTCGGAGGCCGATATTTCCTTCGCCGTCGACAGCGTCATTCTCTGCGTCCAGCCTGGTTCGGGCGACAGTCTGCAATTCATGAAGGCCGGCGTGATGGAATTGCCGGACATCGTCGTCGTCACCAAGGCGGATATGGGGGATGCGGCGCGGCGCGCCAAAAGCGAGGTCGAGGGCGCGCTGACCCTGTTCGAACGCGACGACGACTGGCGCGTGCCGGTGATTCTGGCTTCGGCCACGACCGGCGTCGGGGTCGGCGAGCTTCACGAGGCCTTGGCGGAGCATCGCCTTTGGGCGGAAGGTTCGGGCGCGCTGTCGCGTCGCCGCGCCGCACAGCAAAAGGCATGGATCGAAGAATCCATCCGCGCCCGTTTTGGTTCGCAAGGACTTTTCTGTGCAAGCCAAATGCGGGTCGCCGCCGAAGGTCCTTTCGCGGAGGAACTGGCGATGGCGCAGGAATTGGCGCGGAGGCTGAGCCGGGGCTAAGGCTAACTCGTTCGGTTCATAGGCCCGATTTCAATGACGCTTCGTGAGGTGAAATCATCCGGTAATGCCGCGCCAGGGCGTTCAGGCCGCGGCGCAGGATGAACAGGGCCACGGCGCCAGCCATCTTGGCGTCGCGATAGGCGCCGACTTCGCGCCCGATCTCGACCGGCTCGCGGTCGTTGAGCACGATGGCCGCCAAGGGTTCGCGAAAATCATCCGGTATCGCCTCGCGCGCGGCGCGAAATTTCTGCAGCGCCTCGATCTGGCTCTCGCAGCGCCAAAGGCCGTTGGGCGAATAGGCGGCGGCGACTTCCTGCGACGGATCGAGCGCGCGCAGCGGATCGAGCCCGGCGCGAAAAAAATCATGGCGGTATTTTTCGCCCGCCTGCGCCATCGCAAGATTTTTCGCGCGGTCGTCGCGGTCGAGTTGGTTGCGGTCGCGCAGCCGGGCCAATGGCCCGTCGTCCATGCGCATGCGCACGAAATCGACAGTGACGGCTTCGAACTTGTCGCCCTGCGCGACCTCGACGATTTCTGAAAAAGTTTCGACTTTCGCGCCCTCGCCAGCCCTGAGAAGGCGTTCGACGCTCGGCCCTTCCGGCTTGCGATAGCCGGTGTTGCGAAAAGTCTCCAGCATCCGCCGCGCCTGTCTATCAGTGGACGGCGGCTCCGTGCAGGCGAGTTTCGCCAAGGAAATTCTGGTCTTGCGCCGCTTGTGCATGGCGTATTTCCCCATTTTTCAAAAAAAGTGTCAGAGCGCGGAAAAATCGCTCAGCGTGAGCGTCAATTCGCCGCCGGGATTGCCGCCGTAGCAGGCGACGAATTTATCCGGACTAAGGCCGCGTCGGATAATGCGACAGCGCGCCAGCAATTCGACCAGCGGCCGCTCCATCGCCCCGAACTGCCGCGTGCGCGCATTGCGCGGCGCCATGATTTCGAGGGCATAGGTCGCGGCGATGCGCCCGGGCCTTTGCTGGCTGAGACGTTTCTGCGCCATATCCAGCCAGTCCTCATAGGCTTCCGAAGGCGCGAGGCCCTGCGCCGTCCGCACATAGAGCAGGGAGGGGGGGGGCGGCGGCGGCGCGTGCAGGGTAATTTTTTGCGCCGGCTGGCGCGGCTCGGCGCTGAGACCGAATTGCCCGGTTTTGGGGGTCGCCGCGCGCGGTCGGGCCATTTCGACCCGCAAGGGGCGAGCGCCAGCGCGTGGAACGATTACTTTGGTGGAGGAAAAAGGCGAGATTACGCAAAACGGAGCGAGGAGGGTCATGACGCCGCCATGGGGGAGAGGGGAAGAGGTCTTGCCGTTTTGGGACGGCAAAAAGAACATAAGATGAACAATCTGATCGTGTCAATGGGAAAAATCCCACTGGACGGCGGGGTGAAAATATGGGAAATATCCCATCATGGATGAGGCGATCAAAAACCGCGTTCGGGCCGAAATGGATCGGCAGGGCCTCGACATGAAGGGCCTGTCGAAACTGGCTGGCCTTGGCGAGACCTATGTGCGCGACGCGCTCAAGCGCGGGCGCGGCGGTTCGCTGCCGGCCTTGCACAAGCTGGCTTCGGCGCTTGGGCGCTCGCTCGACTGGCTGATTACCGGCGCCGAGGAGGCGGGCGGCGAATTCGCCCCCGACAAGCCGCCGCGCCGGCGCCTCGACACCAGCGTCGATCTCAAGATGGTGGACAGCGCCTCGACCGACGCCGCCTCGACCATTTTCGAAGTGGATGTGCGCGCTGGCGCGGGCGGTGGCGGCGTGCCGGTCGAGGCCTTCGTCCATGACGAGAGCGGCAATGTCTATGCCGCCGAAGCGATAGCCGCCGAATGGAGCCTGCCTCCAGCGATCATGCAGGGGGTTTTGCACGCCAGCGCCCGTCATGTCCGGGTGTTCGAGGTGATCGGCGATTCGATGGAACCGCGCCTGTTCGAAGGCGACCGGGTGTTCATCGACCTGCGCTACACCATTCCGAGTCCCGAAGGCATTTTCGCGCTCTGGGACGGTTATGGCCTGGTGATCAAGAGGTTGCAGATGGTCATGGGTTCGGACCCGATGCGTATCCGCGTCATTTCCGCGAATCCGAGCTACACCCCCTATGAGGCGGCGGCGGACGATGTGAAAATCGTCGGACGTTTCGCCGGACGTTTCACCGTCAACTGAGTTCGCGTGATCCCATCGACGCAGCCATCATGCCCATTTAGGCCGAAATGGGAAAAATCCCAAAAATTTCAAAAATCCCATTAAAGCCCATTGACGGGTCGACCGACTTTCGCTATAACTATCCATGTTGAAGATTTCCGCCCGGCGCTCTCGCACAGAGCCGCCGGGTTTTTGTTATCCGCTGGCGTTCCCGGACCCGGATGGCGCCGCGACGCCGCGGGTCATTGCGAAATCGCGCGAGGCGGCCAATCGGACATGGATGGAACATGGCGTCGGACCCGCGCGAGATGATAACAAGAAAACGCAGCAGCCGGCTCGCCGAGGTCGGCAATATTCCAGCCGATCAGCCGGCGAATGCAGTCCCGGCGGCTTCGCGAAAAGCCCAGAGCCGCGAGACCGCGCTCGACCGCGTCAATCGCGATCTGGCGATCCTGAACATGCGCCTGCATGGGCTGACGTTTCATGAGATCGCCCGCAAATTGCCGGAGGCGGGGTTTGGCCGCGTTTCGGTGAGCCGCATTTACGCCATCGTCACGAAAAACCTGCGCTCCTGCCGCGAGCCGCCGGCGCGCGAGTTGCGCCAGCTCGAATTGCTGCGTCTCGATCAATTGCAGGCGGCGCATTACCCGGCGGCGATGGGCGGCGATTCCGCCGCAGCATCCCGGGTTCTTTCCATCATGGATCGGCGCGCCAAGCTGCTCGGTCTCGACGCCGGCGCCGAGGCGGCCAGTTCGCTCGACGAGGCGCGCAAGTCGCTGCTCAAGAAGCTCGATTCGCTGGCGCGCGGACAAGCGGCGCCGGACAGGGGTCCCGAAGCTGAAGCGAAGAATTAATCGCCTCGATGGGAAAGGACCCGACCCATGCCTACGCCCTGGCGCGGCTCGGCGCCCGCGAGCGCGCCGCTTTTTTCGCCAAACTCGACGCCGATGAACTGGAATCGCTTAAAACCCTGTGGCCGTTCTGGGCGCGTCCGGAACAATTGATTCCGCCGGGCGACTGGGTGTTCTGGCTGCCTCTCGCCGGGCGCGGCTGGGGCAAGACCCGCACCGGTGCGGAAACGGTGCGCCAATGGGCGCGCAGTTTTCCCATGGTCAACCTGATCGGCGCGACCGCCGATGATGTGCGCGACGTAATGGTTGAAGGCGAATCCGGCGTGCTGGCAATTTGTCCGCGCGACGAGCGCCCTCGCTACGTCGCGCACAAGCGGCGTCTGGAATGGCCGAATGGGGCGAAAAGCCTGCTGTTTTCCGCCGAGGAACCCGAAAGGTTGCGCGGCAAGCAGCATATGAAATTTTGGGCCGATGAACTCGCCGCCTGGCGCTATCCCGACGCCTGGGACCAGGCGGTGTTCGGCCTGCGTTTGGGCGCGAAACCTCAGGCCATCGTCACCACGACGCCGCGGCCGACCAAATTCTTCCGTGATCTTTTGGCCGACCCTTTGACCTTTTCGACGCAGCATTCGACGTTCGAGAACATGGGCAATCTGGCGGAAAATTTTCTCGACCGTGTCGTGCGCAAATATGAAGGCACTCGGTTGGGGCGGCAGGAATTGCATGCCCATCTGCTGCTCGACGCGCCGGGCGCCCTGTGGACGCGCGAAGTCATCGAAGCGGCGCTGGCCGACGGCAAGGAGCGGTCAAAACTCGGGCGCATCGTCGTCGCCGTGGATCCGCCCGCCACTTCCGGCGACAACGCCGACGAATGCGGCATGATCGTCGCCGGCCTCGCGCCCGACCGGGTTGTCCATGTCCTGGCCGATCTGTCGCGTCAGGGCGAGACGCCGCTCGGCTGGGCGTCGCGCGCCGTGCAGGCTTTTCGGGAGTTTTCCGCCGATTGCATCGTCGCCGAAGTCAATAATGGCGGCGAGATGATCGAGACACTGATTCGCCAGATCGACGCCAATGTGCCCTATCGCGCGGTGCGCGCCGCCCGCGGCAAATTCGCCCGCGCCGAGCCGGTGGCGGCGCTTTACGAGCAGGGCAGGGTGCGCCATTGCGGCGTCTTCGCCAAGCTTGAAGACCAGATGTGCCTGATGACGCCGGATTTCGACCGCTCCCGCGCCGGCTATTCGCCGGACCGCGTCGATGCTCTGGTCTGGGCGGTGTCGTCGCTGCTGTTCGAACAGGGCGACGGCGCGGCGGTGTTTGAATTTTACCGCGCGCAGGCCGACGGGCTGAATCGGCAGGGCTGACTTTTCTGCTGATGCAGAAAAACTCGAATCACTGGAGTCAAACATGACCGAACGCGGCGCGGGTCTTCCTCGCTGGTCCCTTTCGCCTGTCGAGGTCGCCGCCCGCCTCCGTGACAATGTCAACGGCGCCGCCGACTGGTTCGGCCCCTCGGACCCGCAGGCGCCGGGGGCGCCTGACGATGTCGCCGGCCGGCAATGGGATTTTCCCGCCGGCTATAATCTGAATATCCGCACGCGCTCCTATGAGGCGATTTCCTTCGCCGACCTGCGCGCGCTGGCCGACGCCTACGATCTGTTGCGGCTGGTCATCGAGACGCGAAAGGACCAGATCGAGCGGATGAACTGGAGCATTCGCGTCAGATCCGGCGCGAGCGCTGCGCCTGCGCAAATCGCCAAAGTTGAAAAGTTTTTCTTTTCCCCCGATGGCGCCCATGACTGGGCCGCCTGGATGCGCGTGGTGCTCGAAGACCTGTTCGTCATCGACGCGCCGGCGCTGTGGTGCGAGCGCGACCGCTCCGGCGCTTTGCTCGCCCTGCATCCCCTCGACGGCGCGACGATCAAGCCGGTGCTCGACGCCTGGGGACGCACGCCGCGTCCCTTCGCGCGCAACGGCGCGCTGGTCTATCCCGTCGCCTATCAGCAGATATTGAAGGGCATGCCGGCGGTCGATTATTCCGCGCGCGACATCATCTATCGTCCGCGCAATGTTCGCTCGCATCGCGCCTATGGCTATTCGCCGGTCGAACAGGTGATCGCCACGGTCAATATCGGAATGAAGCGGCAATTGAGCCAGCTCAGCTATTACAGCGAAGGCAATATTCCCGAGAGTCTGATCGGCGTGCCGGACGCCTGGACGCCGGACCAGATCAAGAACTTTCAGGATTATTGGGATCTCTATTTCACTGGCGATCTGGCGCGGCGCAGACGCGCGAAATTCGTGCCCGGCGGCGTCGCCCGCACTTTTATTCAGACGAAGGAGCCGGAGCTCAAGAACGCTTTCGACGAATGGATCGCCCGCGTCGTCTGCTTCGCCTTTTCGATCTCGCCGCAGCCTTTCGTCAACCAGATGAATCGCGCGACGGGCGAAACGCAGAAGAACATGGCCGACGAGGAAGGATTGCTGCCGATCCTCGCCTGGATCAAGCGGCTCTGCGATCATGTCATCCATCTGCTCGGCGCGGAGAATCTGGAATTTGTATGGGGCCATGAGAGCATTATTGACCCGACCGTCCAGCGCGAAAATCTCGTCGCCTATGTCGGGGCCGGCATGATGACGCGCCGCCGCGCGGCGGAAATTCTGGGCGAGACGCTGCCCGACGATCCGATGGCCGATGTGCTCACGGTGACGACGGGGCGGGGGGTGGTGCGGCTGGGAAGCAATTCGCTGACGCACAAATAGTCCGGATTTCAAGGCGACGGTAGATTTCACCTTCGAAAAACGGGAGTGGTGGCGAGCCTTACTTTAAAATATCTTTCAGCGCCGCAAAGAGTTTTTCCGACTGCTCCGCCGTCCCCACGGTGATGCGAAGATAATCGTCGATGCGGGGCAGATTGAAATGGCGCACCAGCACGGCGCGGTTGCGCAGGGCTTGCGCCAGCTCGCCGCCTCTGGCGCCTGGATGGCGGGCGAAGATGAAATTGGCGCTCGACGGCAGCACCGAAAAACCCAAGTCCCGCAATTGCGCGCTCATGTTCTCGCGCTCCGCGACGATGGTCTTCAGGCTCGCCTGAAAATAGGCCTCGTCCTCGACCGACGCGATGGCGCCGGCCTGGGCGATGCGGCCGAGCGGATAGGAATTGAAACAGTTTTTGACGCGCGACAAAGCCTCGATCAGCGAGGCCGCGCCGAGCGCATAGCCGACCCGCAGGCCCGCCAGCGCGCGCGATTTGGAAAAAGTGCGCACCACCAGCAGATTGGGATGATCTGCGATCAGCGGAACGGCGGTTTCGCCGCCGAAATCGACATAGGCCTCGTCCACCACGACGGGAATGTCGGCGTTTTCCGCCACTAGCCGCGCGATGGCGTCGCGTCCCAGCGCGACGCCGGTCGGCGCATTGGGATTGGCGATGATGATGGCGCCGGCCGAATTGCGGCGATAGTCGCCGGTGACGACGCGCAGGTCGTCGTCGAGCGCGACCGTCTCGGTGCGAATATCGTGAAGATTCGCCCATACCGGATAAAAACTATAGGTCACGTCGGGAAACAGCAGCGGCTCGTCGTGTTTGAGCAGCGCCGGAAATATATGCGCCAGAACCTCGTCGGAACTATTTCCGACGAAAATATTCTCGACGCCGAGACCATGATAGGCGGCCAGCACTTTTCGCAAGGCGACCGATTCCGGATCTGGATAGAGCCGCAATGAATCGTCGACGGCGTCGTGCATGGCCGCAAGGGCGCGCGGCGACGGCGGCAGCGGCGATTCATTGGTGTTGAGTTTGACCAGGCCCTCGATGCGCGGCTGTTCGCCGGGCGTATAGGGGCTCAGTCGCCGCGCAACCGCGCTCCAATACTGCATTTTGGCTCCGTGCCATTGTTGCGCGTCGTCAGCAATAAATAGAAGCGCGCACTTTCTTTTATGAAATTTCGTCGAAAAAGCCAGTCCCGTAATTACACGGAGCTGGCGCAGCCCTTCAAGGAGCGCCGCGTGCCCGAACTTTTAAACCTCTTCATCCCCCTTCACAAGGCGGACGCCGACCAGCGGCTTGTCTATGGCTACGCCACGGCCGAACGGCCTGACCGGGCAGGGGAAATCTGCGATTACGTCACGACCAAACCCTTCTACGAACAATGGACGGCGGATTTCGCCAAGGCGTCCGGCGGCAAGAGCCTAGGCAATCTGCGCTCGATGCATGGCAAGGTGGCGGCGGGCAAAATCGCCGCCATCGCTTTCAACGACGATGAGAAGCGCATCGAAATCGCTGCGAAAATCATCGACGACGAGGAATGGCGCAAGATCGAGGAGGGGGTTTACACGGGCTTCAGCCAGGGCGGCGCCTATGTGAAGCGCTGGACTGATCCGGGAAATCCGGATTTCATCCGTTATACGGCCCGCCCGAACGAAATCTCGCTGGTCGATCTGCCATGTCTTCCGGAGGCCACTTTCGAACTGGTGAAAGCCGACGGCGTCCGCGAGCAGCGCTCCTTCGCCGGAGCAATAAGCAAGAAGGCGCAAGTCGCCGCCAAGCTTGCGTCAGCCGGAATTGGTCCTTTCCTGCGCGAATGGCTGACGGGCAATGTCGAAAGCGAGGCCGGCGCCGCCGAGACTATTTCGGATTTTTTCGCGGCGATCGAAGCCGATCTCAACGCCGAGCCCATCCATACGGAAGCTTTGTCGAGCCTGCTGGAGCGACTGAAATCCCATTGCGTCGCCGTGGTGCAGCCGCGTGCGGCGCAGAAGTCGTCCGACAATGAGGCGCGGCTGGAAAAACTGGCTGACGATACCGAGGCGGCGCGAACAATGGCAGCGGATCTGGCCCCCCGATTGGCGGAGCTCGCCGAGCGGGTCGCCGCGCTGGAGCACAGCCCCGCGCCGCCGCCGCTGATTCCGGGGTTCGCTCCGGTATCCAAATCGGCGGACCCGGGCATCGAAGATCTCGCCGCCGCACTGGCGCGGCTTTCACCCGAGAAAGCCTCGCTCGTGCTTATCAAGGCGGCCCAGACGCAGCCGAAGAGGTTCGGCTGAGCCGCCATCGCTTAATTTTTAACCGCATATGCCCGCCCGGAAGGTGATCCGCCTTTCGGCGATATGCCCTGCTGAAAGCATGTCCATGAACGCACAACACAACGCGCTGGAATTGAATCAGGCGATCCGCAAGGCGCAATCCGCGCCCTTGTTCGATCCGCGATTCGCCAGCCTGGAGAAATCCACCTTTTCGCAGAGCGCTTCCGCCGCCTCGGGTCTCACCTATTACGACCTCGAGACCGGCGCCAAGCTGCTCTTTCCGGTGCTGACGCCGCTGCGCAACTCCATCCCCCGCGTCTCAGGAAAGGGCGGCATTCAGGCCGCCTGGCGTGCAATCACCGCGATCAACAACACGGGTCTGAGGGTTGGCGTATCGGGCGGCAATCGCGGCGGCGTCGCCGCTATTCAGACCAAGGATTATATTGCGACCTACAAGGGCATCGGCATCGAGACCAGCGTCGATTTCGAAGCGCAATACGCCGGACAGAATTTCGACGACATTCGCGCGCTCGCCGCCCAGGCCGGGCTGGAGGCGCTGATGATCGGCGAAGAGGCGCTGATCCTCGGCGGGAATACTTCGCTTGCCCTCGGCGTCACCAATACGCCGACGCTCGCCGCCTCGAACTCGGGCGGCGCTCTGGCGACCGGAACCCTGTCGGTGATCGTCGTGGCGCTGACGCTCGATGCCCTGATCAATTCCACGGTCGCTTCTCCTTCGGGCGTACAGGCTTCGATTGTCCGCACCAACGCCGACCTCTCCTCCGACACATTCGGCGGCGGCGCGGCGCAGAAATCCGCCAACGCCACAATCGCCGTCACCGGCCCGGCGGGCAGCGTCACGGCCTCGGTAGCGGCCACGCGCGGGGCTTTCGGCTATGCCTGGTATTGGGGCGCCGTCGGCTCCGAAACGCTCGGCGCGATCACGACCATCAACAGCATCTCGATCGTCGCCAACGCGACGGGAACGCAGACCGCAGCTTTGCTGCCGAACGCCGACAATTCCTCGAACGCCCTGGTTTTCGACGGCCTGCTGACCCAGGCTTTGCAGCCAGGTTCCGGCGCCATTGTCAATGTCCAGCCGACCGGCGCCGCCGGCGTTGGGACGCCCTTGACGGCGGACGGCGCCGGCGGCGTGGTGGAGATCGAAGCCATCCTCAAGGCCAATTGGGATTTGTATCGCCTCTCGCCCGACGAAGTCTGGGTCTCGTCGCAGGAAGCGAACAATATTTCGAAGAAGATTCTCGCCGGAGGCGCCAACAGCGCCCAGCGATTCATCTTCGACGCCCAGCAGGACGCGATTGGCGGCGGCGTGATGGTCACCACCTACAAGAACAAATACTCGCTGGCGGGCGCCAAATCGATCGACGTCAAGATTCATCCCAATATGCCGCCCGGAACCATGCTGTTCCTGACCCGGAAATTGCCCTATCCGCTCGCCAATGTCGGCAATGTCGTGCAGATCCGCACGCGTCAGGACTATTACCAGATCGAATGGCCGCTGCGCGCGCGCCGTTACGAATATGGCGTCTATGCCGACCAGGCGCTTCAGCACTTTTTCCCGCCCAGCATGTCCGTCATCACCAATATCGGCAATGGCTGACCGGCTCTGTTGAAGGCGACCGTCCCGATTTTTCGGGGCGGTCCGCCGCTGACGACGGGAATTGGAATTCTGCGAAGATCGCAAGCGATCTCGAAACGATTTTGGTCGGCGCGACCTCTTCCTCACAACAGGATCGAGATATGAAATTTCAGGCTCCAGTAGGCTTGACCGCTGTTACTTGTGCGGGCGAGGCTTTCGCGCCGGATGACAATGGCGGCTTTGAAGCCGCCGAAGGTCTGGCCGCGGAACTTGCGGCGCATGGATGCTTTCCCGCGGGCGCCGCAGAATCGACGGCGGCGGAAAAAGCCAGCGATTCCTGTCCGCGCGCCCGCGTTCGCTCGGAAAAGGCGCCGTGAGCATGGCGCGGGGCGATCTCGTTTCCCTGGCGCAACTCAAGGCGCATCTCGGCGTCCAGTCGAGCGCCGACGACATTCTGCTCGCCAGTATGATCGGTCAGATCAGCCGTGCGATTTGCACCTATATCAACCGGCCTTTTGTCTGGGCGCCGCACGGACCCGCGACCCAATGGAAGCCGCAGTCGAAACCGATCGTCTTCGTCGAATATGGCTTCGCCAGCGTCGATCGCTGCACCAACCAGCCAAACGTTTTTTTCGATGCGAAATCGACGGAAAGCGGCACACCTTTCTGGTCCCTCTGGCAGGGCCCTGATGGCGGCGTCTGGATGCCGAAGCGCGATGACCTGCTCGCCGACATGGCGTTGCAGGCAGTGCATGATTATTGGAGCGCGCAAGCCAATATCGAGACCTCCAGTTCTGGCGTTCCGATGATTTTCGCGCCGTTTTGTTGCGCATGGAACTGGGATGCGCGACCGTTTCCGACTTTTCCTCTCCAAGCCGGCGTCTGGGGCGACGGCGGGAATTGGCCAACCGGCAACTGGATTTGCGGCAAGGGGCCGGCGATCGATCCGCCAGCGGTCGAAACGCCGCCGGGCCCAGGGACCTTTGCCGTTTTTCCGGTGCTGATGGGACAAGGCTGGGGCGTCAAATATGCGCCGCGCTTTTCGACCGGCGTCCTTGCCCATGTTTCGGGGCGCGAAGCGCGAACGGCCCGGATCGTCAGTCCGCTTTATGATATCGAATTGAACTTCGAACTCTTGCGCGACAATGCAAGTCAATTGGAATTACAGCAGGTTATTGGCTTCATTGGCGCTCATGCGGGCCGGACGAAGCCTTTCCTGTTCGCGCCTCCAGCCGGTTTAAGCATCTGTCGCGGCGAATCGCTGGGGATGGGAGACGGCTTGGCCCGGTCGTTCCTGTTGCGGCGGATGATTGGCGGCTACGCGGAGAGCGTTCAGGCGGTCACTGGCGCTGCGACGGTGTATCTGAACGGATTAGCTCTGTCCTCAGACGCCTATGAAGTCTCGATCCTTCCGGCGAGTGTGACTTTCACGGTTGCGCCGCCCTCCGGCGCCTTGCTGACCGTGGATTTCAATGCCGCGCATCTCGTCCGCTTTGCCGAAGACAGCGTCGATCTGGAGCATTTCATGAGCGACTTTTGGGCCTCGAAATCTCTCATGCTTGAAACGGTGCGCGCTTGAGTCCCCCGCTCTTTCCGACCCTGCCGGGACAAGGCTGGAGCGTCGTTAAAACGCCGACGTTTTCGACGCGCGTGGCCTCGCATTCCTCGGGCCGTGAAGCACGAACCGGACTTTACGCCCATGCGCTCTATGCGTTCGAATTGACCTTCGATGGTCTCGATTCAGCCGCCGCCAACGCCGGCCTGCAAGCAAACTCGCTCCAGTCCCTGATGGGCTTCTGGCTTTCCTGCGGCGGCCAACTCGGAACCTTCCTTTACGCCGACCCGACCGACAACACCGCTGTCAATCAGGTCATCGCTGTTGGCGACGGATCGACCACGACGTTCACTTTCGGTCGCGCCATCGGCGGCTATTTCGAGCCTGTTTCCTATGTAACGTCGGTATCGGGCGTCACGATCAATGGCGTCTCCACGACTGCCTATTCATGGAGCGCGCCGAACACGATCGCCTTCTCCACCGCGCCGATCGGCGGGGCGCGCATCGCCGCCAGTTTTGCTTTTGCCTTCCAGTGCCGCTTTCTCGACGACCAGGCGGAATTCGAGAATTTCATGTCCGGCATCTGGCGGGTCAAAAGCCTCAAATTCCGCCAGGTGCGTTGAATGAAGTCCGCTCCTCCAGCTCTTGTCGCTTTTCTCAACACGCTGCGCTCGACTTCCGACGCGCCTTTGCTGACGGCGGATTGTTATACCATCTTGCTCGCCAATGGCGCCGTGCTGACGTACACCGATCTCGACATTCCGTTTGCGCTCAACGGTTTCGCTTACCTGGCGAATTCGGTCTTGATCTCGGGTTTGAAATATCGCGCGTCCTGCGGTGTCAATGTCGATAGCCAGCAGGTGACGATTTGCGCGCGCACGACCGACACGATTGGCGGAGTTCCATTTCTACAGGCCTTGCGGCAGGGGCTTTTCGACGGCGCTGAAATTCGGCGCGAAAAGGCTTTCTTCTCCGCCTGGGGGACGCCGCCGATCGGTTCAATCGTAATGTTCAAGGGGCGCGTCGCACAGATCGATTCAATCGGCCGCGCCAGCGCGCAGGTCACTGTCGCGTCCGATCTCGTGCTGCTCGACATCGACATGCCGCGCAACTGCTATCAGGCCAATTGCCAGCATGTCCTTTATGACGCCAATTGCACCGTCGTCGCAGGAACCTATTCGACGACCGGAAGCGTCGGCGCAGGCTCGACGCAGACGCAGATATACTGGCCGGGGGCGATTCCCCCCTTTCAGCAGGGGACTATTACCTTCACCTCAGGCGGCAATACCGGTGCGGTCGCGACGATCAAATCGGCTGGAAGCGGCTGGCTGCAGCTTGCCTATCCCTTGCTCTATTCGCCCGCCGCCGGCGATGCCTTTTCGGCTTCCTATGGCTGCGACCACACGATGGCGACATGCCAGAGTCGCTTCAACAACCTAAGCCAGTTTCGCGGTTTTCCGTTTGTGCCGCCGCCGCAGATCATGACGGGGCCGCTTTCTTCGGTGGTCTCCAACAGCGCCAAGGGCGGAAAATAGGAGTTGGCCATGACCGAAGTCGAACGGCGCCAACTGGAGGACAGAAACCGCGTGGTCTCGGAAGCGCGCAAATGGATTCTGACCCCCTATCATAATGGCGCCGATATCCTCGGCGCCGGCGTGGATTGCGGCATGCTGATCGTGCGGGTATTCGTCGATCTGGGCCTGGTCCCGGCTTTCGATCCGCGGCCCTATGATCCCGACTGGATGCTTCATCGCGACGATGAAAAATATCTTTCGTTTTTTTCACAACGCTGCGCGCGGGTCATCAAGCCGCAACCCGGCGATCTGGCGCTGTTTCGCTATGGCCGCTGTTATTCGCATGGGGGCATTGTAACTGGCGCCGATCCCGTTGCTATTGTTCACGCCTATCATGACGCCGGTTGCGTCGTCGAGGAAGCGCTCGCGCAAAATCCTGCGCTCACCGACCCCAGGCGCAAGCTGGCCTTTTTTTCCATCTGGGCTGAAAAGACGAGGGCATAATGGGCTTCTTGCGCGCAGGAAACAGCAATACCCAGATCACCAAATATTCCGGACTCCAGGTCCAGACGACATCGAGCAGCGTTCCGGTGCCGATCATCTATGGCGCCAATATCCTCGCGCCGAATTGTTTCTGGTACCAGAACTTTAAGGCGCATCCGCAACATGCCGGCGGAAAGGGTGGGGGCAAGGGCGGTGGGAGAGGCGGGGGCGGTTCGACCACGAGCTATACCTATAGCTGCTCCATCATGATGGGGATCGGCGAAGGGCCAATCGCCGGCATCGGCAAAATCTGGCAAACTTCGACCATGGTCGTCGATCTCGCAGCCTTGGGCCTTAGCCTTTTCGCTGGATATTCGCCGCAGAGCGTCTGGCCCTACCTGTCCGGAGCATTTCCGGCGCAAGCGCTGACCTATCCGGGCGTAGCCTATGTCAGCAATTCGAACTACGACCTCGGCGCCTCGGCCAGCGTCGGCGACAATAATTTCGAGGTGTTCGGTATTCTTTACGGCGCCGGCGTCAACGGCCAGGATGCGGATCCGGCGCTGGTGATCTCGGACTTCCTGACCAACCCGCAATATGGCGTCGGCTTTCCCGCCGCTTCCATCGACGCAACATCGCTTTTCGCCAATTCCGGCGATTCCTCTTACCAGACCTATTGCTGGGCCAATTACCTGGCGATCAGTCCGGTCCTGAACATGCAGGAAACTGCCTCCTCGATCTTGACGCGCTGGCTGCAGCTTACCAACGCCACCGCGGTATGGTCCGGCGGGCTGTTGAAAATCATACCCTATGGCGACGGCGAAGTGACCGGCGGCTCGGCTTCCTTTCAGAAAACGTGGACGCCAAATCTAACGACGGCATATGACCTTACCGATGAGGATTATTTGCATACGGATGGCGAAGATCCGGTCAGGATCATGCGTTCCGATCCCTATTTGGCCCATAACCAGCAAGCGATCGAAATTCAGGCGCGCTCGGATTCCTATAATACCGGACCGATCGTAGCTTTTGACCAAGCGGCGATCAACAGCTACGGCTTGCGCATTGGTTCCACGATCACGGCGCATGAAATTTGTGATTTACAGGTGGCGCAGACGTCTGTGCAATTAATTCTGCAACGCGGCCTCTACATTCGCAACACCTTCATCTTCAAGCTGTCGATGGAATTCTGTCTGCTCGATCCGATGGATCTGGTTACGCTGACCGATCCGGCGCTTGGTTTGAACAAGACAATCGTGCGGATCGTTGAGATCGAGGAAGATTCCGATGGCGCGATCACCGTGACAGCGGAAGAATTTCCTCAGGGCGTGGCGACGGCGGCGCTTTATCCGACCCAGATAAAATCGAACGGCGTTCCGGACAGTTCCATCGCGCCGCAGCCGGTCAATACGCCGATCATCCTCGAACCGCCGCCTTTGCTGACAGGCAATGTCCCGCAATTATGGCTTGGCGCCAGCGGCCGGAACGGCGATCCAAATTGGGGCGGCTGCGTGGTCTGGGCCTCGCTTGACGGCAATTCCTATGCGGAAATCGCGCGTATCGGGTCGTCGGCGCGCCAGGGCATTGCTTCCTCAACTCTTCCGGCCAACTCGGGCGCCAATCCCGATTCTTTCGACACGCTGGCGGTGGACCTGACCGCGAGTGGAGGCGCACTGTCTTCGACCTCGCCGGCGAGCGCGGCGGCGGGAGTCACGCTTTGCTATGTGGATGGCGAATATTCAAGCTACACGACAGCGACGCTCACAGCGGCAAACAAATATTCTCTGACGGGTCTTTATCGCGGTCTCGCCGGATCCGGGGCTTCGGCCCATGCGGCCGGCGCTACATTCTGTTTGCTCGATTCAGCCATTCTGAAATATGACGTCGCGGCCTCGCAAATTGGTCGAACGATCTATCTCAAATTTCAGAGTTTCAACATTTTCGGCAGCGGCGTTCAGGACCTTTCGACTTGCGCCGCTTACCCTTACACGATCCAGGGGACGGGGGCGAACGGTCCGGTAGCGGCGGCTTTGGCCGTTGGCGCGTCAATGGACTACGGCCTCGTCAATGCGTCTGTCGCCGAAGCCGACGATTTCGGCGGGTTGTCATCTCCCGTGACGGTCATCATCGACCTCGGAACGACGGCAAGCTGAATGATCATTCTACTTTGACGCAGCTCCGTCCAGACGCGGGTGCCAGAATCGATTGCGTTTGGTGGAACCGAAATCGACTCTAGATTCCGCAGTTCTTGCAATATTTTTGGCAAAAATATTCGGCATCCATTTTTTTGCGCATTGCTCCAGCCGCATCGGCGCCGGGTTCGTCGTCTTTCTGTGGCCGAGGCGCGAGACAAAAAGGAAATCCATGTCCGTTCAAGTCAAACGTCGCCGTGACACGGCGGCCAACGTCGCAGTCTATGCCGGCGCGCAGGGCGAACTAATCGTCGACACGACCAACAACCGGGTCACCGTTCATGATGGCGTCACGCCGGGCGGCTTCGCGGCCGCGAAATTGTCCGAGGTGCTAACAGCCGCGCGTACGGCGGTGATGGATGCGAATTACGCCGTGCTCGTCTCCGATCGCACGATCGCTTTCACCGCGATCACCGTTGCTCGCGCGGTGGCTTTGCCGGCGGCGTCGTCATATCCGACTGGAGTTTCCTTGAGGGTTGTCGACGAGAGCGGAAACGCCTCCTCGTCCAAGATGATCGCTTTCACGCCTAATGGTTCGGACTTGATCGACGGCCTGTCGAGCGCGGCGATTTCGTCGCCCTATGGCTACCTCGTACTGCAAAGTAACGGCGCGGTCAGCCCCAACGGAAAATGGACCATCGTCGATCAGGCGACTTCCGGGCTTCCCTTCGTCGGCATCGGAACAGCGGCGGACCCGGGCAACCCACTTTCAGTTTTTGGCGCCTCGGCCTTGTTCAATGGGACGAATTTCAACTTCACCCTTAACAAGTCGGCGGTTGGCAATACCGCGTCGATCCTTTTCCAGGATGGATTTTCAGGCCGCGCCCAAGTCGGACTTACAGGCGACGATAATTTCCATTTCAAGGTATCGCCGAACGGATCGAGTTGGCTCGATGCGCTCGACTTCAACGCGAATACCGGGCAAGCCTCGATTAATTACGGAATTGCGTCCGGCGAAGCCCTGAGTTGGCGCAACCGTCTCCGCAATGCCTCATTCGCCGTCAACCAGCGCAATGTTTCGGGCGCGGTGACGCTGTCGGCGGGCGCGTACGGACACGATGGCGTCAAGGGCGGCGCGAGCGGCGCGACCTACACTTTCGCAACTTCGGGCGCTGACACAACGTTGATAATTACCTCGGGGTCGTTGATCCTGCCGATCGAATCCTCGCTGATCGAAGGCGGGGCCTATACGGTCCAAAACGCAGGAACGGCCCAGGCGCGCGTTTGGCAGGGAACAGGATACAGCGGTTCGGGCGCCTATGCTTCGGCGGCGGTGAGCCCGACTGCGGCGCCGCTGACCTTCGCCAGCCTCACGGCGGCAACGCAGACCAACGTGGAGTTTTCAACAGGCACGGTGCTGCGCCCGCAGTTCGAGTTCGGATATGTGGCGACTGCTTTCGAGCGGCGGCCTCCCGGCGTCGAACTTTTTCTATGCCATAGATATTATTTCAGGATTGCAGCCACGGGTTCCTATTCTCCCTTCGGCCTGGGGTCCGGCGTCAGCCCGACGGACATCCGCGTCGAACTTGACTCGCCCGCACCGATGCGAGGCGCGCCGACGCTGACAAGCGGTGGAACCTTCATTTGGTCGTCCGGCAATTCCGTTACCGCTTTGACGCTGGTCGCCGCGACGCCAAATCTCCTCAGCATCGACTGCACGACGACGGGGGCGGCGGCGAACGGCTGCTACATTTTGACAGACGCGGGGAGCGCGAACGCATGGATCGCCGGTTCGGCAGAAATTTGAATTATGGCGCTCGAACAATTGCGCTCTCGATGGCGGTTCCCTGTCTGCAAATCGGCTGGGACCAATTTCAGCTTTAAACGGCGTGGCCCATACTCCCTTTGAAAAATCCAAGGAGATTTTCATGCAATGGAAAAACCCGGACGGGTCGCAGACGAGCGGCATCGTGATCGAAGACGGCGCCGGTAACAAACTTGGCACCGCGGCCAATCCGCTAAATATCGCCGGCGGCGGTGGCGGTGGCGGCGGATCCAACGCCAGCGTTGGAACACTCGGATCATCGGTCCCGGCCAGCGCGACGGCGCTTGGCTTTCAAAACGGTTCCGGCAATCTGGCGGTCCCTTCACCTTACGCCGGTCTACCAATTGCCGATAGCGGCGCAGCCATCACTGGCGCTTCCATGCCGACGGGCGGCGTCGGCCTCACGGGCTGGCTTTCGGCGATTTTGTCGAAACTTTCGGGGACGCTTGCAATTTCCGTTGCGTCCCTGCCGCTTCCGACCGGCGCGGCGACTGCCGCAAATCAGCCGTCGCTCGTCACGACCTCGGCTGGTGGCGCCGGGCGCTCCGTCGTCGCCGATCCGACGACGGGCCTGGGCGCCAATGTCGCAGCGTTTCACAATGCCGACAATCAGGCGCTCGGCACGGTTTACGGCATACTGACCGGCGGCGTGGACCAACTCGTCAACAGCGCAGGCAATCTCGACCGCAAGCGAGGCGTCTCCGGCGACGCCATGGCGATCACCGGCCTCGCCGCCGAAGTGCCGATGATTTTCAACGGCTCGTCCTATGACAGGCTGCGCTCGGTCTCCGGCGACGCGGCGTCGGCCACCGGCATTGTCCAGGAGGCGGTGGCGCTTTGGAATGGCCTAACCTATGACCGCTGGTATGGCGACAAGACCAATGGCGCCTTCGTCAATGTGAAGCAGCTTCCCGCGCTCCCGGCCGGCGCGAACACCATCGGCGCGATTTCCAACGCCAGTTTCGGCGCGAAGGCGCAGGACGGCGGCGGAACCGCCCTGACCTCGACGCTCATCAACGCGAAGCAGCGCCTCGACGTGGCGCTCGCCGCAGGCGCGGTTCCCGGCGCTTCCGCGCCTTCCTATGCCGACGTCGTCGGCGGCGTGGATGGCGGCGGCCTGGCGCGGCAGTTGTTGACCGATACCAGCGGGCGGCTCGCAGCCAACATCAATTCGCTTCCGGCGCTCGCCGCCGGGTCAAATATCATCGGCTATGCCGGTTCGCTCAATTTCGGGCCGCTGCTCGCGGCCACAGCGCCGACCGTCAACCTTTCCAGCGCCTATGCCAGCGGCAAGTGCATCGGCAGTTCTACCGGGACCGCGGGACAGAGCGCGATTTTCGCCCTTCCGGTCTTCCGCAACACCACGCAGCCGAGCGCGACGCTCACGCAATTACTTGGCGGTTTTCTGTCGGGGCAGGCCGGGCAGATCACGGCCTATCTGTTCACCCGGAACCCCACCAACTCGACATCGCTGACCGATGGGGCGACGCCCGCCTTCGCGGCGGCCGATCTCAAATATCTGGCCTGCCCGCCGATCACTTTCACGCCGGTCGCCACGGTCGGATCGGTCCAGACCATCGGCAGTTTCCCCCTGTCGTTGCCGGTGCAGAACAACGATTCGAGCGCGACGGTGAATCTTTATCTGGTCATGGTTTATTCCGGGGGGTCGTCGCTTACGTTCACTTCCGGCCAGCAGAACGATCTGTGGTTTTCGCTTTCCGGCGTCAAGGATTGAAGTCGATGAAGAAACTGTTTTCCCTCGCCGTCCTGACGGCGATGCTGGCGGCATTGGCGCCCGGCTGGGCGGGCGAGGCCGGATCCCGGCAAGAGGCGCGGCTTGGCGCCGAGCGCATCATTCTTGGCGGCTCGAAGGCTTTCCCGATCTTCACGCCCTATTTGGCGCCGGGCGTCGCCATTTTCCAGAACATGTTCTATCGCACGACGCCTGTGCTCGACGCCTCGGCGGGCGGCGCGCAATTTGCCGGGACCGCCTATGCGCCCTTGACGATCAGTTCCTCAACCACGATTCAGGTCAATCTCGCCTCCTGCGCGGGCGTCTCCGCCGGCCAGCGGGTGCTCAACGCCTCGACCGGAACGCTGGTCGGCGTGGTCAGCGCCTCAAGCCCCTGCACAGGCTCTTCCGCGCCCTTCACCGTCACGATGAACGCCGTCAACGCCGTCGCGGTGAACGCGGGAGCGAATATCGTAATCCAAAACACGCTTCCCGACGCCTGCCAGGGGACGTTCGCTTATCGGGTCCGGGGCAATGTCAACACCGTCGCGTCAGGTGTCACTCCGACGCTCGGCGCGTCCAATATGTTCTTGACCGGCAACGGCCACGGCGGCGGCTCCTATGAAAACGCCAATGGGCTTTGGCTTGAACTGGACCCTGATTTCCGGTTCAACTGGAATAACCCGTCAACCCAAAGCTCAACGACCTATGTTCCCTATCTGAACACCACGCCCCCGGCAACGGATACGTGGATCAATATTGTCTCGACTTGGAACTCATGCGCCGCGCCGACTTACGCTGTCGTTTATTACGCGCCGCAAGGCGGCTCATGGGCTCGCATCGCCTACACGTCGGGCGGCGTGGGGACGGTGCGCAACGCCAACACTTCGAGCCCCTATCAGGGAATCAACAACAACGCCTTTTCCTTCGGCTCGGACGGAACCGACAGCGCCTATTTTTTCCAGGGCGACACCGAAGACGCCATTCTCGACATGGGGTCGTCGCAGGGTGCGGTCGGCAATTCCGGCGCGGGCTGCACGCCCTACAGCGGCGACACCAATCCCTGCATTCCAACACCGGTGCTCAACGCCTTTTATAATGCTTCGACCTTCACGCCGGCTCGCATCAACTCGACCGGCAATTGCTCCGATCTATTCGCCGCCGCCGGAGCCAGCCATCAGCCGACCGTCTGTTTTTCGACCGACAGCGGCGGCGTCTATGCGCCCTCGGCGGCCAATTTCGGGACCAACTACGGCTATGGCGGCGCATTCCTGGCCTCCACCACCAGCCCCGCCGGCACGACGCCGGGCCCGGCGGCGGTTCCCGTCGCCGGGCCGGTCGGCCCTTACCAGAAGTGGATTATTCACAAGCAAGTCACGACGCCAGGCGCGACAATCACGCCCATGACGGCGGCCAATCTTGGCTTTCATGCCTATGCCGCCAATGAGCTTATTGTCGTCGTGGCTTCGCAGGATAGCGGCAGCGCCACGCCGGCCATAACATGCGCCTCGGGCTGGTCGACGCTCTGGACCGGTCAGAACCATGTCGCCGGGTCGCAAAACCTGACGGGCGCGGTCTGCTACAAGTTCATGTCGGGTTCGACCGGCGAGGCGACCGACGTCGCGCTCAACCTTGCCGATACGGCCACCACGATCAGTTACGCAGTGATGGACTATGTCGGCGTCGATCAGACCACGCCGGTTGACGCCTGGACGGTTTCGACCACCAATTACCCGCAAGTCACGACGCAGCCGATTCCCAACGTCGTAACCTCTTACGTCAACGATCTTTTCGTCAGCGTCATGTTCGCCAATAGTCCGACGCCCTGGTATGTGTCGGCGACGCCCTCGGGGCTAGGGACTCGGACGATTCTTACGGGGACCGTCAACAAGGCGTCGGTCGCGGTGTTCGACGCACACTTGGGTGCGCCGCAAATATCGCCGGCAAATCTTTCGCTTACATCCTCGGCGGCATTCTCCGCGCTGGCCGTCAGCTTCGCGCTCACGCCGACCGGCGCGACGTTCTCGCCGCTTGCGCATGGCACGGTGACATTTCAGCGATCGGAAGGCCAGTTCCGCGTGCCGACGACGGCGGCCTTCACCAATGCGTCCTGTTGGGGCGCGGGCGGCGCGGGAACAGGCGGGTCGAGCGCGACGACCAGCGGCTCGGGCGGCGGCTTTGCGGGCGTCGGCTCGGCGGTCGGCGGGTCGGACGTCGCCAATTCCAGCGGACTGGTCTATTTCCGTGCGGCCTATTTGCAGCCCGTTGGGAACGGATGGCCGACGCAATGGACAATATCGAGCTTCCTTAACCTGGCCGGGGCCAATTCCGCGCCAGCTTCTGCCGCAACCGGCTGTCAGGCGGCGACGGCGATTGCGGCCACAACGTCGGTAGGCGCGGCGGGTTGCGCCAGCGGAAACACCGCGCTCTGCATCGGGAGTCGCATAAATGCGGGCGGCGCGGGGCTGCACGGAGCGCCGATCAAAGGCGGCGGCGGCGGTGCTGGCTCGGGAGCGTCCGGCACTGGCGGTGCGGCTTCGGGAACAACGGGGGGTACGGCGGGCTCGCCGGATGGCGGTGCGGGTGGTACGGCAGTCGTCAATAACGTCGGCGTTCCCGGCTCCACGCCGGGAGGCGGGGGCTCGAATGTTTACAACGGTTCTGCGGCTGGCGGTCCCGGCGCTCCGGGGCAAATCAAGGCGGCTTGGTGACGAAATGCTGTTGATTTTTTCTCCCCTCTTTTCCGCATCGGCGCCGGCGCCTGTCGCAGTCGTCGGATTCCGCATTTTGACCGCGCCGCCCGTCAAGCGCCGTTTGGTCGCTCCGGTTACACGACGCGCTCTTGTCGCGCCTGGAAAGGGGGCATAAATGCCGTTCGCGGGTGATTTTCTGCCGCCTGTCAGCCCGGGCGAGGCATTGTCGTTTTCGATGGATTTCGTCAAACAGATCGCCACGGGGGATTCGCTGGTGACCGTCTCGACGACTTTGACGGTGCATTCGGGTACGGACGCGCTGGTTGCCTCGCGGCTGGTAGGAAACCCCGCTATTTCCGGGACAGTCGTGTCCCAGGTGCTGGAAATGCTGGCGCCGGGTGTCACCTATAACCTTGTTTTTTCAGCGGTGACGGCGAACGGGGCGACCATCGTCAATTTTGGGCGTGTGTCCTGCACCAACATTGACGGGCTGGAGTCTGGCGCAGGATCAGGCTCGTCCTCATCGGCGGCGAGCGTGAGTCCGGCCTCGCTTGCCGTCGCGCTTGCAGGGCTGACCTCCGTGCAGCTCTCCGCGCTGGCGTCTGCGATCATGGCCGCTGCGCCCGCGTCCGCGATTTCCTCTGCGCTCGGCGCGACGATTGCGGGCCTTCCAACATCGCCGACGTCTGGCGTCACGACGCTTTGGAGCGATGGCGGAATTCCAACCTATTCGCAGGGATGACAATGAAAAAGCTCGCCATTTTCTTCGCCGCCGCGCTGGCGCTGGCGCTTTCCCTTGCGCCCGCGCTCGCGCTGCAATATCCGACCGCGCGCTTTGGCGTTCTGACCATCGACGCGCCGCTGGCGATCGGTAGCGGCGGCTCGGGGAGCGCGTCCGGCGACGTGTCGGGGCTCAACCTCGCCGGCAATTCCCTCGCGCAACTCCTGCCGCTTTATTCGCCCGTTGTCTATCCGAATTTCAGCGGCGACATAGGCGCGAAAATCAATTCGGCGATTGCCACTTGCCCGGCTTCCGGCTGCATCGTAGATGCGCGCGGGCTTAAGGGGGCGCAGACGCTTTCGACGGCGGTTTCGGTTCCGGCCAATGTCTCGGTATTGATCGGCGCGGCGCAGATTAAGCAAAGCGCGACCTTCACGCTGGCCGGCGGCGTGTCGTCGCTGGTCTGCCCGCCGGTCGGTTTCGGGCAGGGCAACGCAACTGGCGCCTATTTCAAAATGGCGGGGGGCGCCAATCTGCAAAACATGCTGCTGATGTCCGGAGGCAATACATCCGCCGTCAATTGCGTTTTCGACGGCAACGATCAGGCATGGGAAGGTCACAACAATCCCTCCGCCGGCCCGCTGGTCGCCGTCAATGTCGGGCATTTTCTGCTTGAACATCTGACCGCTCAAAACGGCGCAACCGACGGGTTCATGATCTATTCCGGCCCGTCGCAAGGGTCGAGCGGCGTCACCGCCTATTCCTATGGGACGGCCAACGGGGCCTGCTGCGGCACGATCCGCGATTCTGTCGCGGTGCAGAATGGCGGCGACGGCTTCAACTGTGGCGGCACGGCGGACGTTATTTTTGAAGGCTCCCAGGCGGAAAACAATCTCGGCGCGGCGGGCGTCGAGTTGAATAACTGCCCGGCGTGGCGCTTCACCAATTACGACATTGGCGGCAACCAGATCGGCATCTGGGCGCATGGCGCGGCATGGTCTTCCGGCTTGTCTCTTGGCGCCGGCAATCAGATGATCGGGACGGGGCAATTTGGCGGGCAGGCGAAACAAGATATTTTGTTTGACAGTTCTGCGGACGGGTCGAACTGGAATCTCGTCGTCGGCGCACAGTTCTTTGCATCGTCAAATCGGGCTTCGAACACATGGCCGAACATCGAAATCGTCGAGAACGGCAACGGCAACAATCTTGTGTCCTCCGTTTATGTCGGCTCGCTGGCCGCGCATACATCGACCAGCGCAATCTATATTCATGGCGCCGCGACCGGCTACGACAGCATAGGGCCAGTGCTGGCGGCGGGAACCTTCGGCGGGACCGTGTTCAACGTCCCTTCGGGAACGGCGCTCCATTCCGCCTGCTATAATGGAACCTGCACCAATTCCGGCCAGACCTATCCGAATCTGACGGCGACCGGAACGGGCGCGGGCTACACATTGACAGCGCGTACGGCGGGAGCCGGCGCTGCGGACACCTATGCGTTTGTTATATCGAATCCATCATTTGCCGCATATGCCACGTCCAGTTGGGACGCAGCCGCGGGCGGCCTGGTCGGATACCGAAGTGGATTCCAGCGCAACAATCTTGGGTCCGGTTTTACAAATTTTCGATCTATCGCCAATTCATCCGGCACGCTCACACTCAGCGCCATTGAGGGTGGCGCCACGCCGGCTTATACCGGATGCGCGTCAAGTTCCTTTTCCGGCTATAACACGGTCGGCAAATTTTCGCTCACGGCGGCCTGCACCGCCTCGACGATCACACTGACCTTCCTCGTCGCCGCGCCGAACGGCTGGAATTGCCCGCCGCTCCAGGACGAAACCAATAATACGATTTTCCCGATGACAAGCGGTGGCACGACCACGACCGCCGTTTTCAAGGGCACGGGCGCCAATGGCGACGTGCTGCACTATGGGCCATGCGCGCCTTATTGAATGCGCCGGAATCGCGGGGATTTCGGCTTTCGTCCAGCCGGTAAAAAGCGCTTGTTTCAGCGGGAAAAAAACATGACTGCGAAAGATTTTCGCGGCGCCCTCGGCGCCGCTCTGTTGTGCGCCGCCGCGCCCTGCAACGATGTTCGCGGCTGAGTCGTTCACGCTAATTTCTGCACCACATCAGATCCAGAAAAATGCCACGTCAAGCGGCTGCCTTCCGAGCAAGACGTCGGGCTCTGCACCATGACCAAGATTAGCGGGGCGATAGGCTGGATCATCGGTAACGAGACGCGGCATCGCGCGCCGCATCCGGGGTTCCGGCTCGAACGCGCGAAGTGCGTGACGCCGGATGACGCGGATTTGTGAGGGGAAAGCCATGACCACCACCACCTTCTACGTCGCCCGCCTCGTCTATCTGCCGCTCTGGTTCGCCCTCGTCGCGCTGTTCATCGCGGCGTTGTTCGCGCTCTGGCTTGCCGAAGTCATCGCCCGCTCTGGCCTCGCGCTCGTCGCCTCGAAATAATGGCGCGGCCTCGGCCCGGCGGTCGCGGCGGGCGGCGGCGTCTGGCTCGCGTTGCGCGGGGTTCGGTAGCTGTCAAGGATTCCCTGACACCTGAAGGGGGAACGCCTTGAACCCGAAATGCCGCCATTGCGGCCTGCCGATCCGCATCCATTTAGCTTTCTGCCTGGAGCGTGGAATCCGCTTCGCGCAGATGCCGCTGGAAGCCTTCCGGCCCGGCGCGATCCATGTCGATGCGGGCGAGCTGCGATGGATCAAGCCCGTCCCGCCGAACAAGATCAAGCCCGACCGCCCGGCGTGATCCGAGCAATTTGCATTTTCTGCAAAGACCTTCCGCCAAAGGAAACCCCATGACCTTCCTTACCCAACCGCTCGGCTTCACGCCGGGCGAATTCAAGACCTATGTCGCCGGCCTCAAATGGGCGCCGTGGCGGCCGCAGTTCATCGTGCTGCACAACACGGCCGAGCCGAACCTCGCGCAATGGGCGCATTTTGGCCTCGGCAGGCAAGCGGGCGAAAAGCGCATCCGCAACCTCAACCATTATTACGGGCACGAGTTGGGCTGGTCCTCCGGCCCGCACCTGTTTGTCGCGCCCGACCTGATCTGGGTCGCCTGCGACCTGACGGCGCGCGGCGTCCACGCATCCTGCTACAATAACGTGAGTATCGGGGTCGAAATGGTCGGCGATTATTCGCGCGAGGCGTTCGACGCCGGCGACGGCGCCAGGGTGCGCAACAACGCCGTCGCGGCGCTGGCGATCCTGCACAAGGCGCTCGACATCGAGCCGGCGACGCTGCATTTCCACAAGGAATGTCTGCGCGACCGCCACGACTGCCCGGGCCACAACGTGGACAAACAGGACGTGAACCGCCGCGTCCGAAACTGGTCGGCGCCCACGCCCGCCACGCCCGCGCTGGCGGCGCATGTCGAGGCGGTGAAGGGAGCGGGCGCATGATCGGCGCAACCTTCTTTTTCACCGTCGTCATCAGCTTCATCGGCTGCGTCGGCTTGATCGTTCTCGATCATGATTTTGAGGGGATTAACGACGAAGAATTGGAGTGAACCGCCATGCAGGATTTGCTTGTGGAAATCACCATCGGCGCCGCGATCGTCGGCCTCGGCGCGCTGTTGTTTCTGGCGTCGGATTGGGGGAGGCCATGAGCGCGGCCTATTACCCCAACGCCACGATGATCTATAAATTCTGGCTCGCCGCCGGCTTTACGCCCGCGCAGGCCGCCGGTCTGCTCGCCCAGGCCGATGCGGAATCTGCGCTCAACGTCAAGGCGGTCGGCGACCACGGCGAGGCCTTCGGCCTTAACCAATGGCACGCCGACCGCGTCGCGGCGATCCGAAAAGGCTTGGGCGTCGATCTGAAAACCCTTCCGCCGCTCGCCGATCAACTCAAGGCGGCGCTGTGGGAGTTTAAGAACACCGAAAAACATGCGCTGGCGATGATCAAGGCGGCGCGCACGGCCTATGACGCCGGCTACGTCGCCTGCCGTTATTGGGAGCGGCCCGGCTCAACCGCGCAATACGCCAGGCGCGGCGACCGGGCGGAATGGTGGGCGGGTTATTTTTCGCGAAATCCGGTGGCGTAGGAGGCCAAATGTCGAAAATCATCCTCGCTGTCGCCCTCGTCGCCGGCTGCCACCCGCGCATCGCCGGCGGCGACCATACCGATTGGGGCGCCCCGTCGCACCAGGTCGGAACACAACTCGACAAGTAACGCTTCCGAAAATTTCTTTAGATAAGGAAAACTGTCATGCTCAGATTTGTTTTCGCGTTCATGGCGATGCTCGTCGTCGTCGCTACGCCGATCCTGTCGTCCCTCGCCGCTTTAGGCGCAACGGCGGCGGCGCCCGATCCTCTTGTCTCGATCAAAAGCATTTTCGCCAGTCTGGCGACCCCGGCCGCCATCGCCTATAGCGTGACCATCGCCGCCGCGCTTTTGCCGAAAGCGACCGGGCCGGGCGTATGGGCTTTTGTGCGCGGCGTGATCGATCTGATCGGCGCCAACTTCGGCAATGCGAAAAACGCGTTGTGAGCGTTCTCGCCAACGTCGCCGCCGGGCTGCAAAGTTGGGTCGGCGCGTCGAAGGACGCTGGACTATTTGGCGCCGACGCCCGCATTTTCGACGCGGCCATGGCCGCCATCGTCCGCAGTGCGGAGGCAGCCAGGGCGGGAACGCTGACGCCCGTCGAGGCGTTGCAGACCATCGACGCCACACTCAGGGCCGTCGCCGTCGTGGCGCCGCCGGTCGCGCAATTCGAGAGCTATGTCGAGGCCGCCGAAGCGGTGGCGGAATTAGTTTCCGGTCTCTGCATACTGAAGATGACGCCGAGCAACGCGCCGATCTTTGGCGGAAAAATCCCGGATCACGCACCCTTCATCTGAAATCCCCGAAAGGAAAACCCATGGAAAAGCTGCTTTGCGGCGCGCTCGCGCTCGCCTCTCTCACCTTCGTTCCGGCCCAGGCCTCGGCCATGTCCTATTTCACCGGGCCAGCGGCTTCGACCAATGTGGCAAATGCCGCCAGAACCGCCGAGGCAGTCGCCTGTGTCGTCGCGAACAGCGCGAGTGTCGCGCTTTCGGTCGAGGACGCCATTAATCAGGGCAAAGCGACGCAGATCGTCCGCAGTGGAGCCACGACGACGGTTCGTGCGGCCAGTCTGGAGGTTTGCAGGCAACTGGGCGGCATCGCTGGCGCACCCTCTGCGCCAGCCTCCTCGTATTGAAGCGCGTGGAAAAATGCTCTCGTTGAATGGAATGCGCAAAAGATGGCGGTGGATTTGAACGGCGGCGAATTGCCGAACTGGCTGGTCACTCTGGGCGCCAGCGTCCTGACGGCAGTGGGCGGCTTCTTTCTGGCTTTGGTCAATCGCGGTCCGGCGATGCAATCGGCCGTCGATGGGCGGTTGCGGACCTTGATCGACGGCTATGAAAGGCGCGTCGACGATCTGACGCTGGAAGTGCATTGTTTGCGCGAGGAAGTCGTCAACTTGCGCCGGGCCCTGGCCGAAGCCCATTTTTCGAACGGCTTCGGCGCGTGATCGCCGTTCCAACGCAGGCGCCCGAAATGCTGCAAGTCTTTGTTTAGGCTTATATTCCTATCCAAAAGTCTTCAACTTTTTGGGAATATGCATTAGAGCATAGAAATAATTCTTCGTTTTGCCCCGTCCGGCTTCAGCCGGACGGGGCTTTTTTGCGTTCTAGCCAAAGGGTCTGAGATAAAATCAATAAAATCAATATTTTAAAAACTAACACCGAGGAATCGAGGACCAGACTTGACTCTATCCGGCTTCGGGTGTTTGTTGGATAGAACATAACAGGAACATTTGTGCGAAACGCCATGCATTGGATCGATGCTCAGAGAGGGGCTTCGCCGTCGCGGGCGAAAACCCTGGCCATCTTGCGGTGTCTCCTCGCCAGGCTTGGCGACAACGGCCAGGCCTCGCCGGCTCGCGCTGCGCGTTTCGCCTTGGGCGCCCCTGGCGTCGACGATTTTCTCGACGGCGGACTCCGTCGCGCCTGTCTGCATGAGATCCATGCGCCCTGGAGCGCCGATTGGTCCGCCGCCGCCGGCTTCGGCCTCGCCATGGCCCTGCGCGCTGGGTCGGGACGGCCGTTGTTCTGGGCGCGGCAGGATTTTCTGGAAGGCGAGGCGGGGCGGCTGAATGGCGTGGGGCTTGCCGAATTCGGCGTCGATCCCGCCGCTTTGTCGCTGGTGCGCGGCAGGGACGCCGAGGCGGTGCTGCGCGCCGGCGTCGAAGCGGCGCGCTGCAAAAGTCTTGGCGCGGCGCTGATTGAAGTTTTCGGCGCGCCGCGCGCGCTCGATCTCACGGCTACCTTGCGTCTGGCGCGCGCGGCGGAGGCTTCGGGCGTGACCGTTTTTCTGCTGCGCATTCGCGCGGGCCAAGAAACGAGCCAAAAAATAGGCGCTCCGATTGGAACGCAGGCCAAGACTGGGCCTCCGCCCAGCGCCGCCGCCTCCCGCTGGCGGGCGCGGGCGCAAAATTCCTGCGCCCTTGCGGCCAATGCGCCAGGGCCTCCGTGTTTTTCCGTCACGCTGCTGCGTCATCGCGGCGGCGCGGCCGATCGTTCCTGGCGTTTGGAGTGGCTGCGTGACCGAGGTCTGTTTCATGAAGCCGCCGATTCTCTCAGCGCGACGCTATCTGGCCCTGTGGCTGCCGTTCCTGCCGATCGACAGGCTGCGTCTGGCCCGGAGCGGGCGCGCCGCGCCGCAGGATGACGACGCGCCTTTCGCCGTTGTCGAAAAGCGCAATGGCGCGCAAAGGCTTTATGCGCTCAATCCCGCCGCTTTGCGCCAGGGGCTTGCGCCTGGCCTGTCGCTGGCCGACGCGCGCGCCCGCCTGCCGCAACTCGGCGTCACGGAAGCCGATCGTCCGGCGGATACGAAAATCATGGCGCGTCTTGCGGCGCGCTGCGAGCGCCATACGCCGCTGACTGCTTTGGATGAGCCGCATGGGCTGGTCCTCGACGTCACCGGCTGCGCCCATCTGTTCGGCGGCGAGGCCAGTCTTTTCGCGCGCGTGCTGCAGGACATGGAGGCGCTCGGTTTTGGCGCCCGCGGCGCCTTGGCGACGACGCCGGACGGCGCCCGCGCTTTGGCGCGCTTTTCCGCTGGCGGGGTTTTTCCGCCCGATGAAGAAAAAGCCGCCGTCTCCCGACTGCCTTTGGCGGCGCTGGAGGCGGAAGAGGAAATTCTTGTCGCTTTGAGCCGCGCCGGGCTCAAAACCCTCGGCGATGTCGTGGCGCGGCCTTCGCGCGCTTTCGCGTCCCGGTTCGGCGTCGATTTCACACGAAAAATCGAGCGGCTGTTCGGACGCGAGGACGTGCGGATCAAACCCCTGCGTTGGCCGCCGGACTGCAGGGTTGAAAGGCATTTCGTCGATCCTCTGTCGCAGGGCGAGTCGATCGACGCCGCCTTGCGCGACCTGATGCTGGAGACGTCGCTGCTGCTGGAGCGGCGCGGCGAGGGCGGACGCGTTTTCGAAGCGAGTTTTTTCCGCGCCGACGGCGCCGTTCGCCGCTTGCGGGTGGAGACGTTGCGTCCGACGCGCGACCCGAAAATCCTGCTGCGGCTGTTTCACGAAAAACGCGATGTGCTGGCCGATCCGCTCGATCCCGGCTTCGGCTTCGACGCTTTGCGCCTCGCCGTGCCGCACGCCGAAAAATTCGCGCCGACTCAGGCCGATTTTTCCGGAGCGGCGGCGCAGGAAACGGAACGCGAGTTGAGCGAATTGCTCGACCGGCTGACGACGCGTTTCGGCCGCGAGCGTGTGCTTCGTTTCGTCCGCCTCGACACGCATGAACCGGAGCGCGAAAGCCCGGCTGTTCCAGCAGCGCTGGCGGCGTCCGCGGAATGGCCGGCGCCGGCGGCTGGCGAGCCGCCGGTCCGTCCGCTGACCCTGTTCGATCCGCCGCAGCCGGTCGAGGTTCTGGCGCTCGCCCCCGACGGGCCGCCCGCGCGATTCCGCTGGCGCCGGCAGGCGCATGACATCCTGCGCGCCGAAGGGCCGGAGCGCATCGCGCCGGAGTGGACGCGGCTCGATCCGATGCGCTTCGGGCCAGAAGCGCCGACACGCGATTATTACCGCGTGGAGGATAGGGAGGGCCGCCGCTTCTGGCTGTTCCGGCTCGGACTTTACGAGCGCGGCGACGATGCGCCGCGCTGGTTTCTGCATGGGCTGTTTGCTTAAATGGCCTATGCCGAACTGGTCTGCGCCAGTCATTATTCCTTTTTGCGCGGCGCCTCGTCTCCTGTCGAACTGATCGCCGCCGCCTTGCAACTGGATTATTTTGGACTCGGTCTGTGCGACCTCAATTCCGTCGCGGGCGTCGTGCGCGCCCTCTCGGCGCTGGAGGAATTTGCTCGGGCCTCCGATGACGATTTGGCTCGGCGCGCCAAAAACTTTCGCTTGTTAGCCGGAGCGCGCGTAAAGTTTTGCGACGGCGCGCCGGATGTAGCGGTTTATCCGGCCAATCGGGCAGGGTGGGGACGGCTGTGCCGCCTGCTCACCCTCGGCAAGCGGCGGGCCAAAAAAGGCGATTGCCTGCTGCGCCTCGACGATCTGCTGGCGGATGCGGAAGATCTTTTAGTGATCCTGTTGCCGACGCAAAAGCCGGCGGCTCTGGAACGGCCTCTGGCGCATTTGCGCGCCGCCGGTGCGGGAAAAATCTGGCTCGGCGCCAATATGCCGCGCGTCGGAGCTGACCGTCGCCGGCTTCAGGAATTGCGTCGTCTGGCGCAGGCGCAAGGCGTCCCATTGCTGGCGCACAACGATGCCCTTTACGCGCGGCCGGAAGACCGCGCCTTGCAAGATGTGCTTTCCTGCGTGCGCGAAAGAATCACGCTCGTCCAGGCGGGGCGCAGGCTCGAAAGCAATGCCGAGCGACATCTGAAATCGTCGCGCGAAATGGCGAGGCTTTTCGCCGACGCGCCGGAGGCGATCGACGAAATCGAAAATTTCTTCGCGTTAGCGCATTTTCATCTGCGCGAATTATCTTATGAATATCCCGACGAGCCGACGCCGCGCGGCTGGACGTCGCAGGCATGGCTGGAGGAGCTGACCCGCCGCGCCTTGCCGCAGCGCTATCCGCAGGGAGCGCCGCCCAAGGTGCATGCGCTGATCGAACAGGAATTGGCGCTGATCGCGAAACTCGATTACGCGCCCTATTTCCTGACCATCCACGACATTGTCGCCTTTGCGCGAGATAAAGAGATTCTATGTCAAGGGCGCGGCTCGGCGGCCAATTCCGCCGTCTGTTACGTGCTCGGAATCACCGCCGTCGATCCGGCGGAAAACGATCTCCTGTTCGCGCGTTTCATCTCCGCCGCGCGCCGCGAACCGCCGGACATCGACGTCGATTTCGAACATGAGCGGCGCGAGGAGGTCATCCAGCATATTTATGAAAAATATGGCCGCGAGCGCGCCGGTCTGGCGGCGGCGGTGATTTCCTATCGCCCGCGCAGCGCCTTGCGCGACGTGGCGAAAGTTTTCGGTCTGTCGGAAGATATGATCGTCGCGCTCGGCTCGCTGCAATGGGGCAGTCACGGCGGCGGCTTTTCCAGAACACACATCGCCCAGGCCGGACTCGATCCGGCCAATCCGCTCATTCGCCAGGTGATTTTTTTCGCGCGAAAAATCCTCGGTTTCCCGCGTCATCTGTCGCAGCATGTCGGCGGTTTCGTGCTGACGCGCGGACGGCTGGACGAGCTTGTACCCATCGGCAACGCCGCCATGGCCGAGCGCACCTTTCTCGAATGGGACAAGGACGATATCGCCGCGCTGGGGCTGATGAAGGTCGATATTCTGGCGCTGGGCATGTTGACCTGCATCCGCAAGGGTTTCGATCTGCTCGCGCGCCACGAGGGCGTCGAGATCGGGCTGGCCGATGTCCCGCGCGAGGACAAGGCGGTCTATGACATGCTGTGCAAGGGCGATTCCGTCGGCGTGTTCCAGGTCGAGAGCCGCGCGCAGATGAACATGCTGCCGCACCTGCGGCCCCGGACATTCTACGATCTGGTGATCGAGGTCGCCATCGTGCGGCCGGGCCCGATTCAGGGCGACATGGTCCATCCCTATCTGCGCCGCCGCGCGGGCAAGGAGGAAGTCAGCTTTCCCTCGCCGTCGCCCGAACATGGCCCGCCGGACGAATTGCATCGCGTGCTCGGCAAGACGCTCGGCGTGCCTTTGTTTCAGGAACAAGCGATGAGCCTCGCCATGGTCGCCGCCAAATTTTCCGAAGAAGAGGCCAACCGCCTGCGTCGCGCCATGGCGACCTTTCGCCATCTCGGCACAATCGGCGCGTTCGAGACCATGATGGTTTCGCGCATGTGCGCGCGTGGCTATGAAAAAGACTTCGCCCAGCGTTGTTTCGAGCAGATCAAGGGTTTTGGCTCCTATGGTTTTCCCGAAAGCCACGCCGCTTCCTTCGCCCATCTCGTCTATGTTTCGGCCTGGCTCAAATGCCGCTGGCCGGCGGTTTTCGCCTGCGCCTTGCTGAACGCCCAGCCGATGGGTTTTTATGCGCCGGCGCAGATCGTGCGCGACGCGCGCGAACATGGCGTCGAAATTCGGCCCGTCGACGTCAATCATTCGTCATGGGACAACACCCTCGAACGCGAAGAGGGCGCGCTGGCGTTGCGGCTCGGCTTGCGCCAGATCGGCGGCCTCGCCGAGAGCGAAATGGAACGGCTGGTCGCCGCGCGCGCCGAGGGTTTTGCAACCCTCGAATCCTGCGCGAGGCGGGCGCAGCTTTCCACGCGAACGATCAAACTGCTGGCCGACGCCGACGCCGTCCGCTCCTGTCGCGCGCTGATTCTCTCGGACGGCCCGGCGGCGCAAGAAAAAAAGCTCGATCGCCGCGCCGCGCTCTGGGCTGCAAGAAGGCTGCCGGGCGCAAAGCCCTTGCCGCTTTTCGCCGCCGCCGGGATCGAGGAACTGGGGGAGGAGCCCGACCCGGCCCTGCCGGCCTTGCAGCTCGGCGAACAGGTCGTCGCCGATTACCAGAGCCTGCGGCTGTCGCTGGCGGCCCACCCGATGCAGCTTCTGCGTCCACTTTTCACCCGCGAAAGCTTTACGCGCGCCTGCGATCTTTCGGCCTGCCGCGACGGCGCGTGGAAAAAAGCGGCGGGTCTGGTGCTGGTGCGCCAGCGGCCGGGCAATGGCAAAATGGTTTTCGTTACGCTGGAGGACGAGACCGGCGTGGTCAATGTCGCGCTTTATGCGACCCTGTTCGAGCGCTATCGCAAGGAGACCATGGCGGCGCGGCTGATGGCGGTGGAAGGGCGGGTGCAGATAAGCTGGGCCGGCGTAGCGCATCTTCTGGCGCGACGCGTCAGCGACCGCTCGTCCGAGCTTGGGCGTCTGTCGGAAGGCGCGACGGGCAGGGCCGATCGCGCCCGCCACCCGCGCAATGTGAGGGTTATCCCGAACTCGCGGGATTTTCATTGACCGCAGCCCCTCATCGCGAGCCCCCACCCCGCCTAAAATTCCACGCCTAAAATTCCACTTGGCCGTCCCCATCGCGCGCCTCTATAAGACGGATGGCGTGGGCGTGGGCAGAAGGACCGGAAGACGAAAAGGCCGCTTGCCGAAATTGGTAGACGGAAGGCACTTAAAATGCCTCGGGCATCCCCCGTGCGGGTTCAAGTCCCGCAGCGGCCACCACCCAATCGATAAACTCCGAGCCCTCGAAGCTTCAAAGACATCCCCCCGAACGCGGCCCAGAGGCCGCGATGCGGAACCGCTGCGCGGTTTCGCGCCGGTTTCGATCCAATCGGCGGTAGGTGAAAATGAATTTGACCGGGTGAAAACCCGTTCGGCTCCATGGAGATCGTTCTTTTTTGCTTCAAAGGAAACATCCGCGACCAGTCGCTGTGACGGGATGGGCGGGCGCATCGCTGTCGTCGTTTCAAGCTATTGTTCTAAGAATAAAAATTGTCGACGTGCGCGAAGCGGCTGGGGCCGCGCTCCAGCGATTTCGCCGCCTGCGGAGCACCGCCCGCAGCGGGCGATTGAACCGTAACCTAGGCTTGTGCTAGGCGAAAATCGACGTTGTTTAAACGAAAACTGCACGAAATTTCACGAAATCGCGCGGTTTCTTAAAGTTTGTCCGATTGTTTCATAACCTCAGATGGTAGATTGCCGGCGCCGCCGAGCGCCGCGACGCTGGAGCATTCCCGGAAGACCTCCACGACACCTCCGGTCGAAATCCGACACCTGATCTTGCCTCCGAATGGCGCGGATCGACGGAGTGCGGACGGTGACGGGCGGAGCCTTGAAGGGCAAGGATGCGTCAGAAGCGGCAATTCGGCCCCTACGGTCGAGCCTGAGGCGCAGGACGAAAGCCGACCTTCGCGAGATCGAAAACGAAGCCGCCGATGAGATCGCTGGCGAGAACTCAGGCGACCGCCGAAATTTCAACAAATCCGATGATTTTCACGCGCTCGACAGGCGCCGCCCGGATGCGCGTCGGAATCTGCCGTCGTCCTTTCGCTCGGAAATAAGCGAGAGGCCATAGAGTTCAATGCAACGCCGGCTGCTCAGGCAACATCGAATGTCGCGGTAGCGTCGAGATAGCGCAAGATGCGCGCGGCTGCGTCTTCCGGACGCGGGCATTCCGCGTCGATGACGATTTCTGCATTCTCCGGCCGTTCATAGGCCTGATCGACGCCGGTGAAGTTCTTGAGCTGTCCGGCCAGCGCCTTCTTGTAAAGGCCCTTCGGGTCGCGTTCTATACAGATCTCCAGCGGCGTGTCGATGAAGACCTCGATGAATTCATCCGGCTCGACCAATTCGCGCACCATCCGCCGTTCTGCGGCAAAAGGTGAAATGAACGCACACAGCGCGATCAGGCCGGCGTCAACCATCAGTTTGGCGACTTCGCCGATGCGGCGGATATTTTCGACGCGGTCGGCCTCGGTAAAGCCGAGATCCTTGTTGAGCCCATGACGAATATTGTCGCCGTCGAGCAGGATCGAATGGACGTGGCGCTGCAGCAGCTGTGTTTCCAGGAGATTGGCGACCGTCGATTTGCCCGAACCGGAGAGGCCGGTGAACCAAAGGATTTTCGGCTTCTGGCGTTTCAGTCGCGACCGCGCCGCCCTGTCGACGGCCAGATGCTGCAAATGTACATTGCTGGCGCGGCGCAGCGCGAAGGCGATTGTTCCCGCCGCCGCGACGCAATTGTCAGCCCGGTCGATCAGGATGAAGGCGCCCGTGACGCGATTGGCCTCGTAAGGGTCGATGGCGATCGGCGTCGATGTGACGAGATTGCAGAAGCCGATTTCATTGAGCCGGAGCGTCTTGGCGGCGATTTTCGCCTGGCTGTCGCTATCGAGCCGGTATTTTATCTCCGTCACGCTGGCCGGAAAAGTCCGGCCGCCGATTTTCATGAGATAGGAGCGGCCCGGCAGAAGTTCCTGCTCGCTCATCCAGATCAGATGGGCGGCGAATTGATCGACCACATCCGGACGGCCCAAGGTATCGCACAGTAGGTCGCCGCGCGAAGCGTCTATTTCATCTGCGAGGACCAGGGTTACCGAATCGGGCGCCTCGGCCTGCACCAGATCGCCGGCCATCGTGACGATGCGCGCGATCCTCGTCTTCCGCCCCGAACCGGCGACGACGACCTCGTCGCCCTGGCGGACGCGTCCCGAGGCGATGGTCCCGGCGTATCCGCGGAAATCGGGATGCGGCCGGTTGACCCATTGGATCGGGAAGCGCAACGGCTGCTCAGCCCGCGAGTCTTCTAGATCCGCCGTCTCCAGGCAGGAAATCACCGTTGGGCCGCAATGCCATGGCATGTTCCGCGATGGCGAAGACACATTGTCGCCAAGGCGCGCCGAAATCGGTATCGGGGTCACGACGCGGAAATTCAAATTGGCGCTGGCCTCGGCGAACTCCCTGACGATCCGGTCAAAGACCGCGCGGTCGTAATCGACCAGGTCCATCTTGTTGACCGCCATCAGGATGTGGCGGACGCCCAGCAGCGAGACGATGGCGGCGTGGCGGCGCGTCTGGGTCAGCAAGCCTTTGCGCGCATCGACCAGCAGGATCGCCAGATCGGCGTTGGAGGCCCCCGTCGCCATGTTGCGGGTATATTGCTCGTGGCCGGGACAATCGGCGACGATGAAGGCGCGCGCCGGCGTCGAAAATGCGCGATAGGCGACATCAATGGTGATGCCCTGTTCGCGCTCGGCCTCCAGCCCGTCCACCAGCAAAGCGAAATCGATTTCCCCGCCGACCGAGCCGAATTTGCGCGAATCACGCGCCAGGGCCGCCATCTGGTCGTCGAATATCTGGCCCCGCTCAAACAGCAAACGGCCGATCAGCGTCGATTTGCCGTCATCGACCGATCCGCAGGTGAGAAAACGCAGCGTCGGAAGCTGGCCGGCGCAGGCTCCTGCGCCGGCCGGAGACTCCTGCAGGGTGTCGGGTTTCATCAGAAATAGCCCTCGCGCTTCTTCTTCTCCATCGAGTCGGATTCATCGAAATCGATCAGCCGGCCCTGACGCTCGGAGGTCGTCGAGGCGCGAATTTCGGCGATGATTTCCTCAAGCGTCGCGGCCGCGGATTCGACCGCCCCGGTCAGCGGATAGCATCCAAGCGTGCGGAAACGGACGCACCGCATTTCCGCGGCCTCGCCCCCATGCAACGGCAGCCGGTCGTCGTCGACCATGATCAGCGCGCTATTTCGCCGCACCACCGGCCGAGGCCGTGCGAAATAGAGCGGCGCGACTGGAATTTTCTCGGCGGCGATATAATCCCATACGTCGAATTCGCTCCAGTTGGACAAGGGAAAGATCCGCATCGACTCGCCTGGGTTGAGGCGGGTATCGAAAATTTTCCAAAGTTCGGGACGCTGGTTGCGGGGGTCCCAGGCATGGGCTGAGTTGCGGTGGGAAAAGACCCGTTCTTTGGCGCGGCTTCTCTCTTCGTCGCGGCGGGCTCCCCCGATAGCCGCGTCGAATTTCCACTTGTCGAGCGCCTGACGCAACCCCTCGATCTTCATTACCCTTGTATGGACGCCAGAGCCGGAGGCGACCGGCGAAACCCCTTCGGAAATGCCCTCCTCATTGACATGGACCAGCAGATCCATACCGATCCTTGCCGCCGTTTGATCGCGAAAAGCGATCATTTCGCGGAACTTCCAGGTCGTATCGACGTGGAGCAACGGAAAGGGCGGCTTGGCCGGAAAAAAGGCCTTGAGCGCGAGATGCAGCATCACGCTGGAATCTTTTCCGATCGAATAGAGCATCACCGGATTTCGAAATTCGGCCACGGTTTCGCGAAGGAAAAAGATCGCTTCGGCTTCAAGGCGTCGCAAATGCGGTGACAAAGCGTTCATGGGTCGCGCCTTGGCCTGATCTTGTCCTCATCAATGAAATCGTTTCCGGGCGATCAAATCCGGCCTGCCGGTCCGGTTCGATCAATAAGCTTCGTAACTCTTTTCTTCGATGAGATCGCTTTGCGTGCGCCTGTTGATTTCGCGCTTCAGCGCCGCACGGCTGTCATTGGTGTGATAAACGGCTCGGGCCAGAGCGATGAATTCGGCGCCGAAAGTCCCTGCCTTCTCCTGCGCGCGAATTTCATCTTCGATGTGCCAAAGTTTGGCGTTGACGGCCTTGAGTTCGCCGCGAAGGCGGGCAAGGTCTTCGGTCTCACCGATTTCCCGGTTCCACACGCCGGTGAGGGCGGCGTATTCGCGAGCGACATTGGCGCGTTTGGCTTCGTCGCCTATGAGATCGAGTTTGATCTCGAGAATGGTGATTTTGTCGATCAACTCGCCGGCCGAAATTTCCGCGACGAGTTTCATCGGCTCTCCAAACCAGCCTTGCCGCCTTGACACCGGCCGCGCCGCCGCCGATGGCTCCTGCATCATAATTGAACGCCGTCCAGTCACCAGGTTTTGCGGAGCTGTCCGGTGGCAGAATAGATCGTGCTCGTGCCCGAGTATTCGCCGTCGAATTTCGCCAGCAGCGCCCAGCCGTCGCCAAGATAATATTGCACGCCGAGGGTCGTCAACGCGCTATTGGGCACCTGCCTGGCGCTGTAGACGGTGAAGTTGCCGCTGGCGATCGACTGGAAGAAAGCCGCCGTCGTCCCTTCGTTGTTGAAGTCATGCGCCCAGGCCACGCGCGCAAACAACTTCAGCGCGCCGCCGGATCCCGGATAGAGATAATCCATCCAGGCGCCCAGTTCGGTTCGGTCGGCGTTGAAATTGCGGCTGGCGTAGCCCAGCGAGAAAGCCGAACCGGCGCCGCCCGCCGCCGTCTCGGCGAAGGACGGCAGCCACATCGCCTGGACCTGATTGGCCCCATAAGGCGTAAACGTGAGGCCGCCGTAAACCGGCAGGCTGTAGCCGGCCTCGACGCGGTTCGACAGCAGATTGGCGTTAAACCCGCCGTTCTGGTTGCCGATTCCCGCCAGGCTCCCCGCCCGGTTGGTCGTCACATCGTGAAACGTGTAGGCCAGCGCGGCGGAAACATAAGCCTGGCCGAAGTTCAGCGCGCCATAGGCGCCCGCCTGGAACATGCCGGAGTAGCCGCCGCCCAAGCCCTGGCCGAGACCGTAGCTCGTGCCGCCGCCGGCCAATGCGAAGCCGACCAGGGCGTTGGGCTGGACACGATAATCCGCGCCGGCGGCGAAGCCATAAATATTGCTGTTGGTGCGCGCGGCGCCCGTCGTGGCGTCGCCGGAGATTTTGCCGCCACCGCCATAGGCCGCGCCCCAGAACACCGGCCTGGAGGCAGCAACGGAGGTCGGATCGAGCGCCAGCGCGCTGAAGGCTTTCGCCACGCCGGAGGCCACCGGATCGGCCGCATAGGACAGGACGGGCGCCGTCGCCGCGGCGCCGAAATTGCCGCGTCCCTCGACGTAGGGGTTCAGCAACAGATTGAGGAACAGATCGCCGGCTTTGAAGCCGCCGGGCGCGAAAGCGCCCTGCTGCTGGCCAGCCAGCTGGTTCACCGCGCTGCTCAGCGCGTTGCCCGAGAGGCCGGCCAGATTCTGGAACGCGTCCGGGAGGGGCGCGCCTGTGTTGATGAAATTATTGATGGCGCCCGCCGCGTTCCGGGCGTTCCATGGGCTGTTCGCCGGCAGGTCCAGCGTGCTGATGTAGGGAGCGACCGTCAGATAGACGTCGTTGGCGTCATAGGTCAGCGTCGGATCGCTCTTGATCAAACCGGAGCGCGTCACCTGAACCGTCGGATTGAAGGTGTTGCCGGCGCCCAGAGCGACGGACGAGCTGAGGATCTGGTACGTGCGCGCCGAATATTTTCCAAGCTGCGGCGTCACCAGCACCGTCACGCCGCCCAGCGCCACAAAGCCGTTGAACTGCGTCATCGACGCCGCGGCCGGCGTGATCGCCACCGCATAGAACGAACCCGGAGCGAAGCTCAGGCCGCCGGTGATGGTCAGGACGCCGATCGAACCGCCGGGCGCGAGGACGCCGCCCGGTTCCATCAACACGCTGCCATACACCGTGCCATGGCCGGCCAGCGTTCCATAAATTTCGATCGGCGTCGTGCTGGTCAGTTTGGCGCCCGGATTTTGCGCGTCGCCGACTTGCAGCGTGCCGCCGCCGATCCTGACATTGCTGGCGCTGTTGACGCCATTGAGGATGACCAGGCCGGAATTGACGTTGACCTGGTTAATGCCGGTGAAGCCATAAGCCGAACCGTAAGTGAAGGTTCCGGCGCCAAGCGCGAAATTCAGGGTGTTGGCGGTTCCGGCGCCGACGATGTTGCCGGCGATGGCGCCGCCGGAAACATTCAGCACGTCGGCATTGGACGACAGCTTGATCGCGCCGGAGATGAGGCCGCCGGTCTGGTTGATGGTGACCGGGCTGGTCGCGGCGCTCACATCGATGGCGGCGGTCGAACCGATGAGGGTTCCGCTGTTGACGATGGCCGAACCGGCGGCGAAGCTGACGCCCGAGCCGATCACAATGCCGTTGGCCGCGCTGATCGTCCCGGAATTGCTGATATTGCCGGCGAAAGTGGAGACCGAGGAAACCGTGATGCCGGCGATGGTTCCGGCGATCGAGCCGGAATTGGCGACGGCGACCTGGATCGCGCCCGAATTACTGATCCCACCGTCGAAATTGGAGATGTTGGAGACCGCAACACCGGCCACGCCGCCATTAATTGTCCCGGAGGCGGAATTGGTCACGCCGACCGAAATCGTCCCCGAATTGCTGACGCCGCCCGAAAAACTCGAAACATTGGAGACGAAAATGCCGGCGGTGGCAAAGGTCGGATTCGAACCGTTGAGGATCGTGCCGGAATTGGCCACATTGACCGCAATCAGACCGGAATTGCTGATGCCGCCCGAAAAGCTCGAGACGCCCAGCACCTGGATTCCAGTGATTCCGCCTGCGATCGTCTCGGAATTGACGACGTTGACCGAGATCGTTCCCGCATTGCTGACGCCACCCGAGAAACTCGTCACGTTGGTGTAAAAAGAACCGGACGCGTCCCCAAGAATACGCGCATCCGGCGGGCTTTGGTTGCCGCCGACCGATATCCCGACGGCGCCGCCGGCGGCGCGACGGGTGAGGGTTTCGAAGGTCGGTGCGACGACGGGGGCGGGGGAATTGGTCAGGCTGAGCGAAATCAATCCGGCATTGATGATGCCGCCGGAAAAACTCGAAATATTCTGCACGAGGATGCCAGTGAGCCCGCGATAGCCATAGCCATCGGCATAGCCATAGCCAAAAGTATCGCCGTAACCAGAATTGTTGAAGCTCCCCGAAATGACGCCTGACGCGGCATTGCTGATTCCGGAAGAGAAATCGCTGACGCCATCAACCCTGATGCCGACGCCGCCGTAGAAATAGCTTCCGCTGTTCTGGCCGAATGAGATCGCGCCCGAATTGGTGATCCCGTCGGAGAAGGTTGATACGCTGCCAACTTCGATGCCGGCGTTGTTCGCCACGATCGCGCCACTGTTGCTGATCCCGCCGACGAACGTACTGACGTTATAAAAACTGATGCCGGGGCCAGAAGCCGCCGAGATCGTGCCGCTATTGCTGATCCCGCCGCTGAACGAACTGAGGCCGTTGACATAGATGCCCGAGTATCCGCCCGAGATCGCGCCGCTGTTGCTGATCCCTCCGGTGAACGAACTGACGTTGTATAAAGAGATGCCAGTGTTGGCCACCGAGATCGCGCCGCTATTGCTGATCCCACCGCTGAACGCACTGACGGTGTTGACATTGATCCCGTTGCCATCCCCGTAATACGAAGAACCAGTCGAGATCGTGCCGCCGTTGCTGATGCCGCCGGTGAACTTGCCGACGTTGTTGACATAGATGCCTGTGCCGGCCACCAAGATCGTGCCGCTGTTGCTGATCCCTCCCGTGAACGTACTGACGTTGTCGACATAGATGCCGGTTCCGCCCGCCAAGATCGTGCCGCTGTTGCTGATCCCGCCCGTGAACGTGCTGACGTTGGTGACATAGATGCCGTTGCCCGACCCCCCCGAGAACGTGTCGCTGTTGCCGATCCCGCCGCCTGACGATCTGACGCTGGAAACCAGCGTACCGCTGCCCCAGCCCGCCGTGATCGTGCCGCTGTTGGTGATCCCGCCGCCGAACGAATTGCCTCCATCGGACGAAATGCCGACCTCGGACGAATAGCCGCCGTCGACATAGATGCCGGTTCCGCCTGCCGAGATCGTGCCGCTGTTGCTGATCCCGCCGGTGAACGCGCTGAAGTTGTAGACGCCGATGCCGGTTCCGCCCGCCGATATCGTGCCGCTGTTGCTTATGCCCCCGGTGAACGTACTTACGTTGCCGATAGTTATGCCGGTGTTGGCCGCCGAGATCGTGCCAGCATTGTTGATTCCGCCGGTGAACGTGTTTACGTTTCCAACCTCGACACCGACGTTGCCCGCCGAAATCGTGCCGCCGTTGCCGATCCCGCCAGTGAACGCAGCCACGCTGCCAACGTCGACACCGAAGTTGCTCGCCGAGATCGTACCGCCGTTGCTGATCCCGCCGCCGAACGTGCTGACGAAAAGGAGTTCGACGCCGACGTTGCGCGCCGAGATCGTGCCGCCGTTGCTGATCCCGCCGCTGAAGGTGCTGAGGTTGTCGACAGAGATGCCGTTGCCCGAACCCGCCGAGATCGCGCCGCCGTTGCTGATCCCGCCGCCGAACGTATTGCCGGCGATCTGAATGGCGTGTCCGTTGGCGGCGTTGATCTGGCTGTTTGAATCGATCGTTATCCCGCCGGCGATCAGGCCGCTGCTGACGATTTGCCCCGTAACGATCCCGCTGGTCAGGCTTATGCCGCCGGGCGTGATCGACCCGGTATTCGAGATGGTTCCCGCGTCAGGGATCGTGACGCAAACCGAGGCGAATGTGCCTGCAAGGTTGTTTGCGCCGGGGACGGCATAATAGCCACACGGCTGAATGGCCATGGCGGGAGGCGCGCCGATGACCGAAAGCAGCGCGATGACTGAACTAGAAGCCCGCAGAACGCGCTTGGAATTTGAGGTCAAAATCATTTTCGAGCTCCGGATATTCCCAGAAAAACCAATGCGGCGAGAGGCGACCCTACGGCAACAATTCGACCAGACTCCTAATGCCTACAATTTCGCCAAAAGGATTGATATCGGGGTTGCCTGCAATCGCGGCGGAAAAAAGGCGATTTTGAGTGATAGTAGTAAATTTACTACAGTGCTAAAACGTTGTTTTCCAAAATGCTAAGGCGTCGCCTGGGCCGCCGGCTAGGCGGCGCGGCCCGCCCATGCTACGAGCCATGGCGGACAAAGGCTTGAACAAAAGGTTGACCATGAGCAGCGAAAGGACCGGCGTGGCGCCGCTCCACGGGCCAATCGCCGAATCTCTTGCCTATGCCGATCGCTGTCGAAACCAGGGCCAGCTGATCGAGGCCGAGGCCGCCTGCCGCCAGGTGCTCGAAGCGAGCCCCGACCAACCCGGAGCGCACCATCTGCTCGGCCTGATCGCGCATCAACGGGGCCGGTTGGCCGACGCCATCGAATTCCTGCGCGGCGCGACACGGCGCGCCCCGCAAAACGCCTTGTTCCATTCCAATCTCGGCGAAATGCTGCGCCAGGCCGGGCAGTTCAGGCAGGCGATCGAGCAACATCGCCGCGCGACGGCCCTCGATCCAGCCAGCGCCGCCGCGTGGAGCAATCTCGGCGCCGCTCTCTTTGAACTCAAGGATTTCGAGGAATCGGCCAAGGCGCATCGCCGCGCGCTGCAGGCGGATCCCGATTTCGCGCTCGGCCATTGCAATCTGGGCAACGCCCTGCATGGCCTCAAGCGCAACGACGGAGCGATCGTCGCCTACCGCAAGGCCGTCGCGCTCGACCCGAACCTGGTCGACGGCTGGGCCAATCTCGGCACCGCGCTGCACCATCATGGCGACTATGACGACGCCATCGCGGCGGCGCGCCGCGCCATCGCGTTGTGGCCGGAACACGCCAATGCGCGTTCCGGCCTTGGCATGTTGCTGCTGATGCGCGGCGAATTCGCCGAGGGGTGGGCGGAATATGAATGGCGCCTGCGCTCGAGCGAACGCAAGGGACCGCGCTTTCCCGAAAACCCCTGGCGCGGCGAAAGCCTCGTCGGCAGGCATATTTACGTGCAGGCCGAGCAAGGCTTTGGCGATACGCTGCAATTCGTCCGCTATATTCCCTTGCTGGCTCGGCGCGCGGGAAAGGTGAGCCTGCGCGTCCATCAGCAACTCGCCGGCCTCCTGCGCGAAAGCCTGCCGGGAATCGAAGTTTTCGGCGACCGCGGCGACCCCGGTCCTTTCTCCTGCGACATCGCCCTGTTGAGCCTGCCGCACATGTTTGGCGCACGCTACGAGACCATTCCCGCCGAGGTTCCCTATCTGCGCGCCCCGCCCGAAGCTTTGGCGCGCTGGCGGGGACGGTTCGATCACATGCAGGGATTGAAGGTCGGCCTGATCTGGGGCGGCAATCCGGAACATGTCAACGACCAGCGCCGGTCGCTCGACATCAAGCATCTGGCGCCCTTGCTGAAAATTCCCGGCGTCTCCTTCGCCAGCCTGCAATTCGGGCCGCGCGCCGCCGATCTGAAGCAGCTCGGCCCGGAAGCGAAAAGGATTCTCGACCTTTCGGGGGAACTCGGCGATTTCGCCGACACCGCCGGCGCGGTCATGGGCCTCGATCTGGTCATCTCGATCGATTCCTCCGGCGCGCATCTCGCCGGCGCGCTCGGCAAGCCGCTCTGGGTGATGATTTCCGGGGTCGCCGACTGGCGCTGGCGGCTGGAGCGCGAAGACAGCGCCTGGTACCCGAACGCCCGCCTGTTTCGCCAGAAACCGGGCGAAGACTGGTCCGTGGTCATTTCGCGCATCGCCGGGGCGCTGAAGACCGCCGTCGCCGAACCCGGGCAATTGACGCCGTTTCTTGCGGAAGGCCGGCGACGCGCGGAAAACGCCGCTGCGATCCTTGCGGCCGAAACGGCGCGGGCGATAAGTCAGCAGCCAGCGGAGAAGGCGCTGAACGCCGGACAATGGCTCGTCATGGCCGAACAGAAGCGCCGTCTGCGACTGCTCGCCGACGCCAGGGATTTTTGTGCGCGCGCGGCCGAGCTGGAGCCGGACAATGCCGAATGCGTCCATTTGCTTGGCATCATCGCGCATGAATCCGGAAAGCTCGCCGAAGCCATCGGTCATCTGCGTCGCGCCGTCGCTTTAGCGCCGCAGCAGGCGCTTTATCACGCCAATCTGGGCGAGATGTGCCGGCTTGCCGGGCATTTTGACGACGCCGTCGCCGAAGGTCGAAAGGCGATCGAATTGCAGCCCGGCTATCCCGGCGCTTTGAGCAATCTGGGCATCGCCTTGTTCGACCTGGACCGGTTCGAGGAGGCTCTGGACTGCCTCGACCGCGCGCTGGCGCTGCAGGAAAATTTCGCTATGGCGCACAGCAATCGCGGCAACGCCTTGCAGCGGTTGAAACGTTTCGGCGAAGCCGAAGGCGCCTATCGCCGCTCGCTCGAACTCGAACCGCGCTACGCCGAAGCCTGGAACAATCTTGGCACCTGCCTGCGCGAATTGAGACGTTTCGATGAGGCGGAAGCGGCCTATCGGCAGGCGCTGGCGTTGAAACCGGTCGATCCCGAAATTCTGGACAGCCTGGCTCTGGCGCTGAAAGACCAGGGCCGCTTCGACGAGGCCGCGGACGCTTTTCGCGCCGCCCTGGCGATCGAGGCGCGAAGCGACAAGATCTGCGTGCATTTCGGCGCGATGCTGATCGACCGGCGCATGACCGAGGAAGGCGCCGCATTGGCCGAGCGCGCGCACGCGCTCAATCCGAAAAACCACGACGCCGCCAATCTGCTGGGACGCGTCTGGTTCGATCGCGAACAGCCAGAACAGGCGCTCAGGTTTTTCCGGCGCGCGCTGGCGCTGAAGCCTGATCTTGCCGACGCTTACAACAATATGGGCAATGCGCTGAAAGAGCTTGGCCGGCTCGACGAGGCGCTGACGGCCTATCACAAAGCGCTCGAGATCAATCCCGATGTCTCCGGCGTTTACGTCAATCTCGTCGATTCGATGAAATTTGCGCCCGGCGACTTCTATCTGGCGCAGATGGAGGCATTGGCTGCGAAGTCGGAACGCCGGTCCCCGACGGAACGTCTTCAGCTCGATTTCGCGCTGGGCAAGGCCTACGCCGACGTCAAGGATTACTCCCGCTCCTTTGGCCATTTGCTCAGGGGCAATGCGGCGAAAAGATTGGCGGTCGCCTATGACGAGGACGCCGCCATCGCGTTTTTCGACCGTATCGAGGCGGTTTTTTCACGTGACCTGATCGCGCAAAAATCGGGGGGCGGCGATTTTTCACCACGACCGATTTTCGTCCTGGGCATGCCCCGCTCCGGAACGACGCTGGTTGAACAGATCATCGCCAGCCATCCGATGGCGCATGGAGCCGGCGAACTGGCGGCGCTGCATGAGTGCACCGGCGAAACGGAAGGCGGCGGGCTGGCCTATCCGGAGTTCATGCCGTCGCTCGACGCCTCCGCCTTGCGGCGGCTGGGCGCGCTTTATCTGGAGAAGCTGCGGAAAATCGCGCCCGATGGCGCGCGGGTCACCGACAAGATGCCGTCGAATTATTATTATGTCGGTTTGATCCACCTTGCCTTGCCCAACGCCAGGATTATCCACACGGTCCGCGACCCGGTCGACAATTGCATTTCCTGCTTTTCCAAACTGTTTTCGGCCGAGCAGAACCACACCTACGATCTCGGCGAACTCGGCCGCTATTACCGGCGCTACGAGCGATTGATGGCGCATTGGCGAAAAGTTCTGCCGCCGGGCCGAATTTTGGACGTGCAATATGAAGATGTGGTCGCCGACACCAAGAGCGCCGCGCGCCGCATCCTGGCGCACTGCGATCTGCCGTGGGACGACCGCTGTCTCGCCTTCCACGAAACAGACCGACCCGTCAGGACGGCCAGCGCGACGCAGGTGCGCCAGCCGATCTATAGCAGCGCGGTCGGCCGCTGGCGCGTCTATGAGGAATTTCTGGCGCCATTGCTGAACGCTCTCGGCAAAAACTGAGCCGGGAAAGTCCGCTGACGACGTGGCGCCCGCCGTTGCGAGAAAATCCTGAAAGACCGGTTCGAGCCGGTTCGGGTCATCGCCCTGCGGGCGCGTTACTTTGGCCTAGGCGGGCGGCCGGTTTTTTGTCATGCTGCGTGGCGAGAGGCCGATGAATTTTTTTGTGAGACTCGACCTCAGTTTTGGCGCGAACAAACGATAGGCCCGGGGCGGTATTTGTGCTGCTTCCGCGATCCGACGCAGGAGAGACGGACATGATCGGCATTGCATCGCGGGCATCGTCCACCATGGCGTCAGCGGACGCTGGCGCGCTGTCCCCCGCCATGGCGCGGGCGTTGCTGGCCTTGGTCATTGCCGTCAGCTTCGTCGCCGGGATGTTGGCGACGGGGTCGGAGGCCTCGGCCGCCGCCATCGCCTTGGCTGGCCCGGACCTGACCCATTTGCTGCGGGCGATGGCATTGTTGAAGGCGCTGATGGCCGCCGGGATGGCGGCGGCGGTGATTTGGCGTTTGGGGTCGCCGGTCACGCCGGCGTGGTGGTCGGCCTATGCGCTGACCTGCGCTGGCGCGGCGGCGGGGCCAGGTCTGATCTGGCGGATGGCGCATGTCGGCGCGGGCGCGCTGACCCTGCATGTCGGGCTGCTGGCCGCATTGATCCTGCTGTGGCGCGACCCCGCGGTTGGCGCGAGGCTGTCCATGATGGTCAACGCGTGGCGGGCCAAAGTGCGTTCGCGGTAGGATTTGGATGAGCCGATGGCATGTTCTACGCCGGCGCGGGGGTCCACCCTATGTCGCTGTTATTCAAAGGCCATGACTTTTCAAGAACAGACATTTCTGTCGCCGGACCCGAACGCTGGGCCAAATTGGACTATGCGGGCGGCATGTTTTTTGCCATGGTGCGGCGAGGGCAAGGCCGATGAAATTTCCTGTGCGTTCGATTGGACTTCCGTTTTCGCGCCGCTCCGGCCCAGAGGCCAGCGCATGAACCTTCATCGCCAAAATCCCCCTGACGCCGAAAATCCCGCTCTAGCCCAAAATCCGCGCATCGCGATTGTCGTCGGCATGAAATCGGAAGCGCGCATCGCCGACGTCGGCCACGACCTGACCATCGTTGGCGGCGGTTCTGCGGCGCAGGTCGAGGCCGGGCTCGCGCGGGTCCATATCCGGGCAAAGGCGCAAGGCCGGCCTTTGCAAGGCGTGTTGAGCTTCGGCGTCGCCGGCGGCCTCGCGCCGCATTTGCGCCCTGGAGATATTCTGCTGCCCCATGCCGTCCAGGTTGGCGCGAAGGCCTATACCTGTCACGCGGGCTGGACCGAAAAATTGTCGCGGCGCCTGACGCAGGCCCATGTTGGAGCCTTGCTCGGCGTCGATGAGCCGATTTTGACGCCGGAGCACAAACGCCGGCTGCATGGCGATCATGGCGCTTTGGCGGTGGATATGGAGTCGCATGGCGCCGCGCGTTTCGCCGCCGCGCACGGCCTGCCCTTCGCGGTGCTGCGCGCCGTCGCCGATCCGCAGCGCCGCGCCATTCCCCGGGCGGCCATGGCGGGCTTCAAGCCCGACGGTTCGGCGGACATCGCCGCCGTGATCAAAGCTTTGGCCCGCAGCCCCTCGCAAGTGGGAGGCCTGATCCGGACCGCCTTCGACGCGAGGGCCGGAATGGAGGCCTTACTCCGCAGCCGCCGCCTGCTTGGCGCCTCGTTCGGCTTCGACGATTTCGTTTAGCTTTTCCTCGACATGGGCCGAATAGGCATATTCCGCCGGGCGCTGCCTATCGAGCGGAATGTCGGGCGCCAAGGGTTTTTCGGTCTCGACGCCGAACAAGGCGACCTTTAGCGCGGCCAGCGGGTTTTTTACCGCATGGGCGACGGCGCTCGGTTCGAAGCCGCAATGGACCATGCAATCGGCGCATTTCTCGTAATTGCCTACGCCATAGGAGTCCCAGTCGGTGGTTTCCATCAATTCCTTGAACGTTCCGGCGTAGCCTTCGTTGAGCAGATAGCAGGGACGCTGCCAGCCGAACACTGTGCGCAGCGGATTGCCCCACGGCGTGCAGCGGTAGGACTGGTTGCCGGCGAGAAAATCGAGGAACAGCGAGGACTGGAAGAAATCCCATTTGCGGCCCTTGTCGCCGCGACGGAAAATGGCGCGAAAAAGTTCCTTGGTCTTGGTTCGGTTGAGGAAATGCGCCTGATCGGGCGCGCGCTCATAGGCGTAGCCGGGCGATACCGTGGCGCTGTCCACGCCCATGCCCTTGAGCGTGTCGAGAAAATTGGCGACGCGCTCGGGATCGGCGTCGTTGAACAGGGTGCAATTGATGGTGACGCGAAAGCCTTTTTCGCGAGCGGCCTTGATCGCCGCCACCGCCCGGTCGTAGACGCCCTCCTGGCAGACCGACTTGTCGTGCATTTCGCGGTCTCCATCGAGATGGACCGAGAAATTGAACGCCTGCGAAGGCTTGAACTCGCCCATTTTCTTTTCGAGCAGCAGGGCGTTGGTGCAGAGCGTGACGAACTTGCCGCGCGCCAGCGCGCCTTCGACGATTTTGCCGATTTCCTTGTGCAGCAGCGGTTCGCCGCCGGCGATCACCACCACAGGAGCGCCGCATTCGTCGATCGCCCCCATGCAGTCTTCGTAGGGCAGGCGCTGGTTGAGGATCTTGTCGGGATAGTCGATCTTGCCGCAGCCGGCGCAGGCGAGATTGCAGCGGAACCAGGGTTCGAGCATGAGCACCAGCGGATAGCGCTTGCGTCCCAGCAAATGCTGTTTGACGATATAGGCGCCGATCCGCACGCCTTCGATGACCGGGATTCCCATGTCA
>NZ_CAIUXT010000151.1 GCF_903903185.1 uncultured Rhodoblastus sp.
CCACCGGCGCCAAAAACCCGGCCTGCAAGGACACGATATACGTCGAAAGCCTGATCGGCGCCGACACGGTGAACACCATGCCGCCCGCGACGATGGACGCCTTCCGCGACCATGGAAAGATCGAACCCGGCGCCATCGAGCACAATCTCGCCGATGCGAAAACAACCTTGTCCGAATTGAAGGAACGCGGCGTTTCACTGGATGAAATCACGCGCCAACTGCTGGAGGACGGCGTGCGGCAATTTTCCGAGGCGTTTGACAAGCTGTTCGCCTCGCTTGAGCAGAGACGCCGGATTCTGCTCGATGGCCAGCGCCCGGGCCTCAGGATCCGGACCAATCGATAGCAGACGCTCTCCAGTGAAACGTTTGGTCAGGAGCAACGTGCGGTTGATCCTCGCTTTTCTGCGGTTGGCGCCCCCTTGATCGACGATGCCGACGATGGCTTGCGCCGGGCGCGTCACCCTTTGCTTGCCGCTCTCCAAGATGGCGGCTAAAGACTCCCGCCGGCAGCGGTCAACGACAACCGGCGGGAATTGTGAAGGGTTTCGGTCGCCGGCCCCACACGGATGATCGGGTCGCTCCGGGGCCGGCGACCGAAAGCCTCCGTGGGAGGAAACCGCGGGACGGAAGAGCTCCATTGGACGCGGCGTTCGCTATGGAAGTTTGAACAGAGCGGCCAGCCTGTGGCGGTGTCTTTTGCGAGCGCTAGCGTGGGGATTTGACGCCCCCGTCTGCGGCCAGAAAGCCAATCGGTGTGAAACGGCGTGGGGTCTGGACGCCGATCAGCGTCGTAAGTCGTTGATCTGTTTGGGATCTGAGGGTCATGCTGCCGCGCCGATTAACATCTTTCAGGGTCGCTTCCAGGCGCTGGCCTGCGCGGCGCCGTCCTTGCGGCAAGCCTCGCGCGCCTCGTGACTGGCCCGCCAGCTCCGCAGGAAGGTAAAGGCTTCGTCCAGAATATGCGGCGTGTGCTGGCCGGGCGAACATTTGCGCGCACGCTCGAAATATTCTTCCAGCGCCGGCTTGAAGGTCGGATGGGCGCAGTTCTCGATGACCAGCACAGCGCGCTTTTTCGGCGACAGGCCGCGCAAATCGGCAAGGCCCTGTTCGGTGACGATGACCTGCACGTCATGTTCGGTATGGTCGACATGCGTGACCATCGGCACGATACAGGAGATCTCGCCGTTCCTGGCGATCGACGGAGTCATGAAGATCGACAGATAGCTGTTGCGGGCGAAATCGCCCGAACCGCCGATGCCGTTCATGATGCTCGAACCGCCTATATGGGTCGAATTGACGTTGCCGTAGATATCGGCCTCGATCATGCCGTTCATGGCGATGACGCCGAGACGGCGGATGACTTCGGGATGGTTGCTGATGTCCTGCGGGCGCAGCATGATTTTTTTCGCGTAGAGCGCGGCGTCACGGTTGAATTCGGCCGCCGCCTCCGGGCTCAACGACAGGGCCGTCGCCGAGGCGAAAGCCATTTTTCCGGATTTAATGAGACTGAACATCCCGTCCTGCAAGACTTCAGTATAGGCGGTCAGATTCTCGTAGGGCGCCGCCTGCAATTGCTCCATCACCGCATTGGCGACATTGCCAACGCCCGATTGCAACGGCAGGAGTTCTTGCGGCAGCCGGCCCTTTTTCACCTCATGGGCGATAAACTCAAGAATATGCGCAGCGATAGCTTCGGAATTGGCGTCCGGCGGGCTAAAGGCCGAATTGCGGTCGGGCGAATGGGTCTCGACGATGGCGATGACTTTTGAGGGATCGCATTTGAAATAGGCGTCGCCGATCCGGTCGCTGGCGGACAAGATCGGGATGGGCTTGCGATGCGGCGGCAGGGCCATCCCGTAATAGATGTCGTGCATGCCCTCAAGCGCGCTGTTCTGCCAGCTGTTGACCTCGAGAATGATCTTGTCGGCCAGATCGAGCCAGGTCTTGTTATTCCCGACCGACGACGAGGGAATCAGCGAGCCGTCTTCGCGAATGCCCGCGATTTCGACAATCGCCACGTCGAGCTTGCCGAGAAACCCGGCCCAAACGAATTGTGCAACATGGGACAGATGAATGTCGATATATTCCATCTGGCCGGCGTTGATGCGCTTGCGGCAGGTCGGATCGGACTGATAGGGCAGCCGCAATTCCACGCCGTCTACCTTGGCCAGGGCGCCGTCGAGTTCCGGGGCTGTCGAAGCGCCCGTCCAAACACCAATCCGGAACGGCGCGCCCGCCGAATGCGCGGCATTCATCCGCTCGGCCAACGCCAAAGGAACCGCTTTGGGATAGCCGGCGCCTGTAAAGCCGGACATGCCGACATTGCAGCCCTTGGGAATCAAGGCCGCAGCCTCTTCCGCCGACATGATTTTGGCGCGAAGGGCCTGATTGTGGATGCGGGTGGGCTGGCTCATGGTTTACGTCCCGGCGGGCGACGATCATGGGGCGCTGAAATTGAACGAATGAAGAGAATCGGAAAATACTCATGGTCGAGGCGAGAGCCGAATTGGCCGAAAGCCTTCGGCGGCCCCAGCGGATCGCCTTTGACCGGGTGGCGCATGGCCAAACAAAAACCCCGCTCTGGCTTTCACCATGCGGGGCTGCTCCCTGGCGGCTGTGCATCCGAGCGCGACTCCTCAACGACAGCCGAAAGCCGGCGCCTATTTCAGGTTGAACGCGACCGTCTGGATCTTGCCGGCGAAAAACCGCTCCGGCTAGAAGTCCGAAGGTTATCTAATCAACGCGACAACCTCGCGAAAGCGCGGATGCTCCGCCGTCTCAAGCCACTCGAACAGCACCATCTCCGTCGTCACAATCTCCACCCCATGACGCTCCAGCCGGTGGATGGCGGCGTTCTTGTTCTCCGCGCGCCGCGATCCCACCGCGTCGCCAACAACAAAGGTCCTGCGGCCTTTCTCGATCAGGCCGAGCGCAGTTTGGAGCACGCAGACATGCGCCTCGCAGCCAGCCATGACGATCGTGCGGCCACCGCCGAGGCGCTCAAGGACACCCGGCGCTCGAATAGCGTCAAACGTCATCTTGTGGACGACGTTTGACGGATTCGGCGTCAGTTCCGGCACGGTCGCGCCGAGCCCTTTGGGGTTCTGCTCGGTGAACAGCATCGGCACATCGAGTATATTGGCCGCGGCGATAAGCCGCCTCGCATTGGCAAGGGCTGCGGAGCCCTGATCGATGGCGGGGGTCAGCCTCGATTGAAAGTCGATCAAAAGCAAAAGAGAAGTTTGGGCTTCAAGGGTCAGCACGTTTTCATCGCTTATCTATTTCTGGCGACCGTTCGCCTTTCTCGGCCCGCTCGCCGTTGGCTTCTTGCGCGCGACGCGCCTCGTCCGCAACCCGCGCCGCCTCGGCCTCCCGAGCGCTTTGCGCCTTTTCCGCCTCGAAGCGATGTGTTCCACTTAAGAGGGACCACAACTGAGAGAATGTTGGAAGTGGCATGACGCTGTCTCCGGGTACGGGAAGCAAGAATAATGGCATCGACAATAAAAAGCAGCGATGCCCGGACACTTTTTTCATCCCGCGTCTGTAGGCGTATCGTTTGGGCGTCAGTTCGCGCAACGCGAATGAGGACTTCACCCGCACCCGCCGGGCGTAAAATCCGTTTAGCTATCAGTGTCTTCGGACGAACCTAAAATTCCACCCTAGTCACGAGATCGCCGACAACGACGCGGCCATCGGCGATGACACGGACGGTGACGCCGCCCAGCCCGCGCATCGCGTTACACTCTTTCAGTGTGAAGCGCTGGTTGGTCCGCAGGTCGTAAATCCAAAGCTCTTTCGTCGCGTGCTGTTCCGATGGCGGCATTTTGTCGAAGAAAAGCACGTTGGCGTTCACGCCCTGCTTGTAAAAGATGCCGGTCGGCAGGCGCAGCAGCGTGTGAAAGTCGAAATTCTTCAGCAGGCCGCGGCGGATGGTTTCGCCCGCGCCGCCCTCAAATCGCACGTTGTCCGGCAGCACGACGGCGGCTTCTCCGTTTGGCGCCACCACGGTCATGATGCTTAGAAATTTTGTTGGTGGAGCTGAGGGGCCTTTTTTGTGAGAAGCCCTAAAGGCAGGGAGTCAGCGTCGAGCAGGATCGCGTTTTTTTTGAAGCAGCGGAACGCCCGACATCGGCAAGGCAAGCAACGATGGCGACCGCAGGCGGGCAGCGCATTCTCGCGCGCCCCAGATGGGTGGCCGGGAAGCCGATCCATGCCGACCGACCATCGCAGCGTTTTGCGTCGGCTGGGCGGTAAATTCGTCCCGATGCTTCCCATACGCTTCCAAATCTGGATTTTTGGGAAGCGCTCTCACTCAATTATGCCGCTAAGTTATTGTTTTTGTTTGGTGAGCGCGATGGGACTCGAACCCATGACCCTCTGATTAAAAGTTTTGCGGTCCAAAATTTCTAGAAATTTACAGAATTTTCAAATTCCATGTATCTCCCTATTTACAAGGCACTCATCAATATCTGTTGATTTCCGATGATGGCCTAGGTTATCCTAAAATCGCTTACCAGACGCTTACCGTGCTTACCAGGCGCTTACCACAAAACGGTGTTTGAGGGTCCCAACATTGCCACAAGATCGCATTTCAAAGCGTTCAATTGACAGCCTTTTTTGCCCGCAGGGGAAAGACCGTGAGTTCCTCTGGGACGACGCGCTGGCCGGCTTCGGCGTCGCCGCCTTCGCCTCTGGCAAGAAGGTCTATGTCGCTCAATATCGTAAGGACGGGCGCTCGCGCCGTGTTTCGCTCGGCGAACACGGTCGCCTGACACCCGACGAGGCGCGATCTATGGCCAAGACTGTTTTGGGGCAGGTCGAGCAAGGCGCCGACCCCGTCGAAGAGCGCCGCAAAGCGCGGGCGATCCGGACATTCCGCGAAGTGGCGGAGGACTTCATCAAGCTGCATGTCGCGATGAAGCGCAAAGGCGGCACCAAGGCCGATTATGAGCCATAATCTTTGAGAACTTTTTGCAGAGTGATAACAGCAGCACCTTTTGATCCGATTTTGAGATTTTCATTTAGCTGAGAGGACTGACTTTTTACGACAAACTCGACAGTATTATTCGTAGGTGACGATGATTTTGTCTATGCGGCGAGAGATAATTGAGTGGTAAAAGCGAATAAAAACGCCGCAAATACAATTAAATAAAACTGTCTCATTTATCATAACTATACAATATGTATTTCGTTAATGTAACTACTAATATATTTAGAGTGGATAAATAAAATAACAAACATAATCAATGCTGCAAAACAAATATTGTGCGACCATGAAAACATGGCTCTGTCAAGCCGTTTTATTCAAGGTGTATTTTTTTGCTCAGAACTTGATCGCGCTTTTGTGTCGGCGGCCATCGACGATGTGAACAAATCGGACTTCAAGATCGTCGTATTGAAAAAATATCCAGTTCACATCATGTACGACGCCGTAGAGCGTTGTCTCATAGCCATGATCTTTTTTTCCGAGGCGGGGTTGCGTGGCGACGAGTTCGCAGAAGTCGTTCAATTCGATGATGAACGTATCAGTGCGCGCGACGCCGAATCGCGATTCAATGTAAGCGGCGATCTCGTCCGCGTCTGCCACGAAGCTGGCGGCGTAAACAATTCGGCGCATAGGGCGTGACTACGCTTGACGGCGCTCGGTGGCGCGGCGCTTCAATTCAGCCGCGAGCGCTCCCCCACCTTCGATGATTCGACCCTGCCGAATGTCGGACAGGCCGCGCTCAATCGCGGCGCGGCCCTCGGCGCTGCGCACATAGTCGGACATCGCCGCCAAATCGTCGGTGAGTGCGACGGGCGTCACGTCAATGGGGGTATGTTCTGCAAGCTTTGCCATAAGTGAAGCGTACCATATCCGCATGAAGAAGTCATATGACACGCGGTCTTCCCTGCCCTGGCATAATCCTTTGAAAAACGGCGATTTGACAAAATTGGCTCTGCGTGGCGTTGCGATGCCTCGAACCGGCCGTGACGCGCGCCCAATTTGCCCTGCAACGAGCGAATTTCCGCTCCCACTTCGGCGATATGGTGAAGTTGCCCCCTTCATAAAAAAACTGCCGCATGGTGACGGCAGTTAGCTAATGGTCATTCTTCAACCGTGCGGACTTCGGCTGTGAATGACCGGAGAAAATCGGCGGCCTGACTCGCTTTGCTCGCGGCGGTAAAAATGGCGCGATTGTCCTCCTTTAAAAGCGCGATCCAATTGTCGATGTATGACGCATGGCGCAGCTCTCCATTGATGCCGAGATGAGCGCAAAGAAATGCTGAGGTCAATTCGGCGATCAATTCTTCGGCCGCGTAGGCTTTCGTGCCGAAGCGATTTTTGAGATCACGATTAAGCCGCGAGTCGTGTCCACTCCAGTGTCCCAACTCATGCAATTTCGTCGCGTAATAACTTTCGATATTCACGAAAGCTGACAGCGCCGGCAACTGAATGATGTCGAGTGCAGGGACAAAGCACGCACGGCTCCCACCATGGCGGATTTCCGCCTTCGTTGCCGCGATGAACCGATCGATATCGTCTTCGGTCGGACACGTGACCTCTTCAGGTGTCGCGAGTTTTGTTGGAAGCCCGTCGATCTGCGAAACATTGAAGACGGTGTAGCCGCGCAACATTGAAATTTGTCGTGCGTTATCATCATCGTCGTCACCTTTCACTAAAAGTTTTTTCGTGAAGACGATGTGCGTGCCTTTTTCACCTTTACGAACATGCGCGTCGAGCGCGAGCGCCTGTTGAAAAGTCATCCAGGCATGGTCGGCATATCCGGCGCTTTTGGCGGCCTGCCATAACACGGGAATGTTGATGCCGCTGTACGTGCGACCAGTCGCGAGATTTGCAGGAAGCAACCCGAGACTGGTGCGCTTCTTGGTCTTCCACGGTTGAACCCAAACGGGAACGCCGGCCTCCAGGTCGGCAATGATCGAGAGTGTGACACTCTGATAGAGATCGTCGATTTTCAAAGAAACCTCCGTCCGGCTATCGGCACTCGAAACGAAGTGCCGAACGGCGGGGCGGATGTCTGAAATAATTATAGCGCGTCGAAGCGAAGCAGCGAGCTGTTCACCGGTCGCAGAGCCGGCACCCCCTACCCTTCGATGGCAGCGCGCGGCCGGCCAAAATTGCGGCGGCTCTGCGCAACAACGCGCAGCAAGCGACCAGAGGAAAGCGCGAAGCGCGGCGCGCAAATAATCGGGTGATAGTCGCCATAAGCGGCGCGGCGAAGCCACGCCTTGAATGGCAGTTGCGCCGCGAGTGTGTTCGGCTCCATGGGGTGAAATTCCGGCGCGAGTAGCGCCGCGTCCGCGCCGCCGACGCGGAACGCGATGATTGTACCTGCATTCCCGAGGATCGCGGCGCGGACATGCGGTGCAATTTGATCAGTGAATTGATGTGCAAGGCAAAAATACGCCGCGTACTTTCGCGATTCCGACATGAGCGACGCGAAGGCGTCCGTCCCAAACGACTGAAATTCATCGACCTGCACAAAGAATGGAACACGCTCGTGTTCAGGAATTGCGCCTCGGCTCATGGCGACAAGCTGAAGATGTGAGACGAAGAGTGAGCCGAGAAGGTTTGCTGCCTGCTCCCCTATCGCGCCCTTGGCGAGGTTCGCGATGACAATCCGTCTGTTGTCCATGGCGAAAGACAGGTCGAATTTCGGCGATGTCTGACCAAGGATGGCGCGGACATTGGGACTCGTCGCGAACTGACCCGCCTTGTTGAGGATCGGTGAAATGGCTTCGGTGCGAAAGCGCGCATCATATTTGGTGAACTCATGCTCCCAAAATCGCCGCGTCACGGGATCGCGCACGCGATGAACCGCGCGGTCGCGAAAGTGCTCGTCTGTGTAAAGTCGCGGAAGATCAATCAACGTCGAATGCGGGCTATCAAGCAATGCGGCAATGCCATGATAGAGAAAATGTTCAAGCCGTGGCCCCCAGGAATCGCCCCATAGGTGCTTGAAGGCGGACACCATTCCTGACGCCGCAAGCGCGCGTCGGTCATATGGAACCCGCGCCAGCGGGTTGAAGCCCACCGGAAAATCGGTATCCGCGACATTGAGATAGCAGACTTCATTTATACGGCGCGTCGGCATGTGGTCGACGATCGCTTCGGCCAGATCGCCGTGTGGGTCGATAACGGCGACTCCCCGCCCCGCGAGAATATCGAGCATCGCGAGATTGAACAGGAGCGTTGACTTTCCCGATCCTGATTTTCCTACCGTGTAGATGTGGCGAGCACGCTCGTCGATGGTGAACTCGACGGGTTCTCCGCGTGTGGCGGTGGTGGCGATGAAAAAATTTGCTGGCTCCATAAGCCAGGACAATCTCCGGTGCGATTTCGCGCGATAGCGCGACGTTTTGTCGTCATGCGTCCGACCGGCTTGTCGATTTCAGTGGACGCGACTCATCGGGCTGCCTTGTGAGGCGTTGCCGACGCGGTACGCGGAGATTGTCCCGGTGCGTGCAGCGCGCACACTCCGTCTATTGAGTATACCGACTTAGTGTGCATTCGCCTCCGATTGGCGGGGATAACTCGTCCTTTCCCCCGTTTCGCTTCGGTAAGCACCTGCCCCGCCGCGACGATCCTTGTCCTGTCGCGACGTGTCGCGGCGAGGCGACGTGCGGAATCCGGATTGTGTCGTTCGGTGATTGTTGGGACATCCTCAATGGTTCCGGTCTGCATTCGCGAAGTTCCCCCCCCGCTTTTGTCGGAGACGGGACGCTCGCGCCGGTATCGGACGTGTTCGATAGCCCGCAGCGCAGCGAGGACTATCGTGACATGTTCGCTACTCGGCGCAATTCAACAGCGGCCCGTCGGTGCGGCTTTGCCGCCCGACCCCGCGCCGCCAGTCGAGCATCGCAGCTCCAGGCGAGAAGCGCAGACCGCGCGCTCCAACGGCCAGGGTGGGTGATGCGCCAGAGCGCAGCCCCATTCGGGCAGGCGGGAGCGGCCGCCAGCTTTACCTTTCGCACAACTCGAAGATAGTTGTGTGAAGTAAAGTGGCGGCGCGGGGTCGGGCGGCAAAGCCCGACAAAAGCGGGGGGATTCGCTATGTATTTCGAGAACTTCGCTCACGTAGCAGGGTACAGACGGGTCTGTACCTCTCTTCGTATCCCTTTGTGAGGTGTTCTTTTTTTAAAGGACGACACACAAAACGTCTCGGAGGACTATCGTGACGCCTTGGTGTTCGATAGCCCGGACGGCCGGTCAGCACCGTGTTGAATATATTTGAATATATTAGAGCGCGGGATTGTGCCGATGGCGTGGCTTCACTGAGCCATTTTTGTCACACCCCCGTTGAGTCAAAACCCACACCTTTTTGAGTCAAAACCCACACCCCTTTGAGTGAGAACCCACACCTTTTTAGTGAAAACCCACAGCCAAGGCTAAGACGCCTGAGCCAGAGAGGCCCATTCCTCCGCGCTCTTGATCCGGTATCCGTAGCGCTCAATTGTGATTTGGCGACGTTTTGTGTCGGTCATGGCTTCCTGCAAGGAGCCTCGGTAGCCATTGGCTGAACTGCGCGCGAGCTGGTCGATCGCTTGACGCTCTTCGGCCGGTAGAGTCGCGAAAAGTGCCTCCGCCTCCTGTCGTCGGTAGGACTCGTAGGCATTTTTCAGAGTCTCGACCCTTTGCCAGTCGGCGGTCTTTTCTCGGATGGAAATTTCGGACGTCTGGCGTGATTTAAAAAGGGCGAGGTATTGACGCAGGCCCCCGAGAGTCTGAACGTCGAAATTGGTATTCTTAGCAGCGGCAAGCGCAAAATCGACGAAAGCCGCCGCGTCCTCGATGCTGATCTCCGTGAGCATCTGACGCGCCGTCTCCACGTCCTTTGAGTTGACGTATGCAATTGAGGACACCGGCAGACCCGTGCGTTTCTCCGCAAAAAGATAGGCGAATCGGAGCGGTTCCTTTGTCTCCTGAGAACTGGTCACAGCCGGCGATGTCGTGCGCGCGCCGCGTCGGTAGAACCGGTCGAAGTCGTCAAAGAACGCATGTCCAGGGCGAAACGTGACGACAAAACCGCTGTCGCGCTTCGCCTTCTCAAGGTCGAAGGAGGCCAAGAATCCGGCTGCGACCAACTTGTCGAGGTGCGGCCCGAGCTGATTACGAACGATGGTCGATTTTTGGCGGTGAACCGACAAGCCGCCGAGCCAGTCGCGGCAAATATCGTCATACCGCTTTTGCAGCGAAAGCTGACTCCCGTTGACCCCGTTGTACAAATTCGCGAAGTGAAAAAACGTGCGCATGTAAAGCGCCTGACCGATCGTCCCGAAGTCCTGCATCATGCTGTGGTTGAGGCACGTGAAATGCTCGTCCACCAACGAGCTGATAATCGGCTGCGCGAGCGTGATCGTGCATGCCTCGATCGGATCGCTTGCGAACTCGCGGCGCTCGATAAGGATTTCTGGAAACACGCTGAACGAGTGCTCCGCGAATGCGCCGCCCGCCGTCTTGAAGTGCGTCTTGACGAAGGTGTAATGGATTTCATGTAGGGCGCGCGCGAGCTGTTCGCTGTCGCGGCCGCCCCAGTGCTTTCGTCCGATGAGGCGTCCGATCTCGCGACGAGTGAAGTGGATTTCTTTCGCGACCGGTCGACCGTAGTCGGAGTGCTTCTTGATTAAGGCGACGAAAATTTTATGTGCGAGCGGCCCTGGCTGTCCGAGCTTTGGATCGGGGCGGATTGAGATGTGCTTCTCCATCGACCCTCGATTGAGTTCAATTTCTTGCGTCTGCAACGGGGCGCGCTTTGCATCGTGACAGAAGAGCGCTCCTGCAATTCGCAGCAGCGTGCTCTCGATATAGAGCTTCGCTCCCGTCTGCTCCGCGTCTGATGGAATCTTCTTCGCCATATACAAGTATTATAGCGTGTACAGATTCGATTTAATTTTAGACTGTGGAGAACAACCTACGACGAATTGTGATGTGCGTCGTCTGAGTTTGAACGATGCGGGTCTGGCGATCCAAGGAGTGGTGAAAGCATTCGCTGCAACCCTCCGATGAGGACGTTGGTCTCGCGGCTTCTTTCGGTCAGTTCCTTGATCTGTGCGTTCTTGGTTGAAATCTCCTCGCGGAGAAAGGTAACCTCGCCCTCTAACCGGTCGATATATTTGCCGGCGATGTCAGGGACAGTCGCGCCTTGTCGCGACGTGTCTTGCGAGTGATTCTCGCGCGAATTTCCGTTTTCTTTTGATATGTCGTCAGCGACGGTTCGCGACAGGTCGTGCTCAGTCGCGCCTTGTCGTGGCGCGGTATTCAAGTCTTCAAATGAATTTGGTGCGACGACTTGTCGCGACATGACGCGGTTGGTCGACCTGGTGACTTCCTCGATTTGCGAGATGTGTCGTGCGACGGAGGCGGCGGTGATGAGATATTTTTCGCCGAACTGCGTTTCCTGTCGGAGGCAGTCGAGGTGGCCCTGCGCGCAATAACGCTGGATGCTGCGAATCGTTCGCGGATGGCCGGCGTGCTCATACCGGAGAGCGGCGTCTTCGATAGTCAGGGAATAATCCTCGGGGCTGGTCGCGACTTGTCGCGGTTGGTCGTCCATGTGGTAATCATACCGCGAATCACTCCGCGTCTTGCCCGTTATCCCCAAGATGGCAACCGACTCACTAGGGAACAGGTAAGAGCAGGTTAATGAATAGACTAGAAATGCATTTAGAGTAGTATGAAGATATGCTAACTGAAGCAGATACGTGCAGAAAATTTGTGGTACCGAAGCTGACGGCTGCGGGTTGGGATGATGATCCGCATATGATTGCGGAGCAGCGGAGCATTACTGATGGGCGGATTGTTCCTGTCGGAAAAGGATTTGTTCGAAAGCCGCCGAAACGTGTCGATTATCTTCTCCGATACACGAGAGACTTTTCACTGGCGGTTGTGGAAGCAAAACCTGCGTACCGTACAGCCGCCGATGGCATGCAGCAGGCGAAGCAATATGCGGAGATGCTTGGGCTGAAATTCGCATATGCGACGAACGGCCATGAGATTCTGGAATTCGACTATACGACCGGTCTCGAAGCGAAAATTGATGCGTTTCCCACGCCTGCCGAGCTATGGAGGCGGTATCGAGTGGCGAGTGGGCTGAGCGACGATTCGAAAGCCGAACGGCTTCTGAGCCCCTATAACCACACAGCCGGACTAAAGGAGCGCTACTACCAAGAGATTGCGATCAACCGTGCGGTTGAAGCAATCCTCAAAGGGCAGCGCCGTACTTTGCTCACGATGGCGACTGGCACTGGCAAAACCACCGTCGCCCTGCAAATTTGTTGGAAGCTGTGGTCTTCGCGCTGGAACCGAACTGGCGAGCATCGTCGACCACGTATCCTATTCCTCGCGGATCGCAATATCTTGGTCGATGATCCGAAAGACAAGGATTTCGCGGTCTTCGGCGACGCCCGTCACAAGATCGAAGGCGGCGACGTCGTAATGAGCCGCGAGATGTATTTTGCAATCTATCAGGCGCTCGCGGAGGACAAAAATAGAGAGGGAAAGTTTCGCGCCTATTCGCCGGATTTCTTCGACCTCATTATTATCGACGAATGCCACCGGGGCAGCGCGCGCGATGCGAGCTCGTGGCGGGATATCCTCAACTATTTCGAACCTGCGTATAAGCTTGGACTGACGGCCACGCCGCTCCGCGACGAGAGCCGCGATACCTACCGATATTTCGGGAACCCTATTTATGAATACAGTCTGCGCCAAGGGATAGAGGACGGCTTCCTCGCGCCATATCGGGTTCATCGGGTCATTACAGAATGGGACGCCGCTGGATGGCGGCCAAGTAAGGATGATCTCGACCGCTATGGTCGCGCGATCCCCGATGATGAATACGAAACGAAGGATTTTGAACGGGCGGTGGCGCTGCGTGCCCGCACAGAGGCGATAGCCCGCCACCTGACTGATTTTATGAAAGGCAGCGATCGGTTCGCGAAGACAATTGTGTTCTGCGTCGATCAGGATCATGCGAGCGAGATGAGAACGGCGCTTAGCAACCTAAATGCCGATCTTGTTCAGCAGTATCCCGACTATGTGTGCCGAGTGACATCGGATGAGAAAGACATCGGTCGAGGCCATCTCGCGAATTTTCAGGACCTTGAAAAGAATACGCCGGTGATACTCACAACCTCGCAGTTGCTGACGACGGGGGTGAATGCGCCAACATGCAAGAACATCGTCCTTGCGCGGATCGTCGGTTCCATGAGCGAGTTTAAACAGATTATTGGGCGTGGCACACGCGTGCGGGATGATTACGGAAAACTGTGGTTCAACATCATAGACTACACTGGGTCAGCGACACGTCTTTTTGCCGACCCCGCATTTGATGGCGAACCTGTTCGCATCACCGAGGAAGAAATCGACGCTGACGGCGAAGTTACGTCGACGCGGGAGACAGCGGTTGCAGAGGCTGAGGCTGAAGGGTCAGCGCCGGAGGAAGGGGCTCCTGGCGTGATTGAGCCGCCGTCGGGTGAGCCACGGAAATTCTATTTCGACGGAGGACAGGTGGCGGTTGCGGCGCACCTCGTTTATGAGCTCGATCCGAATGGCAAACAGTTGCGAGTCGTTCGATATACAGAGTACGCTGCCGATACGATTCGCACGCTTTGCCCAGATGCCATTAATCTCCGGAATAAATGGAGCGACGCAAAACAGCGAGCAGAAATTATAGAGGCGCTCAAGGAGCGAGGCGTCAGTTTTGAACAACTGGCCGAAGAGCTCAAACAAGGAGAGGCCGACCCTTTTGATTTGCTGTGTCACCTGGCGTTCAACGCGCCACTCCGAACGCGGCGCGAACGAGCACAACAGCTCAAAACAAATCGGCCTGACCTCTTCACGCAATACTCTCCTCAAGCGCGTGCTATCCTTGAAGAACTTCTGGAGAAGTATGCCGAGCACGGTGACGCGCAATTCGTGCTTCCGGACGTGCTGCATGTCCCGCCTATTTCCAATCATGGGCAAGTGGCTGAAATTATCCGTTATTTCGGGAGCGCCGACCAACTGCGCATCGCCGTAACCAACTTACAGAATGAACTCTATGCCGCGTAAACCGAACGCAAAGCTCACGACGACGCAATCGTTGGGTAGCCTGTTGAAGTCCGCACGCGATTTGATGCGGAAAGATAAGGGTCTGAACGGCGATCTTGATCGACTGCCGCTGCTCACTTGGATCATGTTCCTGAAATTTCTCGACGATCTTGAGGTGCAGCGCGAAGTGGAAGCGGTACTCGCAGGAAAATCATTCCGACCGGCAATCGATGCGCCTTATCGGTGGCGTGATTGGGCGGAAAACCCGCAGGGAATCACAGGCGATGAACTCTTGGCTTTCATCAACCAAGACGAGGCTGTCCTGCCGAATGGCAAGCGAGGGGCCGGCCTTTTCGCCTATCTACGGCAGCTAACGAGCTCGAACGGCGATAATCGTCGGGATGTCGTCGCGACTGTCTTCCGTGGCGTCGATAATCGCATGAAGAGCGGCTATCTGTTGCGAGACGTGATCAACAAAATCGCGGGTATTCATTTCACTTCGAGCGAAGAGCTCCATACGCTTGGCGCGCTCTATGAGTCCATGTTGCGCGAAATGCGCGACTCCGCAGGAGACTCCGGAGAATTCTATACGCCGCGTCCTGTAGTGCGTTTTATGGTCGAAATGATCGATCCGCGTCTTGGGGAGACGGTTCTCGATCCTGCCGCCGGCACGGGTGGGTTCCTTGTCGAGTCATTCAATTATCTCAGCAAGCAAGTGAAGACCGTCGCCGATCGCAAGCGTCTTCAACAAGACTCGATCTTTGGAGCCGAGCCAAAGTCGTTGCCGTATCTGCTTTGCCAAATGAATCTGCTGCTCCATGGGCTTGATGCGCCGAGCATCGATCCAGGTAACTCACTGCGGTTCAAACTCTCGGAGATTGGCGAAAGAGATCGGGTGGAAGTTATCGTCACCAATCCACCCTTCGGCGGAGAAGAGGAGAAGGGTATCCAAGGGAATTTTCCGCAAGATAGGCAAACGGCCGAAACCGCCTTGCTCTTCCTGCAACTGATCATGCGGAAGCTCCGTCGCAAAGCGACACTGGCTGGACATGCTGGGCGCGCGGCAGTGGTCGTCCCGAATGGCACCTTGTTCGGCGACGGCGTCTGTGCCCGTATCAAGGAAGAACTGCTCAAGGAATTCAACCTGCATACTATCGTCCGGCTGCCCAATGGGGTCTTTGCGCCATACACTCCCATCCCAACCAACATTCTGTTTTTCGATCGCAGCGGCCCGACGCGCGAGGTCTGGTACTACGAACAACCGCTGCCAGAGGGTCGGAAGAACTACACCAAAACCGCTCCCCTCCAGTTTGAGGAGTTCGCGACGCTGGCGACGTGGTGGAACAAGCGGAAGGAAAATGACAATGCGTGGAAAGTGCCCGCCGCCGAGTTACTGGCGAACGGCTGTAACCTCGACCGCAAGAATCCGCGGGGGAAGGAAGACATCACGCACCTGCCGCCCGCGCAACTCGCTGCCGACATTCTGAAGAAAGAGCAACGTATCGCGGAGATAATGGAAAACATTCAAAGACTCTTGGCAAATCAAGTATGAGCAAGCAATGGCCATTGGTGAAGCTTCGCGACGTTTTGAAACGCTCGGAGGATACGATAGCGCTTCAGGCCGACGCAACTTACCGCGAAATCACGGTGAAGATGTGGGGGAAAGGGGTTGTTTTGCGCGGCACCATCTTGGGTGCAGAGATAGCAAGTGCTCGACGCTTCGTTGCAAAAACCGGACAATTCATCCTTTCTCGCATTGATGCTCGAAACGGCGCTATCGGAATCGTCCCGCCCGAACTTGACGGTGCAGTCGTCACGAACGACTTCCCACTCTTCTATTCAAATGCGGAACGAATCAGCGTCGCCTTTCTTGCGTGGCTTAGTCGCACGTCGGGCTTTGTAAACTTGTGTGTGCGCGCTAGTGAAGGGACAACTAATCGCGTTCGGTTGCAGGAAGACCGATTCCTTGCGCTTGAAATCCCGTTGCCGCCGGTGGCGGAGCAGCGACGATTGGTCGCACGGATTGAGGAACTGGCTACCAAATTACAAGAAATTCGACAGATTCGAGACGATGAGGAGAAAGAGTGCCGAGCACTTCTTTTAGCAACGTTCTGGAATGTAGCAAGAAACGCTCCTCGACGCCCGATGGCAGAGGTTGCGCCGCTCATCCGCCGTCCGACAGAGATTCAGACAAATACAGTTTATCCGGAACTTGGAATTAGATCATTTGGCCATGGCACCTTTCATAAACCTGCACTTTCTGCCTTTGAGTTAGGGTCAAAGAGAATTTTTAGGATTGAACGCGACGATCTTTTATTCAGTAATGTGTTTGCTTGGGAGGGTGCGATTGCGGTGGCAAAGCCTGAGGATCATGGGCGTTTTGGCTCGCACCGGTTTATGAGTTGCGTTCCGAGAGCGGGGGTGGCTACTTCGCAATTCCTACGCTTCTATTTTCTGACAAACGAAGGAATTGAGCTGATTCGCGCTGCATCACCCGGCGGCGCTGGAAGAAATCGGACTCTCGGTATCGAGGCGTTGACAAACATCAAAGTGCCAGTGCCACCAATCGAAACGCAGAAATGGTTTGACGCGCTACAAGCGGAGGTAGATGCGCTAAAGAGCGTGAAAGCCGAAACAGCGGCCGAGTTAAACGCCCTTCTGCCGTCGATCCTCGATCGCGCTTTTGCCGGCGAATTATGATCGACTGTGCCCCAATTTTAGATCGAGTGTGCTCGTAGAACCCGAGTTTGGTTAGAACGGCTCACGAACAAACTGCACGGATTTTGCACGTGTGCACATGCATCTTCATGCTCTGTTCTGCCTGCACATACCGATTGACGCGCGAACGCGTCTGGCTCAAGTGTCTGATTTTATTCAAGAAAAATGGTGGGCGATATAGGGATCGTTGTCGCTCATGTTGGGCTCTCCGATCTTGTTCTGCGAGGACGTGCTGCCGCCCAAGGTCGCCATCTTCAGCGTTGCCGTCAATGGGCGAGAGACGGGGGGACGAGCGGCCAAATAATATATTTTTCGGCTATCGGCGGCAGTCTGGGGATGTGAGTTCCACACGTTGCCGAACGAGAACCGCTGATGGCAATCAGTCCGCGCAACGTGTGGAATTGATCAAAGGCTATGCGGCTTTCCTGCCGCCGATTTTACCGCTCTGGTCCAGTTTTTTGACGATTCCGTTGATTTCGGCCCTCCGCTTTTGCGGGGAATGGGCATGTGCAGCCTGATCGCGCAATTCTTGCGTCAAATCGGAACCAGTCACACCCGCCCAATGAAGGGTGCGAGCCAGACGGAAAAAGGCGGCATGGCCGTCGCCGTGAGGGGTCAATTGTAAGCGGTACGCCGCAGCCACGGGCTGATTTTTGATTTCGGTTAGCGGCGGTGCGGCGAGCGCGATTTTGCAAGGCGCCGACTGGAAGCGCGCCGATCCGCGCAGTGCCGGTATAG
>NZ_CAIUXT010000152.1 GCF_903903185.1 uncultured Rhodoblastus sp.
ATTGTCGAAAAACGTCATGGAGCGCGTCTGCCGCAAAGGCGACGGGCTGTTTCCCGCGCCGAGCGAAATCAAAATGTCCTGCTCCTGCCCCGACGGGGCGCGCATGTGCAAACATGTGGCGGCCACGCTTTACGGCGCGGCCGCAAGGCTGGACGCGACGCCGGACCTGATCTTCGCCTTGCGTGGCGTCGAAAGTGCCGAATTGATCGTCCATGCGGGGGCCGATCTTCCGATCACACAAAGCGGCGGCGCTGGAACGCGCATTCTCGCCGATGACGACCTCGCGGCTTTGTTCGGCGTCGAAATGGCGCCAGTGTCCTCTGCGCCAAAAACCTCCGCTGTGAAAAAGGATGCGCGTCCGGCGAAAAACGCGGTTTCTTCAAAGGCGCCAAAGACCGGTCAGGTCGGTAAGTCCGCGCAAACGGCAACGAAGACTTCGACGACGAAAGGCTCCACCATCGTGTCTTCCGCCACTGCGCGCAAAAAATCGCCCTCGAAAGCCGGGACCACGAAGAGCGGTAGCGGTCGCGCCGTCGCGGAAAAGATCAAACCGCCCGGAAAGACGATCCAGGTTGCGACGGCTGCTCCCAAGAGACAGACAGCCTCAATTTCGTCTACGGCTCAGCAAGAAGAAACGTCTTCACAACGTCGCGTTCGCACCAAGGCGGCGAGGTGGATAAAGCGCCCATGAAAGCCCGCGTTCCGGCTGAAAGGAGGCATTCCCGAGCGACCATGAAGGACGTGGCTGCGCCAAATCCGGTCATTCCCGGACAGGATGGCTATCGCGCGGAGTCGGCGGAAAGCCGCCGTTTGATATGCTACTCCTCTATCAGCGACCGGCGTGTCGGTTGCCAAACGTCGTTTTCTAGACCCGACAGAAAGAATGTCACCAATCCTCTTCGCAAAGCTCCCCGGCCTGCCGCCAGTCTTCGAAAATGGCCGACTGAGCGTCTTCCAAGGCGATTTTACCTTGGCAGACGAGCCAGGACAGGCACACCTCTATGGCGTCTTTTTCCCGCGCCTCGCCGATGGGCTGTAGGGAGAGATTGCGCCGGTCGATCGTGGCGCCGCCGAGGGCGAGCGGAACGACATGGTCAAGTTCGTATTGGTTACGGCGTTCGATGGGTTCGCCGACGGCGGCCAGCATCTCGGCCTTGATCCGCTTCATGTCCGCGACATATGGACGAACCGTTCGCGTCCATCCCGCCGTGCAGATCGTCTCCGTGATCGTCGCCTGCGTGACCGCTGGGTTCAGGGCAAGCCCTGTCGGCTCGGCGGCGATGGCCGCAGTTGCTATCAGCCAGACCGCCAGAGAGATTGAGAATCTCGTCGAGATTTCGGCAATTGTCACGTCATCATTCCCTACTGGACTGACCGGCCTCCGAACATTGCCGGTTCCTGGTAATTACCCACCCCCATTTTTAGGCGCGGTTTTTTTGCGACTTCAGGCCAGGGTGCCGAGGATCGTCTGGAATGGGTTTGCGCCCTTGAGCCTTGCGGTGTCGACGGCCGTGCGCACGTCCGCCTCGGCCTGTGCGGCCCACATGGCGCGATAGCCATTCGTGACTTTGCGCTGGATCACACAGGGCCGCAGCGCTCGCTCCGAACCGTTGTTG
>NZ_CAIUXT010000153.1 GCF_903903185.1 uncultured Rhodoblastus sp.
ATTTGCTGATGAAGCGAGGCGATATCATCGCCCTGCTGATCGCGGTCAAGGCGCGCCAGGGCGGCGGTTCGCCCTTCCGTCAGGGTCGCGAGGACGACATGATGCGTGTCATCGCCGCGCGCCATCATGGGCGCCTGCCGCTCGACACGGTCGAGAGCATCTGGCGGGTGATCATCTCCACCTTCACCTTTGTCCAGTCGAATTACGCGGTCCACGCCGACATGTCGGAGGGCGACGCGGCCATGCGCGATTCGGCGCGGTTTCATTTCGGCTTCACGGTCCCCTTGCGCCCGCACCCCGGTCCCGCCTCGACGATTGCGGCGGTCGCCGCTTCCGGGCGCGCCGACGGCGGCGGCGATCTCGGCATGCTTCGCGCCAGCGCGCGGCCCGCGGATGGGGCCTGGTGGCGCGGTCTCACGCCCGAAAATGCGCCGAAAATCATCGCCCGGCTGCCCTTCGTCGAGCGGCCCGATCATCCCGCGGGGCTGCCGGTGTTCATCATTTCCAATCCGCTCGCCGAAGCCGCGGCGCGCGACGTGGCGCTGTTTTCGCTGGACTGGCGCGGCGGGCCCGCGCCCGACGACGGCGCGTTTCAGGCGACCGGCTGCGAGGCTCTGGCGCGGGCGCCGCTGGAAGACGGCGTTTGCCTGCTGGTGTCGGCGCCGGGCGACTGGAGCGCCGAAAAGCTCGCGGCGGGTTTGAGCCTGCCGGCGCAGGGCGGCGCGGCCTGGGTCGGCAGCCATGCCGAGCGGTTTGCGTTGAAGTGAGTTGGCTCAATACAGCGGCGCGAGACTGGCCGGCAGGCGCAGCGGCCCGAGAAAAACCTGACCCTTGGCGAGAACCAGCGGCAGCACGATGGCGTCGCGGTCTTCGGGTTGGGCCGCTGGTTTGCCGAGCAGCGCGCCGATAATATTTTGCGCCTGTGCGGCAAAGGCCGGAACGCCGAGTCGGGTCAACAACGGTCCGGCGCCCTTGGCGGCGAGCGTCAGGCGCCCCGACGGGCGATGCGCCTCGTCGAGGGCCAGCGTCCCGTCGATGCGAAGGGCGAGTTCGCCGGCCTGCCAGTCGAATTGTTCGATCGCCACCGCGCCGGCGTTCTGCCGCCAAAGGTCGAGTGCGGCGCGCCAGTCGGCGGCGGGGGCGGGCGCGGGAGAGATTTTGGCCTTGAGCGCGAAATGGCCAAGATCGCTCTTCTGGATCAGCGCTTGCAGCAGGGGCGAGGTCAGGCCTTCGCCAGCGAGATCGAAGCGCAGCGCGCCTTCCTCGCGCAAAGGCTGGAGTTGCGCCGACAGTTTTTGCAGGTTGAAGGCGACGCCGGCATCGTTGGACTCCGGGCGCCAGTCGAGCGCCGCGACATCGAGATTGGCCTTGTCGAGTTTTGCGCGCGACCAGGCGACGTCGAGCGTCAGCCCGTCATGGCGCAATTTCGCGAACACGCTCCCGTCGGGCTTTTGCAGGCTCACCGGGCTGGAAAGACTCATCGACAGATGGCCCGGAGAAAAAATGCTGGCTTCGCCGCGCGCCTGCTCGACCTTGGCGAGGACGTCGTTCTGCCCGATGCTCAGGGGCGCGGAAAAGCCGCCGCATTTGACCCGCAGGCGGAACGGAAAGCCGCCAATGTCGCTGGAGGCGCAGAAATCGGCGACCGAGGCGTCGCCGAAGGTCTTCTGGTCCATATAGGCGGCGAGCCGGTTCGCCGAATAGAGCCAGAACGGGCCAATGGCCAGACAGACCAGAAGGACGAGCCCGAGACCAAGGCGGCGCAGGAGGCGGGAATTGGGCAGAAAGGCCATGGCGCTCGCGCAATCGGGAGAATCTGGCGCAGCGGACGATCAAGTCCGCGAGGCTGGGTTGCTATAGCAGGTTCCCGGGAAATGAAAAATCGCCGCCGTCAGGGATTGCGCCGCGCCTGCGCCAAAACCAACGCCGCCCAAATTCAGGCGGCGCAGGCCAGATCGCGCAGCGCCGATTCCCGCGCCTCCGGCGATCCGGCCAGCAGATGGACATGCCATTCGTCGGCGCCCTCGCGGCGCGCTTGTTCCGTCCACAGCCGCAGGCCGTCACGCTCGGCCTCGGGGCCGGGCTGGAAGGCGAACAGGATTTTGGCGCCGTCCGCTTCCTGGCGCACGGCGGCGACGACGGAGCGCGCACAATCGAACACGGGCGGCGCGCCGATGGCGTAAACCGAGCAGATGTAGCGGCGCCCCGAAGCGCCCCGCCAGAAGCGCAGAAAATTTTCCATCCCCGTCTCGTCGAGGCAGGCGAGCGGCAGGCAACGGGCCGGAAGAGGCGAGGCAGGCGATGGAGCGGCTTCTTGCTGGCGGGCCATTTTCGTTCCTGACCAAAATGAAGGTAACAAGAACAAAAAAGAACAAAACGGGTATAAAGTCAAGCCGCGCCGGCTGCCGCAGCGTCGCTTTTTTCGAGATTGACGGCGAGGCTCGGGTCTTTCGCGAGGGCCTCGGCGATCAGCCGGCCGGTGGCCGTTTCGATCCGCTCCTGCAGAATGCCGGCAAATTCGGCGTTGGGCAGGCCGGCTTCGATCGGCGGCAAAAATTCGATTACCACGGTTCCGGGGCGGCGGATGAAGGTGCGGCGCGGCCAGAACAGGCCGGAATTAAGCGCTGCCGGCAGGCAGGGCGCGCCTGTCGCGGCATAGAGATGGGTGACGCCGCTCTTGTAGTGCGGCGGCGCGCCGGCCGCGCGGCGGGTGCCCTCTGGAAAGATGAAAATGGCGCGCCCCTCGGCGATGGCCGCGCCGGCCTGCTGGATCAAATCGCGCAGGGCGGCGGAGCGGCTGGCGCGGTCGATGGCGATCTGGTTCGAGCGGCTCAGATAGAGGCCAAACAGCGGAATTTGCGTCAGTTCGCGTTTGACGATGAAGGTGAAGTCGCGCATCTGCGTGAGAAGCGCGAAAGTCTCCCAGGCCGATTGATGCTTGGCGGCGATGATGAAGCCCCGGTCGCCGAGGCTCTGCAGATGTTCGTGGCCGCGGAATTCCACCTTGAGGCCGCAGATCTTGTCGAGCAGCCAGAGCGACGAGTGGGCCCAGACCCGCGCGACATCGAGAATGCGGGCGCGGCTGAACAGCATGGTCGGCAGACCGCCGATCATGATGACGGTCAGATTGACATAAAAGGCGATGTTGAACAGGAGCGAGCGCAGGATCAGCATGGCGTGCTTTTGCCGGATGTGGCGTCAAATGAAAAGCGAAAGGTCCGGCTTTGCCGTTTTTCGACGGGAAATGACGTTGGCGGCGCAAAACGTGTGCGGGCAAATTTCATTTGGGCCGGCGCGAGAAATCGCCAAGGCTGCGATAGACGATCTGGCGCGACATGAAGCCGGTGAGCAGCGCCACGCCGACCGACAAAGCGGCGATCGTCGCGATTCCGCCCCAGCCCAGCGCGAAGGAGCCGAACAGGGCTTCGGCCTGTTCGCCGGAGGCGCTGGTCGCCCAGCGCCGCGACAACAGCCGGAGCGCCACGAACAGTGCGATCGCCGCGCCGCCGCCGATGGCCCCGCCGCGCAGGCCGAGCGCCAGGAAATGCAACTGGAATTGCCGGGCGATGAAGCCGTCCGCCGCGCCGACATAATGCAGCGCCTCGATGATTTCGCGGTTTCCCGCCATGGCGCCGCGCGTGGCGAAGCCGACGGCGAGGCCCATCGCGGTCAGCACCAGCGCGAAAATGCCGATCGCCGCGCCGACCACCACCCGCGCCATGTCATCGAGCCGCTGCATCCAGGCGCCGTGATTGTCGAGAACGGCGTTGGGCAAGGCGGCGTCGAGCGTCGCGCGCAGCGCGATTTCGTCGAGGCGCCCATTGCCGTCGCGCCGCACCACGATCATGCGCGGCGCCGGCAACTGGCTCAAATCCAGCCCCGCGCCGAGCCAGGGGGTCAGAAGCTCCTCCGATTGCGCCCGCGAAAAGGCCCGCGCCTCCCCGACGCCGGGGAAGGAGGCGGCGATTTCCGCCGCTTTGGCAGCGTCGGCCTCGATGTCGCGGCCCGTACGCGGCATGACCTGGATGGTCATTTCCAGTCCCACCGCGCCGCGCCATTGCTGCGAGGCGTCGGTCAGGGCCAGGGCGAAACCGGCGGTCAGGGCCGCCAGAAAGGTCATGATGGCGATGACGATGGCCAGCGCCCGCCCGGCCACGCTTTCCGGCGGCACCAGCGGCGTGTCGCTCCACACGTCCTCGTTGTCTTCCGCCTGCGGCGGCGTGGATGCAGGCGAAGCGGTCGGCAAGGGGTCACTCATGCTGGTCGCTCATCTCGCGCTCAATCGTAAATATGCAGGCGGCCGTCGCCGAGCACCAGCCGCCGCGCGCCGTCGAACTGGTCCATCAAGGCGAGATCATGGGTGGCGATCACCACCGAAGTGCCGGATTTGTGCAATTCGAGGAACAGCCGCATCAGCCGGCGCGCCAGCGAGGGATCGACATTGCCGGTGGGTTCGTCGGCGACGAGCAGTTCCGGCCGCATGATCAGGGCGCGGGCGATGGCCGCGCGCTGTTTTTCGCCGCCCGACAGCACTGGCGGATAGACATGCATCCGCTCGCCCAGCCCCACCCAGTGCAGAAGCTCGGTCACTTCGGCGCGATAGTTCGCCTCGTCGCGCTCCTGCACCCGCAGCGGCAAGGCGACATTCTGATAGGTGGTGAGATGGTCGAGCAGGCGAAAATCCTGGAACACCACGCCGACCTTGCGGCGCAACGCGGTGATGGAATCCTTGTCGAGCTGGGCGGAATCCTCGCCAAACAGCGTAATCAGGCCGCGCGTCGGCGGCAGCGCCAGCAGGATCAGGCGCAACAGCGTGGTCTTGCCGGCGCCCGAAGGCCCGGTCAGGAACTGAAAGGTGCGAGGGCCGATGTCGAAACTGATGTCGCGCAGAATTTCCGCGCCCATCCCGTACCGCAAGCCGACATTTTCGAACCGAACCACGGAGAGGGCTCCTGCTGCGCGCGAATCACGCTTGTTAACCCGGTTTTAACCATAGCAGCACACCAATGAAACGCGTCAAATCCGGCGCCTGCGATTCTGGCATCCGGCGAATTTATGCACAATGGCTCCCTGCCTCGGCCCCGCGCCGAACATGATTCTCCCGCCGTGCGGCGCCGTCCCGGCGGCGTCGCCTGCGCGGCGCTCGCCCTTGTCGTCCTGTGGTCGCTGTTGATCGGCGCGCGGACGAAAATTCTGGCGCTGGCGCCGGTTCTCGCGCCGGCCTATGCGGCATTGGGACTGGAGGGCCATACGCGCCGCCTCAGGTTCGGCCCGCTGGTCTCCCGGCTGACCGAGGAGGACGGACGGCTGATCCTGGTGGTGGAGGGCGAAATCCGCAATTCCGGAGGAGAACCGCGCGAGGCGCCGCGGGTGAGACTGGCGGTGCTCGACGCCGCCGGTCAGGAAGTCTATCATTGGACCGCCGCTGCGCCGCAACCTCGGCTGGGGGCCTTTGAGACGGCGCCGTTTCGCGCGCGTCTCGCCGCGCCGCCGCCGCAGGGACGCGAGGTGCGGGCGCGTTTCGCCGGCGCCGCCGAGCGGGCGGGTAAGGGATCATGATGCAGCGAGAGCCGCAAATCCTGTTCGACGAGGCCGCGATCGCCGAGCGCGTCGACGCCATCGCCGGCGCCGTCGCGGCGGTCGCGCCCGACGACCTTCTGGCCGTGCCGATCATGATCGGGGCCTTCGTCTTCGCCGCCGATCTCTTGCGCGCCCTGCACCGGGCCGGGGTCGCGCCCGAAGTCGATTTCCTGCAAATCGGCAGCTATGGCGAAGGCGTCGCCTCTTCGGGCCGGGTCAAGCTGGCGCGCGACGTCACGGCGCGAACGCTTGGCCGCGACGTTTTGCTGATCGACGATATTCTCGAATCCGGCCGCACGCTTTCCTTCGCCAGAACCCTGTTGCTCGCGCGCGGCGCCCGTCGCGTGCTGATCGCGGTGGCGCTGGAAAAGCCGCATAAGAGGGAGGTCGAGGTCGCCGCCGATTTCATCGGCTTTACCTGCCCAAATCGGTTTATCGTCGGCTATGGCATGGATTACGCGGGACACTTCCGCGAGTTGCCGTTCATCGGCGCGCTCGACGGCATTTGAGGCGAGAAAGCAATAATTTTAAAACAGCGCGGGTTTTGGAGCGGCTGTGATATCAGCAACGCCTGCGCGCCCGATCGGGGAACCGCGCGGCGGAACGAACAGCCTCAAAAGTGGGGCCGCCTCCGCCGACAAGCTGTTTAATGGAGATGTTTCGTGCTGCATATCGATCTGCCGAGCCGGACCGAAATCGAACAACTGGCTCAACACAAACAGGCGCCGGCGGTCTCGATCTATCTGCGCACCACGCCGACGACGCAGGACGCGAAGGCCGACCGGATCGAACTCAAGAACCTGCTCAAGGAGGCGGTCGCGCAACTGGAGGCCGCCGGAACCGACAAGCGCGACATCTGGCCGATCCAGAGCGCGGTCGAAGAAATCATCGAGGACGACGATTTCTGGGCGGTCCAGGCCAATAGCCTCGCGATTTTCGCCACCAGGGATCGCGTGCGCAGCTTCCGCCTGCCCAACAAGCTGACCAACGCGGTCGAAGTCTCCGACCGCTTCCATTTGAAGCCGCTGCTGCGCTCCGTCGCCTTCCCGCATCACGCCTATGTTCTGGTCATCGGCATTGGCGCCGTCCGCCTGATCGAGGTTTCCGCCGATCTGCCGCCCCATGCGGTCGCCGTTCCCGGCCTGCCGCGCGATTTCAACGCCGCGCTCGGACGTCGCAGCCATATCGAAAAAGACGGGGGCATGCGCTCGGGCGAGCAAACCAGCGAAAGCGCGACGCTGACGCGCTATGCGCGCACGGTGGACCAGGCCTTGCGTCCGTTCCTCAAGGGCGAGAACGCCCCGCTGATTCTCGCCGCCGCCGAACCGCTGGCGTCGATTTTCCGCAATACCGCCAGCTATGGGCATCTCGCCGCGCAGGTCATTGCGGGCAACCACGCCGAAACCCCGGATCACGAGCTCGCCGCAGCGGCGCGCGGCGTGCTGGATGAAATCTACGCCGCGGAAATCGCGAGCCTCGGCGCGCTGTTCGCCGCCCGTCAGGCGCAGGGCCGCGCCACCAGCGATGTGGCGCAGGCGGCGCGCGCCGCCACCTTTGGCGCCGTGGACACCATTCTGGTTGACATGGACACGGTGATTTCGGGCCGCGTCAACGACGAAGACGGTTCGGTGACCATCGACGACAAGCCCGACGCGATCAATTACGGCGTGGTCGACGAAATCGCCCGGCGGGTGCTGCAATCGGGCGGGCGCGTGGTGGCGGCGCGCCGCGACGACATTCCGGGCAAGGCGGATCTTGCCGCCATCCTCCGCTATCCGATCTGAATTTTTGCGAAGAGCCCCGGAAAGAGCTGAAATCAGCTTTTTCCGGGCCGGCGCGTCAACCGGGGCAAATGGGAACGTGAGGCGCCGGCGGCGCCCCGCCTCTATGTCTCAGGCGCCCACGGTTTCCGCGAGTTCGACGAATTCCGGGATCTGGTCGAAATTCATGTAGCGGTAGACTTCTTCGGTCTTGCCCTTCAGGCTGCCGATCTCGGCCATATATTCCTCGAAGGTCGGGATCTTGCCGAGCAGCGCCGCAACGGACGCAAGTTCCGCCGAGGACAGGTAGACGCGGGTGTCGATGCCCAGACGATTGGGGAAGTTGCGGGTCGAGGTCGAAACGGCGGTCGCGCCCTTGCGGACCTGCGCCTGGTTGCCCATGCACAGCGAGCAGCCGGGCATTTCCATGCGGGCGCCTGATTTGCCGAGCGTCGCGTAATAGCCTTCCTCGGTCAGGATATGGGCGTCCATCTTGGTCGGCGGGGCGATCCACAGCCGGGTCGGGATGTCGGTCCGGCCCGCGAGAATTTTGCCGGCGGCGCGGAAATGGCCGATATTGGTCATGCACGAGCCGATGAACACCTCGTCGATCTTGTCGCCTGCGACTTCGGACAGCACCTTGACGTCGTCGGGATCGTTCGGACAGGCGAGGATCGGCTCCTTGACGTCGGCGAGATCGATCTCGAAAACGGCGGCATATTCGGCGTCGGCGTCGGGCTGCAACAGCACCGGATTGGCGATCCACGCCTGCATGGCGGCGATGCGGCGCTCGAGCGAGCGGCGATCCTGATAGCCATTGGCGATCATCCACTTCATCAGCACGATGTTCGAGCGCATATATTCGATGATCGGCTCCTTGTTCAGCCGCACCGTGCAGGCGGCGGCGGAACGCTCGGCCGAGGCGTCGGAAAGCTCGAAGGCCTGTTCCACCTTCAGGTCCGGCAGGCCCTCGATTTCGAGGATGCGGCCGCTGAAGACGTTCTTCTTGCCCTTTTTCTCGACCGTCAGCCGGCCCGCCTTGATCGCCGCCAGCGGAATGGCGTTGACGAGGTCGCGCAAGGTAATGCCCGGCTGCAATTCGCCCTTGAAGCGGACGAGCACGGATTCCGGCATGTCGAGCGGCATGACGCCGGTCGCCGCCGCGAAGGCGACGAGGCCCGAGCCGGCGGGAAACGAAATACCGATGGGGAAGCGGGTGTGGCTGTCGCCGCCGGTGCCGACCGTGTCGGGCAGCAGCAGGCGGTTGAGCCAGGAGTGGATCACCCCGTCGCCCGGACGCAGCGACACGCCGCCGCGATTGGAAATGAAGCCCGGCAATTCGCGGTGGGTCTGCACATCGACGAGTTTGGGATAGGCGGCGGTGTGGCAGAAGGACTGCATCACCAGATCGGCGGAGAAGCCGAGGCAGGCGAGGTCCTTGAGTTCGTCACGCGTCATCGGGCCGGTGGTGTCCTGCGAGCCGACCGTGGTCATCCGCGGTTCGCAATAATTGCCGGGGCGCACGCCCTTGCCCTCGGGCAGGCCGCAGGCGCGCCCCACCATCTTCTGGGCGAGGGTGAAGCCCTTGCCGGTGTCGGCGGGCACCGCCGGCAGGCGAAACAGGGTCGAGACCGGCAGGCCGAGCGATTCGCGGGCCTTGGCGGTGAGGCCGCGTCCGATGATCAGCGGAATGCGCCCGCCCGCCCGCACTTCGTCGAAGATCACCTCCGACTTGACGGCGAATTGCGCAATGACTTCGCCGTTCTTGAGCGCCTTGCCGTCATAGGGGCGCAGTTCGACGACGTCGCCGGTTTCCATTCTGGAGACGTCGAGTTCGATCGGCAGCGCGCCGGCGTCTTCCATGGTGTTGAAGAAGATCGGCGCGATCTTCGTTCCGAGGCAGACGCCGCCGAAGCGCTTGTTGGGGACATAGGGAATGTCCTCGCCGGTGAACCACAGCACCGAATTGGTGGCGGACTTGCGCGACGAGCCGGTGCCGACGACATCGCCGACATAGGCGACCGGCAGGCCCTTGGCGACCAGAGCCTCGATCTGCCGCACCGGGCCGCGCGCGCCCGGTTCGTCGGGGACGATGCCGGGACGGGCGTTCTTCAGCATGGCCAGCGCATGCAGCGGAATGTCGGGACGCGTCGAGGCGTCGGGTGCCGGCGACAGATCGTCGGTATTGGTCTCGCCATTGACCTTGAACACTGCGACGGTGAGCGAGGCCGGAACTTCCGGCCGTGAGGTGAACCATTCGCCGTCGGCCCAGGACCGGATGACGCTCTGGGCGTTGGATCTGGCGGGCTCCGCGCCCTTCGTGGCCAGTTCCTCGACGTCGTGGAAATAGTCGAACACCAGGAGGGTCTTCTTGAGCCCCTCCGCTGCGACCGCGCCGACTTCGGCGTCTCCCAAAAGGTCGATCAAGGGCTTGATGTTGAAGCCGCCGAGCATGGTGGCGAGAAGTTCAGTTGCGAGCTTGCGCGAGACGAGGGCGTTCTGCTCGACGCCCGAAGCCACGGCGTCGAGGAATCCCGCCTTGACGCGGGCGGCGTCATCGACGCCCGCCGGCACGCGATGGGTCAGCAATTCGACGAGAAAGGCGCCTTCGCCGGCGGGGGGATCGCGCAACAGGGCGACCAGCTCCTGGGTCTGCTTCGCCGACAGCGGCAGCGCGGGAATTCCAAGCGCGGCGCGCTCGGCGGCATGGGCGCGATAGGTTTCAAGCATCGGCATCAGGGACTCTTTCTTTACAAAGGTGGGCGGGCGCGGCCTCGTCGTCGCCGCGCCCGGAAAGAAACTGGGGACGCATAAACGACGCCCGAGCCCTTCGCGTCAATTGTCGTTGTTGCTAACAAGTCCGGCTTTGGGCCTTCGACGGTCGCCGCGGCCGATGCAATCCGCAGGCCGGGCGCGACGCGCATCGCGCGCCGGGGGGCCGGCCGCCGTTTCGCGACAAATGCGCGCGTTCGCCGTCATTTCGCCCGCAAACAATTGCATTTGGCGGCAAGCCCGCCTAATCAGGCGGCGCTGGCGCGAACCAATGGCTGAAGGTCGATGCTCAAATACGCCAATCCGACAAATTTTCTTGTCCTTGCGGGACGGTTGATTCCCTGGCTGGCCGGCGCGACCGCGCTGGCGCTGATTGTGGGCCTTGCCTTGACCTTCTTCGTCGCCCCGGACGATTACCAGCAGGGCGGTTCGGTCAAGATCATGTATATCCACGTCCCCGCCGCCTGGCTCGGCATGATGTCCTATATGGTGATGGCCTGCGCCGCGCTCGGCACTCTGGTCTGGCGCCATCCGCTCGCCGACGCCGCGCAGAAGGCCGCCGCCCCGCTCGGCGCCGCCTTCACCTTGCTCTGCCTCGTCACAGGCTCGCTGTGGGGCAAGCCGATGTGGGGAACCTGGTGGGTGTGGGACGCGCGCCTGACCTCCGTTCTGGTGCTGTTCCTGATCTATCTCGGCCTGATCGGCCTGTGGCGGACCATCGAGGAGCCGTCGCAGGCGGCGCGCGCCGCCGCGATTCTGACGCTGGTCGGCGTGGTCAATATTCCAATCATCAAATTCTCGGTCGATTGGTGGAACACTTTGCATCAGCCGGCCTCGGTCTTCCGGCTCGGCGGCCCGGCCATTTCGCCCTCGATGCTGTGGCCGCTGCTGGTGATGGCGCTGGCCTTCACGCTGTTGTTCTTCACCCTGCATCTGATGGAAGTGCGCAATGAAATATTGCGCCGCCGCCTGCGCCGCCTGAGCATTCTCGCGGCCAGCGCCGAAGAGCCGGAATTTTCGCCGGAGGCGGCGCAATGAAGGATTATTCTTTCTATATCGCCTTCGCCTATGGCTTCGCCGCCGTGGTGGTCGGTTTCCTGACGGTGAAAATCGCGCTCGATTACCGCGATCTGAAAAAACAGCTGGCGCGGTTCGACCAGGCGGAGAAGGACCGGTGAGCCCGCCCGCCGAGACCACAAGGCCGCCGCTGAACTGGCGGGCGGCGCTGCCGTTGATCGGCTTTCTGGCGCTGGCATTCCTGTTCGTGTTGCGGCTGCAATCGGGGGGCGGCTCCTCGGTCCTGCCTTCGCCGCTGATCGGCCAGCAAGCGCCCGCCTTCAACCTCCCGGCCATTCCCGGCGGCGACCGGCCCGGCCTTGCCGACGCCGACCTGCGCCAGGGTGGGACCACGGTGTTGAATTTCTTCGCCTCCTGGTGCGGGCCGTGCCGGGTTGAGCATCCGGCGCTGAAAAAACTCGCGGCCAACGAGGCGCTCAAGGCCATGGGCGTGCGCCTCGTCGGCGTCAACTACACGGACGAGCCGGCCAATGCGCTGAGCTATCTCGCCAGCGACGGCAATCCCTATGCGGCGATCGGCGCCGATCTCAATGGCCGCGTCGGCATCGAATGGGGCTCGACCGGCGTGCCGGAAACTTTCATCGTTCGCGGGGATGGAACCGTCGCCTTCAAATATACCGGGCCGATCACCGAACGGGCGCTCAAAGACATCGTCCTGCCGGAAATCGAAAAGACGCTCCGCTAGGTTCTTCGACGCCCGCCTTTCTCTGGATCGCCATGTCCCACGCATTCCAAGCAAAACCCCTGACCGCGAGCGCCTGCGGTCCGCTGCGCGGAAAGGTAAAACCGCCGGGCGACAAGAGCATTTCGCATCGCGCCTTCCTGCTCGGCCTGCTGACGGTCGGCGAGACCCGCGTCGAGGGGCTGCTCGAAGGCGAGGACGTGCTCCACACCGCTCGCGCCTGCACGGCGCTCGGCGCGAAAATCCAGCGCCTTGGCGAGGGCAGCTGGAGCATTTTCGGCGCCGGGATCGGGTCCTTGCTCGAACCGCGCGACGCGCTCGATTTCGGCAATGCCGGCACCGGCTCGCGGCTGACGATGGGCGTCGTCGGCGGCCATGGCGTCACCGCGCGTTTCGATGGCGACGCCTCCTTGCGCAAGCGCCCGATGCGCCGCATTCTCGATCCGCTGGTGCTGATGGGCGCGCAGGTGCTCGAACAGGCCGAGGGCGGGCGCTGCCCGATCCTGCTTCAGGGAACGCCCGAGCCGGCCCCGATCGAATACCGCACCCCCGTCGCCTCGGCGCAGATCAAGTCGGCGGTGCTGTTCGCCGGGCTCAATGCGCTCGGCCGCACCACGGTAATCGAAACCGAGGCCAGCCGCGACCATACCGAAAAAATGCTGACCTTTTTCGGCGCCGATTTGCACAGCGAGGCTTTTGGCGAGCATGGCCGGAAAATCACCCTCGAAGGCCGCCCGGAACTGCGCCCGCGCGCGATCAAGGTTCCGGTCGATCCCTCCTCCGCCGCCTTCTTGATCGCGGCGGCGCTGCTGGTCGAAGGCTCGGACATCGTCGTCGAGGGGGTGATGATGAATCCGCTGCGCACCGGCCTTTTGACCACTCTGCTTGAGATGGGCGCGCGAATCGAGGTACTGGAGCGGCGCGAGGAGGGCGGCGAGGAGGTTGCCGATCTGCGGGTTCGCGCCAGCGCCTTGACCGGGGTCGATGTGCCCGCCGCCCGCGCGCCGGCGATGATCGACGAATATCTGATTCTCGCCGTGGTCGCGGCTTTCGCAACCGGCGTGACCCGGATGAACGGCTTGCAGGAATTGCGGGTCAAGGAATCCGACCGCCTCGCGGCGACCGAAGCCGGCCTCCTCGCCAATGGCGTGCGCGCGCAGATCGAAGGCGACGACCTGATCGTCGAGGGCGGCGCGGGCGTTTGCGCGGGCGGCGGCTTGGTCGAGACCCATCTCGATCATCGCCTGGCGATGAGCTTTCTCGTCATGGGCCTCGCCTCGCAAAACCCGGTGACGGTCGATGACGAGACCATGATCGCCACTTCCTTCCCGACCTTCCGCCCCCTGATGGCGCAACTGGGCGCGGAATTTTCAGGATGATCATCGCCATCGACGGACCGGCGGCTTCCGGCAAGGGCACGCTCGCGCGCCGCCTCGCCGCGCATTTCAACCTGCCGCATCTCGACACCGGCCTGCTCTACCGGGCGACGGCGCGCGCCTTGCTCGACCAGGGCGCCAAGCTCGACGATGCGGAAAAGGCGGTTTCTTCGGCGCGCGGCCTCGCCCTGCTCGATTTCGACGAGGACCGCCTGCGCGGGCGCGAAATGGGCGAGGCGGCCTCGGTCGTCGCCGCCATCCGGGAAGTCCGCGCGGCCCTGATCGACATGCAGCGCGCCTTCGCTGCGCGGAAAAACGGCGCGGTGCTCGACGGACGCGACATCGGCACGGTGATCGCGCCGGACGCCGATGTGAAGATTTTCGTCACCGCCAGCCCCGAGGCCCGCGCCCAGCGCCGGGCGCTCGAACTGCGCGGACGCGGCGAAAAGGTCGATTACGCCGCCATTCTCGAAGACATCGTGAAACGCGACCGGCGCGATTCCGAGCGCGCCGACGCGCCGCTAAAGCCGGCGGCGGACGCCCATGTGCTCGACACCACCGATCTCAACGTCGAGGCGGCTTTTGCGGCGGCTCTGGCGATGGTCGAGGCGGCGCGGGTTTGACGCAAGGCGAGTTGCAGGGTTCCTAACCCGGATTGACAGCGGCCGTCCTGCCCGGCCTTGTGCCGGGCATCCACGCTGGGCCGGAACCGCTTCGTCAACGAATTGGTATGAACCATCTAACTCTTTAGGAAAGTTTCGCCCTGTTTGCCGGCGTGGATGGCCGTGACAAGCACGGCCATGACGCTCATGAGCATAAAAATTAACCTGAGTTGGCAGCCCGGTGGTGAGCTGAGCGGCAATGGCGCGCGGATGGGATTTCGTGTAGTTTGGCGGTGAGGAGTTCATATGAGCGACGGCCAGCCCGAAAATCTTGTGCTGCATCTGCTGCGCGAAATTCGCAGCGAAATGGCGACGAAAGGCGAACTCGCGGCGACGAAGGCCGACCTCGGGGAATTGCGCTCGGAGATGAAGTCACTGCGCGCGGACGTGGCCGCCGATCTCCACACGCTCGACGCCAAGATCGACGGAACGCGAAAAGACCTTTCGGAGCAGATCGTCGGCCTGCGCCGCGCGGTTATCGACTATCACTCCTCGGTCATCGGCCACGGAACTCTCATCGCCGATCTCGAAGCCCGCCTCAGGCGCGTGGAGCAAAGGCTCGGGCTGGAAAGCCATTGACCGGCGTCGATGGGGCTTATTGCGGCCGCGCTTGAACTCGTCCCGCCGGCGCGTGGCAGAACCTCCCGCTTTTTCCTTGTGATTGCCCGCCGGAATTGATATGTCCCCCCCTTACGCAGGTTCGCATTACGTCCCGGCGTGAAAAACCTGCTCCCGCCCGCCGGCCCGCGCCGGCCCGTCTGCCCAGACGGAGGCGCATCTTGAAAAAGATGCGCGCCAGCGGAACGGAGCTTTTGTCAACGCCAACCCAAGGTCCGGCGCCGCCCCTGACGGGGCATTTCAGGAGAACTTATGACGTCTGCCAATACCGCGGGTTTCAATCCGTCGCGCGATGATTTTGCCGCCCTGCTCGCCGAAACCTATGGCGATAGCGAAGCTTTCGAAGGTTCGGTCGTCAAGGGCCGCGTCGTCGCCATCGAAAAGGATGTCGCCGTCATCGATATCGGCCTCAAGACCGAAGGCCGCGTCCCGCTCAAGGAATTCACCGGCCATGGCCGCGATCCGGCCCCCGCCGTCGGCGACGAGGTCGAAGTCTATCTCGAACGCGTCGAAAACGCGCTCGGCGAAGCCGTCATCTCGCGC
>NZ_CAIUXT010000154.1 GCF_903903185.1 uncultured Rhodoblastus sp.
GTTCGCAGCGCGCCGTCATCGCCCAGCAGTCGGAAGAAGGCAAGATCCTGGCGCCCAAGGCCGGTCGCGTCCTGACCGTCGCCATTGTTCCAGGATCGGTCGTCATGCCCGGCGAAGCGGTGGCGCGCATCGCCTCCGGCGCGACTTACCTGCGGCTCAGCCTGCCGGAACGTCACGCCGCCTTGCTGCGGCTCGACGCGCCAGTCTCGGTCGCTCCGCGCGGAAATGGCGCCTCCGGCGGCGGCAGCGAGCGGCAGGGGCGCATCGCCAAAATCTATCCCGAAATCGACAATGGCCGCGTCATCGCCGACGCCGAAGTCGAAGGGCTCGCCGATTTCTTCGTCGGAGAGCGCGTGCAGGTTTTCGCGCCGGTCGGCGAGCGACAGGCGCTGCTGATTCCCCGCGCCGCCGTCTCGACGCGTTCGGGCGTCGATTACGTCCGCGTCCTGCGTCCCGAAGGCGCGCTGGACGTCGCCGTCGTCGTCGCCGACGCCCATCAAGCCGACATGGTCGAAGCGCTCACCGGACTCAAGGCCGGCGACAAGGTGGCAACGCCATGACCCTTCCCTCCGACAGGAAAGCGGAAACGGCCGCCGGCAAGCAAGCGGAAACGGTCGCCGACCTCGGCCTCGCGGGGCGCCTGACCCGCGCCTTCATCAACTCGCCCCTGACGCCGTTGCTGCTGATCGCCGCGCTGGCTCTGGGCCTGATCGCGCTGGTTACGCTGCCGCGCGAGGAAGAGCCGCAGATTTCCGTGCCGATGGTGGATATCATGGTGCAGGCCAACGGGCTCAAGGCCGAGGACGCGGTCAAGCTCGTCGCCGAGCCGCTGGAAGACATCGTCAAGGGCCTCAGCGGCGTCGAGCATGTCTATTCGAAAACCTATGACGACCGGGTCGTCGTCACGACGCGCTTTCTCGTCGGCACGTCGCCCGATGCCGCAGTGTTGCGCGTCCATGACAAGGTGCGCGCCAATCTCGACCGGATTCCCGCCGGAATTCCCGAACCGCTGATCGTCGGGCGCGGCATCGACGACGTCGCCATCGTCACGCTGACCCTTGCGGCAAAGCCCGATGCGGCAGACCGCTGGAATGCCGACGCCCTGACCGCCGTCGCGCGGGAATTGCGGATCGAACTGGCCAAGCTCGAAGATGTCGGCCTGACCTATCTCGTCGGCGACCAGCCCGACGAAATCCGTATCGAACCGGACCCTGCGGCCTTGGCGCGCTATGGGGTCACCTTGCAGCAGCTTGCCGCCAAGGTGCAAGGCGCCAACAGCGCCTTTCAGGCAGGACTTGTCCGCGATGGCGGATTGCAGATCCAGACCATTGCGGGGCGTACCTTGCAGACCCTGCCGGAGATCGGCAATTTGCTGTTGACGACGCGCGACAATCGTCCGGTCTATCTGCGCGATATCGCCAAAGTCACGCTCGACGGCGCGCCCAACGAGACGCGCGCGATGCATTTTTCGCGCGACGCGGACGGTGTGCTGAAAGGGACGCCGACCGTGACCATCGCGCTGGCCAAGCGCGCCGGCGCCAATGCAGTGCTGATCTCGGAACGTATCGTCGATCAGCTGGCGAGCCTGAAGGGGCGCGTTGTTCCGCAAGACATCGATGTCATCGTAACGCGCAATTACGGCGAGACGGCCAATGACAAGGCCAATGACCTGTTGTTCCATCTCGGCCTCGCGACCATTTCCATCGTGCTGCTGGTCGCCTTCGCCATCGGCTGGCGCGAGGCCATCGTTGTCGCCATTGTCATTCCGACGACGATTTTGCTCACCCTCTTCGCCGCGCGGATCATGGGCTACACGCTCAACCGCGTCAGCCTTTTCGCCTTGATCTTTTCTATCGGCATCCTGGTCGACGACGCCATCGTCATCATCGAAAATATCGCGCGGCATTGGGCGATGGGCGATGGGCGGCCGCGTGTCCAGGCGGCGATCGACGCCGTGGCCGAAGTCGGCAATCCGACCATCGTCGCCACGCTGACCGTCGTCGCGGCCTTGCTGCCGATGCTGTTCGTATCGGGTCTGATGGGCCCCTATATGAGTCCGATCCCGTCGAACGCCTCGGCGGCGATGGTTTTTTCGTTCTTCGTCGCGGTGATCCTGACGCCCTGGCTGATGGTCGCGATTTCCGGCAAGGCGCCCCTCCATCATGGCGCAGAAGACCAAAGCGGCGGCAAGCTCGGCGCCTTCTACCGCCGGATCGCGGGACCGGTTTTGAAGACGCGGCGCTCTGCGTGGATTTTCCTGATCCTCGTCGGCGTCGCCACGCTCGGCTCGTTGAGCCTGTTTTATTTCAAGGCGGTGACGGTCAAGCTGCTGCCTTTCGACAACAAGGCCGAGATCGCCATCGTCGCCGACCTGCCGCATGGCGCCTCGGTCGAGACGACCAACCGCGTGCTGGCCGACGCCGTCGCGCGGATCGGCGGCATTGCGGAAATCGTGTCGCTGGAGACCTATGCCGGAACCGCCGCGCCGTTCAACTTCAACGGTCTGGTGCGCCATTATTACCTGCGCAACCAGCCGGAAATGGGCGATATCCAGATCAATCTGGCGCCCAGGGACAAGAGATCGCGGTCGAGCCACGACATCGCCATCGCCGTCCGCAAGGCGCTCTCAAACCTTGAAGCGCCGGAGCATACCTCGATCAAGGTGGTGGAGCCGCCGCCGGGGCCGCCGGTTCTGGCGACGCTGCTGGCCGAGATCTACGGGCCCGATCCGCAGACGCGGCGGGCCGTCGCGGCCAAGGTCCGCCAGGCCTTCGAGAGCGCGCCTTTCATCGTCGATGTCGATGATTCCTTTGGCGCGCCGACCCTGCGCAAGCGGATCGAGGTCGATCAGGACAGCCTCGAATTTTTTGGCGTCCAGCAAGGCGACGTGTTCGACACCTTGCGGCGGCTTTATGGCGGCGACGTCGTCGGCTATTCGCATCGCGGAGGCGGCCGCCAGCCCCTGCCGATCCGCATGGCGCTGGCGAAAAACCAGCGCGGCGTCAACGAGGCGATTTTGACGACGCCGGTTCCGGCCAATGCGCTGCCCGGCAATCGAACCATTGTCGAACTCGGCGATGTCGTCAAAGTCTCGGACGAACCCTCGTCCCTGCCGATCTTCCGGCACAATGGCCGCGCCGCCGAAATGGTGCAGGCCGAACTCGCCGGAACATTCGAGGCGCCGCTCTATGGCATTCTCGCCGTCGATGCCGCGCTCGACAAGATGGAATGGAGCGCCGAGGCGCCGAAGCCGGAAATCCTGATGCATGGACAGCCGCTCGACGAGAGCAAGCCCACGCTGCTCTGGGATGGCGAATGGGAGGTCACCTGGGTGACGTTCCGCGACATGGGCGCGGCCTTCCTGGCGGCGCTGGTCGGTATTTACATCCTCGTCGTCGCGCAGTTCAAATCCTTCAAACTGCCGCTGGTGATCCTGACGCCGGTGCCGCTGACGTTCATCGGCATCCTGTTCGGTCATTGGGTGTTCCATGCCGCCTTCACGGCGACGTCGATGATCGGCTTCATCGCGCTGGCCGGAATCATTGTGAGAAATTCGATCCTGCTGGTCGATTTCGTGCGCCATTCCGACCGCTCCAGAGGTCTGCGCGAAGTGCTGATCGAGGCCGGCGCCATCCGCTTCAAGCCGATCCTTTTGACCGCGCTGGCGGCGATGATCGGCGCGGCGGTGATATTGTCCGATCCGATCTTCCAGGGCCTGGCGATCTCGCTGCTGTTCGGCCTGGCGTCATCGACCGCGCTGACCGTGCTGGTCATTCCCGCGATCTATGTCGTGCTGAGAGGGGGACCGGAATTCGATGAAACCTGATCGGATGCAAAAGCCGGCCGGTTCATGACCCGCATTCGGGGTCGGATCGTCAAATAAAACAATGCAATTCAATGCAACGGAGCGTCCCGAGGCACCCAAAACGGGAGGAAATAACATGGCGAATATCGTGATCATGGGCGGCGGTCTGTCCGGCGCCATCATGGCTTATGAAATGAAAGCGCAGATGCGTCCGGAGGACCGCCTGACGGTTGTGACCAAGGACCCGTTTTACCATTTCGTGCCGTCAAACCCCTGGGTGGCGGTCGGATGGAGAACGCGCGAGGCGGTCGAAGTCGATCTGACATCCGCGATGGCCAAGCGCGGCATCGCCTTCCGGCCGGTCCCGGTCGTCAAGCTCATGCCCGAAGAAAACCGGATCGAGCTGGCAGACGGCTCCGTCCTCGCCTACGACTACCTGATTGTCGCGACGGGTCCAGAACTGGCTTTCGACGAAATCGAGGGCCTGGGCCCGGATGGTTTCACTTCCTCGATCTGCCACGTCGATCATGCGACGAAGGCCGGCCTGAGCTTCGAGGAATTTTGCAAGAAGCCGGGGCCGATCCTCACCGGAGCGGTCCAGGGCGCGTCCTGCTATGGGCCGGCCTACGAGTTTACGTTCATTCTCGATACCGAATTGCGTCGCAGAAAAATCCGCGACCGCGTGCCGATGACCTTCGTGACCTCCGAACCCTATATCGGTCACCTCGGCCTCGACGGGGTCGGCGACACCAAGGGTCTGTTGGAAAGCCAGATGCGCGAACATCATATCAAATGGCTGACCAGTTCGCGGATCAAGAAGGTCGAAAGCGGCAAGGCGACCGTCGAAGAAATCGCCGAGGACGGTTCGGTCAAGGCGACCCATGAGCTTCCGTTCGGCTTTTCGATGTTCCTGCCGGCCTTTCGCGGCATCGCGCCTTTGCGCGGCATCGAGGGCCTCGTCAACCCGCGTGGCTTCGTGCTGATCGACAAGCATCAGCAAAATCCGACGTTCAAAAATATTTTCGCGGTCGGAGTCTGCGTCGCCATTCCGCCGATGGGGCCGACGCCTGTGCCCTGCGGCGTGCCGAAAACCGGCTTCATGATCGAATCCATGGTCAGCGCCACCGCGATGAACCTTGGGGCGATCCTTCGCGGCAAGGCGCCGGCCTATCAGGGCACGCTGAACGCCGTCTGCCTCGCCGATTTCGGCGATTCCGGCATCGCCTTTGTCGCGCAGCCTCAGATACCGCCCCGGAATGTCAATTGGTCGTCACAGGGCAAATGGGTCCATGCCGCCAAGATCGGCTACGAGAAATATTTCCTCCACAAGATGCGCAAGGGCGAGAGCGAGCCATTCTACGAGCAGGCGGCGCTGAAAATGCTCGGGATCGGCAAGTTGAAATCGGCCGTCCACGATTGATCGCAATGGACGGTGACGACGACGGCGCCCGTCGTCGTCACGCGGTCGCATCGTGATCGATCAGCCCCAGAATAGTATCGCCCTCCTGCCGCAGCTCCGCATGAAAACGCGCCGCCAGCTTTTGCATGGCGGCATTTTCGAGCAGACAGGCGACCTTGATGCGTTTGATGCCGCTACGCCGCGCTTGCGCCAGGATCGCTTTCATCAGCAGGCTGCCCACGCCTTGTGAGCGATAAGGTGCCTCGACGCTGAAGGCGGCTTCCGCCAATCCTTGTCCGCGCGGATCATGTCCGTCGCCCGTCAGCAATTCCGCGGCGCCACGGAGGCCGTCGTTCTCGAAAAAGCCAACGCAGAAACGACCGTCGGAGACGGCGGCTCCCGCGTGAAGCGCCAGATGAAAATCCGGCGTGTGGCCGAAAAAACGCATGCGCTGCGCCTCCGGTTCAAGCCGCAGCAAATGGTCTAAGTAGCGATCGCCATCGTCGGCGCCGAGGATGCGAATGCGCGTCATGGTAACGTCAGGCAAGACAGGCGTCAGCTACTTTCAGCCTTCATTTGAAAGCACAACCACCGGGAAGCCCAAGGCGCTTGAAAATCATCGCGGCGGGGCAGAAGCCGGTGAATGCCGACTGGAGCAGGTTGAGGCCGATGAAAGCCGTGAACAGCCAGAACCATGGCGACAGGAAGAAAACCAGCGCCAACGAGGTCAAAATCATCATTCCTGCGAAGGCGAGCACCGCGCGGTCGATATTCATGAATCAGCTCCTTGCCTCGTCCAATTCCACATATAATCATATATACGGATAAATGAAAATTATTTATCCCGCCGGCCGTTTCTGGGCGACAATAAAAGGCCCATCGGGGTTCTGGCCGAACACGCGCTCGTCCGCGATCTCAAAACCGGCGTCGCCGATGGCTTGTAGCAGCGCTGTTGTCGTCAGCGCCTTGGCCGGCGGAAACAGGCCGAGCGCGCGCAGGGCGAGGAAAAGGCCGCGCAGCGGAAGGCCCATATCGGCGAAGCACCATGTCCTGGCGATCAACAACCCGTCGCGCTTGAGATTCGCGTGGATGCGGGAGAGCAGGTCCGGGAGGTCCTCCACCAGATGCAGCACCTGAAAGGCGCAGATCGCGTCGAAAGGGCCGCCGTCGAAGGCGCTACGCGCGTCGGCAAGGACGAAGGTCAAATTGTCCGGCGCGGGCTTGGCGGCGGCGATGCGCAGCATCTCGGCCGAAAAGTCGGTCGCCGTCCATGAACCCGCGAAGGGCGCCAGGCGGATCGCGATCGAGCCCGTGCCGCAGCCAATTTCCAGCACCCGGTCGGTTGGTTTGAGCCAGCCGGCGGCGGCGGCGAGCATTGCCTCGTAGGCTTCGACGTCCTTGATCGGCCGCGCGGCGTAGCGATGTGCGAATCTGTCCCAGAAATTGACGGGTTTGACCATCGGGGTTCTCCGCAATCGGGATCGAGGATTTGCCGCGACAGGGGGCCGCAGATCGACCCGCGCCCGCAAAAAACACGAAACGGGGCGTTATTTCCAGGCGACGAGATCGATGACGGCGGACATGCCTTTATGGCCCGCGCCTTCCGACAGCGGACGTTCCGCTTCTTCGATCTCGATGCGGGAAAAGCCGCCAAATTCGGTTTCGAGCATGACGCGCGTGTAAAGATTTTCGCGCGCTTTCGGACCGCCGGTCGCAAATTCGAGCTGCTTCGGCGTATAGCCTTCGATCAGCAGAAGGCCTCCTGCTTTCAACGTTCGCTTCATTCCGGCCCATTTGCGCGCGCGTTGCGCCGGCGACGAGAATTGGGAGAAAATCTCGACGACGACGTCGAAAGCGTTTTCGGGATAGGCCCAATCGTGCACGTCGGCGATTTCGAATGACAAGCGGGCGTTGCGCTTCGCCGCGAGCGATTTGGCCTTGTCTTGAGCGACGGGCGAAAAATCGAGCGACAGGACGTCGAGGCCCTGTTCCGCCAGCCAGACGCCATTGCGTCCCTCGCCATCGGCGACCGCAAGCGTGCGGGCGCCTTTGGCCAGCAGGTTGCGTTTTGAGACGAGAAAGGCGTTCGGCTCCTCGCCGAAGACATATTCGGCTATGGAAAATCGCTGCTGCCAATTTTCGAATTCGTTCATGCCGACGCCTTCCGATCCCGTCCCGGCGCTTTCGCTTCAGCGGGGGAAGAAATGATCCTTGGCGCGAGCCGTGACGCCCGATTTTAGGTCTTCCATGGCAATGTCGATGCTCACGGGGTCGGGCGGCGTCGCGTCATGCGGCGTGGTGATCAGGGCTCGCACTTCCAATGTCCGATCGGGACCGACGACCACGGTCGGCCGATCCGAATCGTCCGTCGCGCCGACGACCTGCAAATGGGCGCCGTTCAGTCCCTCGACTTGAAGCCGGAAGCTGCGCGCCTCGCCATTCTTGTTCAAGAGCCGCAGCGTATAGCCGTTTCGCACAGATCCGTCGGACAGGGTGACGGCGAGGGGATTGCGGTCGTGCAGCACATTGACGCCGCTGAACTTCTTGTTGGCCATAGCAATCGTCATGATCGCGCCGACGACGCAGATCAAAGCGGCATAGAGGATCGTGCGCGGACGGACGATCTTGTAGATTTCCGGGAGACCGGCCCTGCGGCGTTCGGCGTTGATGTCGTTGTCATAGGCGATCAGGCCTGTCGGGCGGCCGATTTCTTTCATGACGTTGTCGCAGGCGTCGATGCAAAGCCCGCATTGAATGCAGCCCAGTTGCGAACCCGCGCGGATATCGACGCCGGTCGGACAGACGGCGGTGCACTGGCGGCAATCGACGCAGTCGCCGGCCGGCTTTCCCTGTTCGCGCAAATGGGCGGCCTTCTTCACCGAAACGCGCGGTTCGCCGCGATCGCCGCGATAGGTGACGTTCAAGGCCCATTCGTCCGTCAGCGCCGCCTGGATACGCGGCCACGGACACATGAAGATGCAGACCTGTTCGCGCGACGTTCCGGCGAGGAGATAGGTGCTGGCGGTCAGAATGCCGATCCAGACATAGGTGGTCGTCGACGCTTGAAACGTCGCGAGTTCGCGCACCAGCGTCGGCGCATCGTCGAAATACAGCACCCAGGCGCCGCCGGTCCACCAGGCGACCATGAGCCAGAGGAAATGCTTGGAGCCAAGCTCCCAGACGCGCTTGACGCTCCACCCGGCCTTGTCCTTGCGCATGCGGTCGCGCCTGTCGCCTTCGACCCAGCGTTCGATGGCGTAGAACAGATCGGTCCAGACCGTTTGCGGGCACATGTAGCCGCACCAGACCCGGCCGGCGACGGCGTTCATCAGGAACAGGGTGAAGGCGGCGAGAATGAGCAAGCCGGTGAAATAATAGACTTCCTGCGGCCAGAGTTCGATGAAGAAGAAATAGAACCGGCGATGGGTCAGATCGACCATCACCGCCTGGCTCGGCGCGCCCGGCCCGCGATCCCAGCGCACGAAGGGCAACAGATAATAGAGGCCGAGCGCGAAGGCCATGAACGCCCATTTGATCCGCCGGAAGCGCCCGTTCACGGCCTGCGGATAGACTTTCTTCCGCGAGGCATAGAGCGGCCCCGTGATGAAGGTGTCCGCTTTTTCGATGGCGTTCATCGTTTAACCTTTTGCCAATGGATTTAAGGCGCTCCAAGGCGCCCTTCTCCGGAGAGACATCTGCGCTTTCAATGGCCCCGGGGCGCCGAGAGATTGGCGGCGACAAGCCAGGACAGGGGCATGGCGAGAACAAAGCCCGCGAGCGCGGCCCAGGGGATGAGCTTCATCGCCTGATCGGCGAGAACCGGCGTCGCCAGAACGACGATGAGCGCGCAGCCTGCCAGCGTCGAGCCCAGAACGATCCAGAGGATGATTGCGATCTTCAACATGACGCGCCTCGACTTTTTCACCGCCGAAGGGGCGGCGTTTGGTTTGCGGAATAAAACATATATTCAAAATATAACAATTGATGCGGATCAAAAGCCGGATGGCTTTCCGCGCCTTCCGGCCCGGATTGGAGGCCCTTGTCGGCGCCGAATCAGCGGGTCACGGGAAGGTCGAGACTCCGCCAGGCCGAAATGCCGCCGCCGAGATGGCCTTCGGCGTTTCGGCCCCACTCTTTCGCCGTGTCCAGGGCGCGTTTAGACCGAACGCCGCCCTGACAATAAAAAATCAGAGACTTGTCCTTGGGGAGTTTGTCCGCGGCTTCGGCGAACCGGGACAATGGGGCGTGAACCGCGCCCGGAATATGGCCGCCCGCCCACTCATGGTCTTCCCGCACATCGACAAGCACGCAGGCGCCCTCATTTTCGCGGAGGAAATCGCGCAACTCGGCGGGGGTGAAGGTTTTGATCTTGTCCCTGGATCCGAACAGCCCAAACATTTTGAATTCCTCGTGTGGTGGATGACGCGCGGCATCCGTTAATACCTATATATATTCGGATATATAAATATACAAGGCCGAACTTTCAGGGCTTTCACGCCGGAAGGGAGGGGCTGGCCACGCAACTCGAATCCCAGTTCCGATCGAGCGCTTGCATGAGGCCGCGCGGATTGGCCGCGATATCGGCGATGGTGACCTTGTCGAGCACGTCAAGAAAAGCCTGCCGCGCCAACATGAATACGTCGCTGAGCCGGCAGATTCCGATCAATGGACAGGTATTCGTCGCCGCGTTGAAACATTCCACGAGATTGAGGTCGTCTTCGGTCTTGCGGATGACCTCGCCCACGGTGATCCGCGCCGCTGCCTTGGCGAGACGGAACCCGCCGTTTCGTCCGCGAACATTGTCGAGATAACCCCAGAGACCGAGGTTGTGCACGCATTTGACAAGGTGCGCTTTGGAAATATCGAAGGCCTCGGCGACTTCCTGAACGGTCACCAGTTCGCCATCGCGAACCGCCGCAACCATCAGGATCCGCAGCGCGTAATTGGAATAACTGGTGAGCCGCATGGCGTCTTTCAATTCGCCGCAACGCGCGGCTCTACAAAACTTCTATATCAAAGGCGCCTTTTAGCCAACTCGTTTACGTGGCGGATTGATTTTTGGGGACGGAGCAAAATGAAGTCGCCATCAATTCCGACCTCGATACGGGCGCCGCCCTCGAACAGGCGACCTTTCAGTCCTGTGTCGGATGGAGGATTTGGCGGCGGATGCGATTGCGCTGCCGATACCGTTGCCGCCGGCGAAGGGTTGTCGGGTTTCGCCAGCTGAATTTCGGGCGGGGCGTTCACGCCGCCGCCCGAAAGTTTATTTTTTCGCGCAGGTGTTGATGCCCAACATCGAGTAGGGGGGACACCAGCCGATGAGCCCCGTCAGCAGCGGAACCAGACCTACCCATCCCCACGCGGTCTGTGGACCGACGAATACCAGAGCAATCAGGACGAGACCGACGACAATGCGCAAAATGCGATCGACGCCTCCGACATTATTCACCATGAAACTCTCCTTTGTTGCGGAACGCGCCGCTGAAGCGTTCGTATCCGATTTCTCGCCGCGCGTCGGTGACTTAGAGCACACAAGCCAGATCCGCGAGGGCGCGCCATTCAATCAGCACAATTCGTCCGCGCCCCAGCCGCAACAGGCCGGCGCGCTGAAACAAGGCCAATTGCCGGCTGACCACTTCACGGGCGGCGCCAATGTCTTCCGCCAGATTCTGGTGCGTCGCGGCGACCGCGCCGTGCTCCCCGGCGCGGGCCACCAATGCAGCGGCAAGCCGGGCGTCGATGCGAAAAAAGGCGATGGTCGCGATCAACCGGGTCATTTCCGAGAGCCGGGCGCCAAAACGTTCGAACACGAATTGTGCGAAAATCGACGATTCGCGCAAAAGACGGAGAAACAAAATCGGCGGAACAAGGACCAGGCGCAGATCGCTTTCCGCCACGCCCTCCGCGGAATATTTCAGGTCGCCGAGCATGCAAAGCGTCGTCTGAACGCAGGTTTCGCCAGGGAGTACGCGATAAAGGACCAGCCGGCGGCCATTTTCGGCGGTCAAGCCGACGCGGATGCGCCCGGTAAGCAGCAGCACAAAACCGGGGCAAGGTTCGCCCGGCGCAAACAGGCATCTGCCTTTGCGAATGTCCATCGGCAGACAGCGCTCCAGCGCCGAACGTGACGGATCTTCGAGGCGCGCAAGCGGCGGAAAAGCGTCAAGCCAGGCGGTAGCCGGTTCCTGTTTCAAGCGAAACGTCCCTATCCCGATCTTGCGGATTTTAACTTTGAAAACTGCCGTTTTGGCGTATTCCGCACCAATTATTCGATATTGCCAGTTCGTCCCATGGACGGCCAGACTTTAACCGGAACAGCATGTATGCTCGTCAAATCGACGATTCTCGCTGACGCGGCGCTCCGCGACGCGCCGCGCGGTCGTCGCATTGCCGTCAATGGCCACTCACTGCGCCGATCCGATCCAGCGCGCCGGTTAAGCTCGTGTGCGGGTTCGGAACGAGAACGAGGTCAAGCCTCAATCGAAAATCACGGAATCGCCGTTGCCGACGTAGAGATCGCTGATCGAGCCGTCGCAGCCGCTGCCGCGCACAACGGGATAGCCAAGGTCGATCATCAGTTTGACCGCCGGCAGGCCGGTGCAGTGATTGCAAGCGATGCGCTTGAGCCGGTACTTGCCCATATCGCGGATTATGGCCTCCTTTTCGGGCGCGAGCGGCCCGAAAGGCGCGAGATGAAGTCCGCCATAAAGCCCGTAGACTTGCGTTCCATCGGTCAGATGGTCGCGGGCGAAAGCCATGATGCGCTCGACCGTATGATGCCCGCAGCCGGTGACGCCGACCAACCCCTTGCCCTCGATCCTGACGTAGAGCGATTGCTCGCCTTCAATGCCGAGAATGATCGGCAGGTCGAAGCCGACAGCGGCCAGTCCCGGCATCAGCGCATGAACGCGGCCGGGTTCGAGCCGGATCAGTTCGCCTTCATGGGGCGCGTCGTTGCGGGCGCGGGCCTCGGGAACGTCGGCGCCGGCGATGAAACGGCAGGCGTCGTCGCTGAAAGTCGAGAGTACGAAAATCGTGATGTCGGGCTTCAACTCCAGCACTGCCTGCAAGCCGAAAAGGTGGTCCATGTGCTCATGGGTGAGAAACACGGCTTCGATCTCGCCGGCGCGAAGCAATTTGTCCACGCCGGTCGCCGCAAAGCGCGCGCGCATGTAGTCGAGGTTCCAGCCTGAATCGATCAGCAAACGCCTGCGCGAACCATCGAGGCATTCGATTTCGAGCAGGCTGCAACTGCCGCGCGCGTTCTCCTCGCGCCAGGGCATATGCCACTGACTCGCAGCCACGCCGCCGCCGGCGGCGATATCTTGCATCAACCCGTCATTGCTGGCCCAACCGATCTCCGAGACGCAGGTCATCGTGACCGCCCGGCAAGCGCCGAAGTCGATCTTTTCGGCCTTGGTCAACGAGCCATCGGGCATTTCGGCGTCCTTTTCATGCAGGGCCAGTCTGCGGACATTCATGGTTCGCCGACGCTTTTAGCCATCAGCGTCGCCGATTTTTCGGCCTTCGGCAAGCAGGCGTTTGCCGGCTCCGGCCCGCATGTCGGCTCACGGCTGCGCGACATGATTTTTCCACCATCCATGCCGATCGTCTGATCCATGCGCTCGAGCCCGGCGTGGCGGTGGGTCAGGAGCAGCAGCGTTCGGCCCGCCGTTCGCTGAAAGACCCCGTCGAGAACCTGTCGCGCTGTCTCGGCGTCCAGGCCTTCGGTCGGCTCGTCGAGAACGAAAATCGAAGCTTCGGTCAGAAGCCCCCGCGCCACGGCAAGACGCCGCGCCTGGCCGCCGGACAGACGGGTCCCGGCGACTCCGATCTGCGTGTCCAGCCCCTCCGGCAGGGCGCCGATCGTTTCGTCAAGCCGCACGCTCGCCAGCGCCGCCCAGAGCTCGTCGGCGGTCGCGTGCGGACGCGCGATACGGAGATTTTCCGCGACCGTTGCCGAGAACAGATGCGGCGACTGGCCGACGACCATGATCCGCGAACGGATGTCGTCAATCGCCAGTCGAGGCAGGGCTTCGCCGCCCAGCCGTATCTCGCCGCCCGTCGGGTCGCGGAAGCGCACAAGAAGATCGGCGATGCTCGACTTGCCCGCGCCGCTTGGGCCGATCAGGGCGACGCGCGCGCCTTCCCCGATCTCGATGTCGATATTTTCCAGCGCGGCGCGGTAAGCGCCGGGATAGCTCAGGCACACCTTTTCCAGCACGAGGTCGAAACGCCGCGGGAGCAGCGCGGGTTTATCCGGATCGACGACAACCGTTTTGCGGTCGAACAGGCCGAACAACCTTTCGGCAGAAGCCAGCGATCCGGCGAGTCCGGCGAAAGCCGCCGGAAGGCCGCCGAAGGCTTCGAACGAGGCCAACGCCGCCAGAGCCGCCAGCGTCAGCTCAGCCCCGGCGAGCGCGCCCGAACGGACCAGCGGAACGCCGACGCCGAGTAAGGCGACGACGGCCAGTTCGCTGGCGACGATGACGCTGATCTGGCCCAGCGCGCCGATGCGGGCGAGACGTCCTTCCGCCGCCAGCATTGCTTCCATTCGCTGTTCGAGCGCGCCAAAATGTCGTGCATCGGCGCCGGTCAGCAGCAGCGGCGCCAATCCTTCGAGGTCGTCGACCATTCGCGCGCGAATTTCTGCTGAAAACAGCGCCGTCGCGCGGCTCGGGACGCGTCCCGCGAAAGCCGCCAGCGCGGGCGCCAAAAATCCGGCGACGAGGAAGACCATGGCCGCTGCGCCGGCCAGGGCCGCGCTCCAGCGCGCGAGGACCGCGACGATCACGCCGGCGGCGAGCAAAGCGACGACGAAGGGAGACAGCAAGCGCAGGAACACCAGCTCCAGCCGGTCGATATCGCCGCGCAGTCGTTCGGCGAGGTCGCCCGAGCGCAGGTCGCCGAGTTCCGCCGGGGCGATGGGCTCAAGCCGCGCGAAGACAAAGCTGCGCGATCCGCCAATCAGGCGGAAGGTCGCCTCATGGCTCACAAGACGGTCCAGATAGCGCCCGCCCGCGCGCAGGATCGCCAACGCCCGGATCAACGCCGCCGGCGTGAAGTAATTCATCGTGCCGCCGGCCAGTCCGGCTGCGGCCATGGCGGTGATGAACCAGCCCGACGTCGCCATCAGCCCGATATTGGCCAGGACGCTCGTGAGCGAAACCAGAATCGAGGCGGCGATCCACAAGGCATAGGGACGATAAAGGCCGAGCAAGCGCGCGAAAGCCTTCATTGCCCCGCCTCGTCGTTCACGAGCGGCTCGACGCCTGCGCTGTCGATCAGGCGCGCATATGTCCCCGCGCGGGCGATCAGGTCCTCGTGGCGGCCGGCTTCGACGATCCGGCCTCGGTCGAGCACAAGGATGCGGTCGGCATGGCGCACGGTCGCCAATCTGTGCGCGATGGTGATCGTCGTGCGTCCGGCTGCAAGCGCGTCCATGGCCTGCGCCAGATCGCTTTCGGTCGCCGGATCGAGATGGGCGGTGGGCTCGTCGAACAGCACCAGAGGGGCGGGGGCGAAAAAGGCGCGGGCGAGGGCGAGGCGCTGCGCCTCGCCGCCTGACAGCCCGAAGCCATTTTCGCCGATCCTCGTGCGGACGCCCCCGGGCAGCCTCGCCACCGCTGCATCGGCGCGGGCGGCGGCAAGAGCCCGCCCGACCGCCGCTTCCACGCTGCCGCCCTCGGGGGAGCGCCCCATGGCGACGTTTTCGACGACATCGCCGTCGAACAGATGCGGGCGCTGCGGCACATGAGCGATGTGGCGGCGCCAATCGGCGAGGTCCATTTCATTCAAAGGGATTTCATCGATCAGAACACGGCCGGCGCGCGCCTCGACAAAGCCGAGCAGCAGCGCGAAAAGAGTGCTCTTGCCGCCGCCGCTCGGACCGACGATCGCGACATGCTCGCCGGCGGCTATGTCGATGTCGACGTTGTCGAGCGCAGGCGGATTGTCGCCATAGCAAACGCTGACGGTCTCCAGCCGCACGCGCACGGCCTTTGTTTCGGGCGTCAGCCGGCGCGACTCTTGTGAAGGGGCGGGAACGGGCCGGTCGAGGAAGGCGACGATGCGCTCCGCCGCCGCAGTAGCCTCCATTTTGGCGTGGCGTTCGACGCCGAGGGCGCGCACCGGCGCGTAAAACTCCGGGGCGAGCAGCAGCGCGAAAAAACCGATGTGAAAACCGATCTCGCCCCACATCAAGCGAAAGCCGACCAGCACCGCCGTCAGGGCGATAGCCAGCGCCGTGAAGAATTCCAGCGCCAGCGCCGTGAGGAAGGCGATGCGCAGCACCGCCATGGTGTCGCGGCGATAGGCTTCCGCCATTTCCTTGACCACCGCGACCTCGCGTTTCGCAGCGCGCAAAAGTTTCAGATCCGGCAGGCCCTGCACGGCGTCGAGCAGATGGCCGCCAAGCCGCGACAGCGTCGACCAGGCGCGCGTGTTCGCCCGCTCGGCGCCTTGGCCGGCGAGGATCATGAAGACCACCGCGAGCGGCAAGGTCGCGGCGAAGACAGCGCCGGAGATCCAGTCGAGGGGCGCAACGACGGCGAGAATGGCGAGGGGAATGACGGCGCTGGTCGCAAGAGCTGGGAGATAGCGCCGCCAATAGGGCTCGATCGCGTTCACGGCGTCGGAGAGAATCGTCACCAGCTCGCCGGTCGGCGCATCGACCAGGCGAACCGGGCCTAGCGCGCGCACATGGTCGAGCAGCTTGCGAAACAGCGTCATGCGCACGCGGGCCGACGCCCGAAAGGCCGCTTGGTCTGCAACCCAGCCGAGCACGGCGCGCGACAGAGACACGACGATCATCAACTCGATGCGGGTCGCGAGCTCCGCAAGGTCGGCGCCGTGGAACGCCGCATCGTCGATGATGCCGGAGAGGAGCCAAGCGAAGGCGACGACCAGAACGCCGCGAATCACGGCCGCAGCGAGCGCGACAGGAAGCGCGGCGCCCGCAGCGGGAAGAAAGGATTTGAGAAAAGCGGTCGCGTCGGTCATCGCGACTCCAGCGGGCGGGAAAGGAAGCGTCCGGACATGGGGGAGACGACATATCCGGACGCTGGCGCGATCGCTAGGGATGATCGTCGTTCGCACCGTTGCGGTCCAGGGTGTCCTGGAATTCGTACCACATGACATTGATGACGGAGAGCGCGGCGGCTGCCGTTACGCCGAGAATCCATGCGAAATACCACATCGAACACTTCCTTTTTTTTCAATAGGCCGAATGGGATCGGGCGTCGATTTCTTCGGCGGTGACCCGGCCCCACATGTTGGCGTAGCACCAGATGGTATAGCCAATCACGACAGGCAGCAGCAGCAGGACGGCCCAGAACATCACGGTGAGGGTAAGATGGCTCGACGAGGAGTCCCAGATCGTCAGGCTGGAGTTCGGGTCGAGACTCGATGGCATGACGAAAGGAAACATCGACAAGCCTGCCGAGCCGATGATTCCCGCCATGCCTAGAGCGCTGGTCACGAAGGCGAGGCCGGGCCGGCGCGCCGCTGCGAGCAGGGCGGTGAGCAGCGGTCCGGCGAGTCCGAGTGCTGGCGCAATCATGGCGACGGGCATGCGCCCATAGATGTCGAACCAGGCGTGGGCCGCGCGGACAACCTGCTTGTCGAGCGGGTTGGGCAGGGCGCCATGCGGCGGTTCGCTGACGATCCGATAGCCATCCACCAGGAACCATAGCCAGACGCCGGCGAGCGCAAAGGCGAGCGCGACGAAAGGTGAAAGTTTTGTCACGAAAGCGCGCGAGCGCGAAGCGACGGGATCGTCCGCGCGCAATTGCAGCCAGACGCCGCCATGGACCGCCAGCATGGCCAGGCTGATCAAGCCCGCCAGCAGGGCGAAGGGATTGAGCAGCGGCAGCAGCGCGCCCAGCAGGCTGCCCTGGTAATGCGAGCGCAACATGTCGTCAAGATGGAAGGGAACGCCCTGCAGCAGGTTGCCGAAGGCGACGCCAAAGATCAGCGCGGGAATCGCCCCGCCGAGAAACAGGCCCCAGTCCCAGGCGCTGCGCCAGCGCGTATCGTCGATCTTGGAGCGATAATCGAAGCCGACCGGGCGAAAGAACAGGGCGAACAGCACCAGCATCATCGCCATATAGAAGCCGGAAAACGCGGCGGCGTAGACGGCCGGCCACGCAGCGAACAGCGCGCCGCCGGCGGTGATGAACCACACCTGGTTGCCGTCCCAGTGCGGGCCGACGGTGTTGATGGCGATGCGCCGCTCCATGTCGGAGCGGGCGACGAAGGGCAGCAGGCTGCCGACCCCCATATCCATGCCGTCGGTGATGGCGAAGCCGATCAGCAGCGCACCGACGAGAATCCACCAGGCGAATTTCAGGGTTTCATAGTCAAACATGGCGTTTCCGTCCCTTGCTCATTCTGCCGGAAGAACTACGGGCTCGACCGCGCGCAACGCGCGGGGGCTGTCCGCACGTTCGAAATGATATCGGCCTAGCCCCAGCGAACTCGGGCCAAGCCGCGCGAATTTCTGCATCAGGTAAACCAGGATCGCCAGAAGCACAGTGTAGAAGACTATGAAGCCGGTAAGCGAAAAGATCACGTCGCCCGATGTCAGGCTCGACGTGGCGAGAAACGTTGGCAGCACTTCGCCGATGGCCCAGGGTTGGCGGCCGAATTCTGCGACAAACCAGCCGAATTCACAGGCGAGCCAGGGTGCAGGCATGGCAAAGACGGCAAGCCAGAGCAGCCAGCGATTTTGCTCCAGCCTTTTCGCCGCGTTCAGCCAGAAGCCGGCGGCAAAGATGAACAGCATGCCGAAGCCAAGGGCGACCATGATGCGGAAGCTCCAGAATAGCGGCCAGACCCTCGGAATGGTGCTCTGCGCGGCGGCCTTGATGTCCGCCTCGGTGGCCTTGGCCGGATCTTCGACGAATTGTTTCAGCAGCAATCCGTAGCCGATGTCCCTGGCATGGGCGTCGAAGGCGGAAAGAGTCCCAGGCGACCTGTCCCCGGAGCGAATTTTCATCAGGTCGCCATAGGCGATCACGCCGGAACGGATTCGCGCCTCATGTTCGATGGTCAGCTGGTCGAGACCAGGCACGGATTTGTCGAGAGACCTCGTGGCGATGAGTCCCAGCAGCCAGGGAACCTGGACTCTCGCCAGGGTCTCCTGCCTTTCCTGCGAGGGAAAGCCGAACAGGGTGAAGGCTGCCGGCGCCGGTTCGGTGCGCCATTCGGCCTCGATGGCGGCGAGCTTGACCTTCTGCACGTCGCCGAGTTCATAGCCGCTCTCGTCGCCGAGCACGATCACCGAAAGGCAGGAAGCGAGGCCAAATCCAACGGCGACCGCGAAGGAGCGGCGCGCGAACGGCAGGTCGCGGCCCTTCAGGATGTACCACGCGGAAATGCCGAGCACGAACATTGACCCGGTCACATAGCCGGCCGCGACGGTATGGACGAATTTCACCTGCGCGACGGGGTTGAAAAACACCTCCGCAAAACTTTGCATTTCCATGCGCATGGTCTGGGGCGAAAAGACTGCGCCGACGGGATTCTGCATCCAGCCATTCGCGACGAGAATCCACAGCGCCGAAAGGTTGGAGCCGAGCGCCATCAAAAAGGTGACGGCCAGATGTTTGCGTTTCGACAACTTCTCCCAGCCGAGGAAAAACAGGCCGATGAAAGTCGACTCCAGGAAGAAGGCCATCAGGCCTTCGATCGCCAGCGGCGCGCCGAAAACGTCGCCGACATAATGCGAATAATACGACCAGTTGGTTCCGAATTGGAACTCCATCGTCAACCCGGTGGCGACCCCGAGCGCGAAATTGATCCCGAACAGCTTGCCCCAGAAGCGGGTCATGTCCTTGTAGATCTCCTTTCCGCTCATGACGTAGACGCTCTCCATGATGACCAGAAGCCAGGAGAGACCGAGCGTGAGCGGCACGAAGAGAAAGTGGTAGAGCGCGGTGGTCGCGAACTGCCAGCGCGACAACTCAACAAATGTCGGATCGATCATGGCGAAAGGCCTTTCTTGAAGCACGCCTTCGCCAAGGGGCTGAAAGGGCGGATCAAACATTGATATCGCATATAAGAATAAACATAGATATACAATATAAGTTTTGTCGCGCTGACGGTCGGGAGGAGCTTCATCGGCCTGACGACAGGCCGAAAAAGGTCAGCGCAGCCCGGATGCGACAAGGCGCCGCACCGCGCGCCAGGCGCGGCGACCACCCGTTTACGCGCGGCGCTTATTAACCGAGCCGTCGCGATTGATTTGAGGCAAGGACGGCGATGCGAAACTGTGCCAACCATTAGGCATTAAAAGTTATAGTGTCTATCTATCTTCGAGGAAGGCGAATGCGACTGAATGCCGCGACCAATGGCGCGATGCGCATTCTGATGGCGTGCCGGGGCGACAAGCCACTGACGATGCCGGAAATGATCCGCGATCTCGGCCTGACGGAAGCGCTGGTGCTCAAGACGTGCAACGAGCTGATGCAGGCTGGATTTCTGGTGGGCCAGCGCGGACGCGGCGGCGGCTATCGCCTGGCGCGTCCGTCGGCGGGAATCAGGGTCACCGAAATCGTCGATCTGTTCGAGCCGGGAGAAAACCTGTTTCCCTGCCGTCTCAATGACCGGATGGAATGCCGCATCATCACCTTGTGCCGGCTGCGCCGCGCCTGCGAGAAGGCCTATGCGGCGTTCCGCGCCGAACTCGACAAGTTGACGCTGGCCGATCTCACGCTTGAACCGGGGAATTAGGCGCAGCCACGACGACGGCGCAGGGGGAATCTGCTGGCCGCTCCATGTGGAGAACTTCGAGCAAATCGTCCCCATTTTCCGATATGTCGGCCAGGGTGATGCCGTCGAGCGTGTCGAGAAACGCCTCCGTCGCGCTATGAAGCGCCGGGCGTAGCCGGCAGCGATCGATCAGCGGACATGAATTCGTTTCCAGATGGAAACATTCCACAAGGTCAAAACCCTCTTCGGTTCGGCGAACGATTTCGCCGATCGAGATTGCATGGGCGGCGCGGGCGAGCCGGAATCCGCCCTTGTTGCCGCGGATCGTTTCGATATAGCCCCACGACCCGAGCCGATGCACGCATTTGACGAGATGGGTCCTGGCGATCGCGAAACCCTCCGCGACCTCGCCGATCGTCGTCAGCGCCGGAAAACGCGCAGCAGCGATCATGAGAACGCGAAGCGTGTAATTGGAATAACTCGTCAGCTTCACTTTTGCGCACACGGAATGGAGGGGTTGACCCCAGGTCTGCTTTAGACGGGGCAGGCGTGGGCCGACGAGTCGGCTCATTCATCTTACAGGCGCACCTTCACGAACGCCAAGCCAGCGGCCCGGCGGCGCAGGGGTGCGACATTCAGCCGCACACGGGCTCGTAAAGATAGATTGACGATATAACTTATATTCGTAATCTATCTTTGCGGCTGTCCTAGATTCCGTCGCAAGTTTCGAATGAGGCGCCGCCTGACCGGATGCGGGCGAGTTCCCAGAGGCGATTTGAAATCAGGAGAAGGTGATGACCGCAATACCCGTTGAGCCGACCCGGCGCGATCTTCTCCATATCGCAACCGCCGCCGTCGCTGCGACGGGCGCGGCGGCCGCGACATGGCCGCTTGTTGCGCAAATGAATCCTGGAGCGTCGACCCTGGCGGCAGGCGCTCCGGTCGATGTCGACCTCGCCGCGATTGCTATCGGGCAGGTGATCAAGGTGGTCTGGCGCGGCCAGCCATACTTCATCAGCCACCGCACCGAAAAACAGATCGAGGAGGCGAGAGCCGCCGACTGGCAAAGCCTTCGAGATCCGCAGCCTGACTCCGAGCGCGTCAAAGCAGGGCGCGAACAATGGCTGGTCGTCTCGGCGGTCTGCACCCATCTCGGATGCATCCCGACAGATCACCAGGGCGATTACGATGGCTGGTTCTGCCAGTGCCACGGCTCTCAATACGACTCCTCCGGCCGTGCGCGCAAGGGGCCGGCGCCTCGCAATCTCCCACTGGTCGCCTACAAATTCGTCTCCGACGCCATCATCCGGATCGGCGAGGCCTGACGCTCACTTCACCAGCCCCAAAGCGCCCTGTCCGGATTAGCCGGCAGCGCCTTCAACAGAGGAAAAACAATGCTTATCGCCATCGCCAGCCAGAATTTACACACCATCACCGGCCATGCCGGCATGACCCGCCGCTTTATCGTTTTCGACGCCACGTCTGGCAAGGCGCCGCATGTCGTGGATCATCTCAATCTGCCGAAGAACCAGTCGATCCATGCCTTCCAGGGCGAGGGCTCTCACCCGCTCGATGCTGTCGATGTGGTCATCGCGGCCAGCGCGGGCGCTGGCTTCATTGCCCGGATGGCGGCGCGCGGCATCAAGGCCGTCGTCACTTCGGAAACGGATCCGACGACCGCCGTGGTTGACTACCTCGCGGGAACCTTGGCCGCGGCGGCGCCCCATGAACACGAACATGATCACGATCATGAACACGAACACAATCACGAAAGCGGCGGCTGCAACTGCAACGGACAATGAAGAAGGGGCGGTGAGGAGGCGCACGATGCGCTTCCATTCTTCACTGCCCCTCGTTCCATCGACGGCGCGCTCGTGCGAGTGGCCGCGGGTTTGCCTGTGAAGAAAAGGCGCCAACTCCGGTTCTGTCGCCGCTGCGCCCCTCGGCGTTCAGCGGCGGCTGCGGGAGGCACCGAGGCGACGCATACGGTCCCTTCTTCAAAGCCTGGCGGAGCGCCACGCCCGATCGCCCTGCGCCGCGGTTACTGATTTCACCTGGATTGCTATGTCAGTTTCCCACAAGATCGCCATCGGCAGCCTTGGCGTCAGCCTGATCGTTCTGGTCATCAAGGGCGCCGCCTACGCGCTGACGGGCAGCGTCGCCCTCTATTCCGATGCGCTGGAGAGCGTGATCAATGTAGCGACCGCGATTGCCGCCTTCCTCGCCATTCGTTACGCCGCGAAACCGGCGGACAAAAAGCATCCTTACGGCCACCAAAAAGCGGAATATCTGTCGGCGGCCATCATAGGCGTCATGATCATCATCGCCGGAATTTCCATTCTGCTCGAAGCCTGTTCAGGATTCCTTTCGCCAAAGCCAATCGACGCCCCGGTGTTGGGTCTGGCGGTCAGCAGCATTGCCACGGTCATGAACGCGATCTGGAGCGCCGTGCTGATCAGACAGGGTCGCCGCCGCCACTCGCCCTCCCTGGCCGCCGATGGCAAGCACCTTCTGGCGGATGTGGCAACTTCTTCCGGAGTCGTCATTGGAGTCGGACTGGTGGTTGTGAGCGGCGTCGAGGTCCTCGATGCGGGCGTCGCAGCCCTGGTCGCCCTCCATGTCTTGTCGAGCGGGTGGGCGGTCATTCGAGAAAGTTGGGGCGGATTGCTAGATGAGGCCGTATCGGACGATAACCTGCAGCGTATCCGAGACATCATATCCGCAAACGCTGGAGGCGCCATTGAAGCTCACGACCTTCGCACAAGATATGCAAGCAAGGCGACATTCATAGACTTTCATCTCGTAACGCCATGCCGGATGACTGTGAAGCGGGCGCACGAAATCTGCGATAGGCTGGAGGCGGCGCTCATGGAAGCGCTGGATGAGGCCGTCGTGAACATTCACGTTGAGCCGGAAAGCATGGCGGAATACGACGTATCATCTGAAGCGAAGCGGCCGGGCGGCTCTGTACCGGCAGCCGCGCTCCGCGTGTCGCGACGCAATGGTCGTGGCCGCTGTCGCGCAGGCGGGGACGGAGAGCTGATATCGATGGGGCGCAGGCGTTCCGATCCGCACCTCTGCGCGAACCCCACCCAGAGCGCTGTTCACGATCACGAAATTTCGGCCATGTAGATTCACCAGATCCGCGACGACGCCTGAACCGACGTCCGTGCGAGGCGCGCTTTCGTCAAGCCGCTTGCCGCGTGTCATCACGTCATCCACCCGTTCGGGCGGTATGCCGCGGCCGTCGTCCTCCAAGGCGATCGCCACGCCGCGTTCATGAACCCGCGCCGTCACCTTTAACCGGCCCCTGGCTCACTTGCCGGCGTTGTCCAGCAGTTTGCCGGCCAACTGCTCGATATCACGCCGATCGACCGCGCATTCGAGCTCTTTCGGCGACACCTCCAAGTCCCAGGTCAATTCATTATCGTTCGGCAACCGCTTCATCGCGCTCACCAGCCGCGTCAGCGCCGGCCCAACGGGCGTGCGGCTGGTCACCGGCGGTCTTGGGCCTACCGCGCGGGCGGCGGCGAGCGTTCGCATCACATGGACGTTCATGGCGCCAATCTCTTGGTCAATGCTGTCCGCCGCGCCGGTCTCGCAACGCTCGCCATGCGTTCGATGGCTTGCGACCGGGACTCCAGCAATTGATTGAGGTCGCGGGCCAAGCCCTCCAATTCGATCGAAACTTGCCCCGTGAGCCTTTCTCTCGGCGGCGGCATGTCCGCCTGGCGCAGGGCCAATCTGCCGGTTGAAGCCTGACGCGAACCCTCCCTCACGAAAAGGCGCCGCCATGAATAACTCGGCAAAACGCGATGAATTCTGGAGCTTTTTCCGATCCGATCGAATCGGATCGGGGCTCCAATTTCTTGTTTTTACGCACTTTCTTCACGCGAACCGGTATCCACTTCGCTGGATACTCTAAGCCTGGCAAAAGCGCTATGCGGTCGCCGATTATGTGTTCGGCGCCGAACGCCAGCTTTCGGAAGTCGCGGGCCACGACGGCCTGTCGGGGGGGATCGACCTCGTCGCGTGGAAATAGGCCGCCCATCGCCGGTCAGGCGCCGTGGCAATTCTCCGCGAGACCTGAAAAAAATCATCGATATCTGTCCGGCGCGCCGCGATAATGGCGACAGGCTTCCGGCGCGCCGAACGCAGGAACAGCCCGGCAGCGAGGGTGCATGATTTCCGATCTCGATACGGACGCCGCTTCGGCGCAGGCGATTTTCCAGTCCTATGACGGCATGGAGGGCCTGGCCGGCGCGATCCATACGCCTCAGCCGCGTCCGGCGAACCGGCGCGCTTTTGTCCGACTGATCTATCCCGGCCTGCTCGTGGCGGCCACCATCGCTCTCGCCGCCACCTGGCTGGCGGATCATTACCGCTCGCCGGTGATGCTGTTCGCCTTGTTGTTCGGCATGAGTTTTCATTTCCTCTATGAGGAGGGCCGCTGCGTTGCCGGCATCGAGTTCTCGTCCAAGGCCGTGCTGCGGGTCGGCGTCGCCCTGCTCGGCGCGCGCATCACGGCGCATCAAATTCTCGAACTGGGCGCCATGCCTATCGCCACCGTCGTGGCCGCCATAGCCAGCACCATTGCGCTCGGGGCCCTCGCCGCCGGGCGGTTCGGTCTCGGCCGCTCCTTCGGCGTGCTGTCCGGCGGCGCCGTCGCCATTTGCGGCGCCTCGGCGGCGCTCGCCATCGCCTCGGTTTTGCCTCGCACCTCCGCAAGCGAGCGCGACACGATCCTGACCGTGGTGACCGTGACGCTTCTATCCACCATCGCCATGATCGCCTATCCCCTGCTAGCGACGGCGCTCGGCTTCGATCATGTTCACGCCGGGATTTTTCTGGGTGGAACCATCCATGACGTGGCCCAGGTGGTCGGCGCGGGCTATTCCATATCGCCCGAGACCGGCGACGTCGCCACTTATGTCAAGCTGCTGCGGGTCAGCATGTTGCTGCCGGTAGTTTTCGTCATTGCCATCGTGGTTGGGCGCGGTGCGAAAGGCGGATCGCGAGTGAAGGTCAGCTTGCCGCTCTTTCTGGTCGGTTTCGCCGCGCTCGTGGCGGTGAACAGCGCGGGCCTGCTGCCTAAATTCGTCACGGACCTCGCCAACGACGCCTCCCGCTGGGCTTTGGTCACGGCCATCGCGGCGCTGGGCATGAAGACCTCGTTCAAGGATCTGGCGAAGGTCGGGTGGAAGCCGATCGCCCTGATGGTTCTGGAGACGACCTGGATCGCCGCGCTGACGATCGTCGCCGTGAAACTCAGCTGAATGCGCGGACAAGGCCGAGCCGCCGTTAGGGGTGCGCTTCACTGTGAATGTCAGCCCGAGCGGTTGATATGCCTTGGCCGAACCGACCCGCCTTGCCCCATGCGCGTGCTCTGGGATGGCGGCGAGCATTGCCTGTGCGTGTTAAAGCGCAGGCCGTTGAGCCGGCGACCGACCGTCCGCTCGTCAAGTCAGCTTTGGCTGAGCGATCGCAGCCTATCGATGAATTGAGCTTTTCGAGCGTGCTTTTGACGAAGGGCGCCAAGGCGTTGCTCAAACTCATTCATCCTTCCCTGCGACGACGCGACATCACGCAAATCGGCGAGGAGGGACTTGGCGCGATCATAGCCTGTGGCGTTGCGTCGCTCGATATCTGTGTCGACCTCGCGCCACGCCGCCTCACCACGTGCAGCCAAGGCTGCAAGGCGCTTTTTGCGCGCCTCCGCCGCCTCCGCCTCGCGCCGCTCGCGTTCGGCTAGCACCGCCGCCTCGGCGGCCCGTTCGCGGGCTGCAGCGATCTCTCCGGCGCGGGCGCGCAATTCCCCGACCGTCCGCGCTTTGGGAGGCTCGACGCGCGTGCGCTCGGCAACGCTTTCGCGAACTCGCCGGCGCAGTTCGACGCCGACCAAGAGGTCGCCATGGTAAAGTCGCGAGAGCAAACCCAGGCGCTCCTTTTCGGATAACGCGCGGATCGCGGAGTCGATGTCGCTGCTTTGCAATTCTCCGCCTGCCGCCTGCGCGTTTCGTTCGGCCGCCGCCGCGACGAGATCGGAGTCGATTTGAAAAAACTCGGCGAAAGCTTCGAGCGCCCCGTCGAGAGGACCAACGCCCGGCAGGGGTTCCGGCGTATCGTCTGGGAAAGCATCGGCTTCGACGCCCGTGAGCCACAGGAGATAAAACATCCGAAGGTCGCCAGCCAATATGTTGGCGCGCAGCGGCGCGAGCGCCGCGAGTCGGCCGGCGCCGTCGTCGAAATCTTCCACCTCGAGTTCGTCTCTCGATATCTCGACGACAAAATGCTCCCCGACGATGCGCGTTTCGACGCAATCAACCTCGCTCAAGACGCCGTTCAGCCAAATGCGGTCGACGAACTTCTTCGGCAACCGAAGGAAGAATCGGCGGGAGCCCCAATTGGAAAGATAGAGGTGCAGATCGAACATGCGTTCGACGAGCCGCGAAGGGCTCCCTTTGAAATCGCCCCATTCGTAGGAATTGACGAAGCTTGTCGCCGTGATCCGCGCCCGCGTCGATAGCGCGCGCAGCTCCTGCTGCTCGCCCGCTGTCAAGGGCCGGTCAACCGCCTGAAACTCGTAATATTGATATTCGCTCATCGCTTTTTCTCAATGGTCGCGGAAGGATCGGGCGCCAAGTCAAAGCGGATGGAGTGTCGGAACGTCAATCATCAGCTCAAACGCTTGTTTAAGGGCGACTCCCTGAAATACCGGATGCCAGTGGTTGTTGTGCCGCATCCAGTAAATGTCGAAATGATCGGGTCCGATGTAGTCGATCCGGACGAAAGGCGCATCGAACTCATCCCTGATCCGGTTGGGCGCGTCGGATCGATAGCGCTGCATAAAGCGGTAGCGTCCCGCCCGCCATTCTCCGAAAATATCCACGCAGTAGTTGAATTCCGTCGGCCGAATTTCCGGAAGGAAGCGCGGCTTCAGGACGTCGCGAATGAAGGCCTCGCAAGCCGCGATGATGTCGCGTTTGGCTGTTTCCGAAGGTTTCGGTTGACGCGACTTCTTAATGGCGTTCATCCAGACCCTGTCTCCCATCGACCGTCTTCCTTGAAAGCCGCGCACACAACCCTCACCTTTGCAATCGACTTGATGAAACTATCATTGTCGCCGCGACTCGAGGAGCCTCGGCCGCCTTTGTCCACCGGCATTTGCTCAGCTGCCTTCGCCTTGGCGGAGCGGCGAACCTAGTGAAAACGATAATTTTGCGGGCTGCAGGAATGCTTCGGCGGGACTGAATGTTGTCCTCCAGCCGCTACCGGAATGCGCCGCCGCGCCATGGCGATCGGCCTTCGAAACTGGACAGCTCGCGCGGTCGCCTGACCGCCCCGCCGCTGGCGGCTCAAAAGTCCGATACGCGTCGAAATCGTCGGGCTCCTTCAGCAAACCCGAATTGCCGCTATTGGCGCGAAGCGGGCTGCCA
>NZ_CAIUXT010000155.1 GCF_903903185.1 uncultured Rhodoblastus sp.
CGATCGCCAACGTCGTGCCCATTCTATACCGGCACTGCGCGGATCGGCGCGCTTCCAGTCGGCGCCTTGCAAAATCGCGCTCGCCGCACCGCCGCTAACCGAAATCAAAAATCAGCCCGTGGCTGCGGCGTACCGCTTACACTGGATCGACCAGGCCGCGTAGAGCAGGCCGGCCACGCCGATGGCGATCAGAATCCAGATTTTCTTCGGGTCGTCGGGATGGTCGAGATTGGGCCGGGCGACTTTTGGCTGGTCTTGCTGAAGGTCTTGCGTTTGCGATGCAACAGACATGAGGCGGGTCCTTCCACTATGGATCGACGCCCGAATATCGTCACAAAAATTACAGGCTTATGACAAACGCCCCTTTGGTGCGCGCAAAGCGCAAGCTCCCAAGCGCACTCAGCCCAGGGCGATGCTGCGAGGCCCGGGGACCCGGATCGTGCTGTCGGGCCGGCTGAAGGCGCGCGCCCGTTCCGTTTCGAACAGCGCCACCTTGTTGCGTCCCGAGCGCTTGGCCGCGTAAAGCGCCCAATCCGCCTTGCGCAAAAGCTCGTCTATATTCTCGCTCCTTTCGCCGATGGCGACGCCGAAGCTGCAGGTAAGTCGCAGGATCGTCGCGCCGACGGAAATTTCCTGACCTGCGATGTGTTGGCGCAGGCCATCCGCCGAGCGGAAAACCGCGCCGGCGTCGCCGCCTTCGACCAGCAGGGCGAATTCCTCGCCGCCGATCCGCCCCACGATGTCGCCGCCAGCCTTGAGGCAATCGGCGACGGCGCGCAGCGCCTTGTCGCCGCCGGCGTGGCCGTGACGGTCGTTGACGGATTTGAAATGATCGATGTCGATCATGATCGCGGCGAGCGGCGCTTCGGCCTCGCGGCATAGTTTTGTCGCGCGGTCGAAAAAGGCCGGACGGTTGAAGAGGCCGGTCAGGCTGTCGCGGGTCGCCATGTCGAACAGCTTGCGCTGGGCCTGGATCAGGCGCTGGGCGGCGCGCAGGCGCGCGTAGAGCTCGTCGGAAGACAGCGGCAATTGCAGCACGTCGTCGGCCCCGCAGTCGAGCGCCTCGATGAAGTCCCTGGAGGAAAGCGGGCGCGAAATCAGGCAGATGTAGACCGGCTGCTCGTCGCTCGCCAACAGCCGCGCCTCCCAGCAGATTTCCGGTCCCGGCGTGTCGCTTCCGGCCTCGACGACAATCAGCCCGTTGGCGTGGCTTTGCGTTTCCATCTGCCGGCGCGCCACGGTCCAGCTTTGGAAACCGGCGACTTCATGGCCTCGCGCCTCCAACAGCGAGGCCAGGGAGCGGTTCAGGGCTGGGTCGGCCGCCACAAGGACCAAACGCATCCACCTCATCTCCTTATGCGGCTCGGACGCCTGTTTCGTCGCCGCGCTCCGGGGGGACGCGGTCGTGCTTCGGACCTTAAATTCAAAACGTGAGCGCGCGGTTAAGCCCGCGTCCGGCGCCTTTTGCCAGCTTCGCGCAAGCCAGCGCGGGCACAAAGGCGACAGGGACTTCGTTCGGGAGAAGCAAAATGGGTCTTTACGACGCCATGAACGCCAGCGTGACGGGATTGGCCCTGAACAGCCGAACTCTGGTGATCGGGGCCAGCGCGCTGGCGCTGCTCGGCGCCGGGGGGTTCGCCTGGTTTTTTGTCCGGCCGATGTTGAGCGGGCGAGCGACTCCGGATCCGGAGACCGCGCAGGCGCCGGCGGAACAAGCCCCCACGGTCTTGCGCCGGCACATCGGCGCCGAGAGACCGCCGGCGCCCGCCGGGCAAGAGCGCGACCCGGCTCAACAGCAAGCCCGTCCAGCGGAAACGCCGGAAACGCCATCGCAATTGGCGGCGAACAAAAGCGAGGCGGCGGCGGAAAATCCGGCCGGGAAAACTGAAAAAGTCGCCGCGGGGGCTGCTCAGCCTCCCCTCCCGCCGGCGCCAGCGTTCGCGCCGCCCGACGAACCCGAGCGGATGGTTCGCCGATTGCAGGACATTCAGGAACGAGTGGCGGCCGGCGACGCCGCCGCCTTTCCCGCCGCGCGATCCTTTCGGTCGGCGCGCAAACAGCGCCTGCGGAGTCTGAAATTGCGTTTGCCGCGCCCGATTCGGCGGCGGCTTTTCGCGTTCATGTCGTGGCGCAGCAGACCTGGCTGCAACCGGGCGGTCCCACTTTCCGTCCCGGCCTGAGCCAGATAGCGGCGAGCGATCGCGCCGCGCTGGAGGCGGCGCGCTCCGGCAGGATTTCGGCGCCCGAAGCGCGGGCCGAGACGACCGAGGCCGCGGTCCCCGAGGCGCCGGCGGCGAGCCCCAACCCGCAGCCGCCCACTTCCTTAGGCTTCGCGCTCCCCGGCGAAGCCGCCTTCCATGCGGAAAAAGAGTCCGACAGCGCCGCGCCCGCCGTCCAAAAACCTGCCGTCGCGGCGGAAAACGCCGGCGCCCCGCCGCTGGCGGCGGCGCCGCGCCGCGATCTCGAAATCACCCTGGCGCCGAAAGATCTGGGCGGACTGGCGGTGCGGATGAAAAGCGCCGGCGACCGGCTGGAAATCGCCTTCCTCGCCGACAGGGGCGAAACCGCGCGGATGATCTCCGCCAGTTCGTCGCAGGTTTTCAGCTTGGCGACGACATCGGCGAAGCTGATCGCGGGTTTTTCGGCAATGGCGCGTTTGAGCGCGCCGATCAGGTCCTCCCCCGAGCGCCGGGCGGCGTCGGGGAGGGGGCCGGCGATCCGGATCTTCATTTCCAGCATTTTCAGGCGCAAAATGGCGGGACTGTCGGAAGCGGCGACGCCATTGTCCAAAGGATCGGCAAGTGGGTCGGCGTCGCAGGGCCAAGAAGCGGCGCGAGGGCGATCAACGATCATTGGTCCCGGCTCCCGTTGTTTTCTCGACCGCCGGGGAGGGGAGCGCCCGTCCGCCAGAGCGGGCGAGCCGCCATCCGTCGGAATGAAATTGAACGCCTTTAGCCTTTTGCGAAGCTTGCGCCCCGTGCCGCTGGCCAATCCAGCTTCGCGCCAGCCGCAGGGCGGAAGATCGTCGGCCTCAGCAGGAGATTTGACGCCGATGCCCCACGATATTTTGAATGCGATGCGCGCCCTGCGCGAAGACATGCGTCAGCGTCTGCTTCAGGTTCCGGAATATCGCGCCCTCGTGGCGCTCGATCGTTCGATCGAAGAAATCTGCGCTATCTTGCAGGAAGCGCTCGATCTCGCCGCGCCGCAGCCCGCTGCGCCGGCGCCCGCGCCGGAGCCGGTTGCGCCGCCGCAAGCGGCGATTGCGCTGCCCGCGAATCCCCAACCGGCGATTCCGGAAGCCGCGCCGCAGCGACCGAGCGCGATCGCCACGGCTTTCGCGGAAACCCTCGCAGCCAAGATCGACCAGCGCAATGGCGCCCGCACGGCGGCCTACCCGCATCCTCGCCGACAAGAACCTTTTGAGCGTGGCGCAGACGACGCTCGGCATTTCCTCCTATACATCGATGGAGAACATCGACAGGCAGGCGAGGCAGTTCGACCATTTGCTGACCTATTCCGATTTTCAGAAGCCGGCCAAGGTCCTGAATTTTCTGGAGCGCTTTGCCGCGCAATATGATCTCAACAACGGCTCCAGCCTTACTTCCGGCTCGGCGGCGTCGAATCTGGTCAGCCCGCTGCTCATTTCCGCCCGTTCGACCACGACCTTCAGCGCCGGTCTGCTGATGAGCATCCAGAATTTGCGGCTGGGCGGTTCGTGAGCGCAGCGCCAGGCGAGGCCGAGGCGCTCTACCGGCGCGGTCTGGAGGAGCAGGCGGCGGGGCGGCTCGATGCGGCGATCGGCTGTTTCGACGCCGCTCTGCGCGCGCGGCCCGATTTTCCCGAGGCGCTCTGTTCGGGCGGCTATATTTTGCAGAGCCGGGGCCATGCCGCCGGCGCGCTGGCCTTTTACGAGCGCGCTTTGCATTTCAATCCCGACTATGCCGTCGCCTGGTTCAATCGCGGCGGTCTGTTGCTGGCGCAGGGCGATGCGGGGGCGGCCCTGGCCTGTTTTGAAAGCGCCTGCGCCTTGCAGCCGAAGGACGCCGGAGCCTTTTGCAATCGCGGCGCCGCGCTCTACGCTTTGGGGCGGCTGGCGGAGGCGGCGCAATGCTGTCGCGACGCCCTGCAAATCCGGCCCGACCTGCCGCAGGCGGAGCTCAATCTCGGCAATGCGCTGATGCGGCTCGGCCTTTATGGCGAGGCGAGGCAGGCCTATCTTCGCGCCATCGTCCTGCGCAAAAATTATCCGCTGGCTTTTTGCGGTCTTGGCATTGTCGCCAAGGAAATGGGGCGGTTTGGCGAAGCCATGGAGGCTTTCGACGAGGCTTTGCGCCTCGCGCCGGACTTGCCGGAAGCCCGAAGCAACAAAGGCTGCCTCCAGCTCTTGCTAGGCGATTTCGCGCAAGGATGGGAAGGCTATGAACATCGCTGGGCGGAAGGGCAAAGGCCCGCGCCCGCCTCCCCGGCGCGGTTCGACCTTGCCGACCCCGCCTCGATCGCTGGCCGCAAAATTCTCGTCGTTCACGATCACGGGCTGGGCGACGCTATCCAGTTCTATCGCTATGTGGCGCTGCTGGCGCGGGCGGGCGCCGAAGTCGCCTTCGCCGGCCCGGCCAGATTGCGCCGGCTTCTCGCCTCGTCTGGCGCGCGTGTCGCCTGGCGCGACGAGTCCGACTTGGCCGGCGATTTCGACGCCGTGCTCGCCCTCAGCAGTCTTCCGCGCGCCTGTTCGACGCGAGTCGACGCGATTCCTGCGCCCATCCCCTATTTGCGGGCCGAACAGCAGCGGGTTGCGCTTTGGCGGCGCCGGATTGCCGCTCCCGGTCCCAAAATCGGCCTGTGCTGGCGCGGCAACATCGATTTCCGCGTCGATCCGCGACGATCCATTCCCCCAGACGCGATGATGCCGCTGGCGGGACTGGAGGGCGTCAACCTGTTCAGCCTGCAAAAAGGCGTGGAGGCCGACGAACTGCCGGCGGCGCTGGCCGCCCGGCTGCGCCGTTTCGACGAGCTTCTGGACGTTGGGCCAGACGCCTTCGTAGATACAGCGGCGCTGATGAACGGCCTCGACCTGATCGTCACCTGCGACACGTCCATCGCCCATCTGGCCGGCGCGCTGGGGCGTCCGGTGTGGCTGGCGTTGCGTCATGTCGCCGAATGGCGCTGGCTGACCGGGCGCGGGGATTCGCCGTGGTATCCCACCATGCGGCTGTTTCGTTGCGGTGAGGACGACGATTGGACCGCCCTTTTCTGCGAAATCGCCGACGAAATTCAGCGGAAATTTTCAGACTGACGCCGTTTCCGCCGAACATCGCCGGCGGCGGCGGGGCGGCAAAAGCTTGACAGGCGGGTGAATCGGGACCGGCGGCCAAAGCCGCGAGGAATTCATTAACATATTGAAAAATAATGACCTTATCCCGATCTTCCCGTCCTGCGCCGCCGCTCTAAGCATGAGCTTGGCCATTTTTTTCGAAAATCCCGCTTGACGTTTTCGCATTGGGGGACCTATAAGCCGGACATCGACGGCGTCGCCGCGGATTGAGCGGCGTGCGCTGACGCGTCTCCATTTGAGCCTTGAGGGTTCTGCTGGCTAGGGAGCCAGGGGGCTGCGTTGTCGCGGATTTTGGTCTTTGCGTTTTGGCGTTGAGGCTGTAATCTGGTGTGTCTTGCTGTTTGACAATTTCATCGGAAGAAAGAGAAACGTGGACGGCGGATGTCCTTGCGGATCTTCAGGCTTGTGAAGGCCTGTTGGATCATCATGAGAAACATACCGACGGTCACGTATTTCTAAGTTCATCGTGATTTCGACCTGTGAAGGTTTGAGGTCAGGTGTGCTTGGGACTCGTCGACAACTGCATCCGCCAAGCGATTGGTTTGATATTGGTTAAGTCCGATATTTGGGTGCAGGTTTTATGACAGTGACTAGTCGGGACAAAATCTCATACAACTTGAGAGTTTGATCCTGGCTCAGAACGAACGCTGGCGGCAGGCCTAACACATGCAAGTCGAGCGATCCAGCAATGGGGAGCGGCAGACGGGTGAG
>NZ_CAIUXT010000156.1 GCF_903903185.1 uncultured Rhodoblastus sp.
GGTTTTGGTGTCGTGATTGAACGCGTCGGGCGCAACGCCGAGCAGCGGGCAAACCCATTCCGCAGGATGCATCGAAACCGGCCCCGCGACCACGGCGGCGACGGCGCCGTCGAGCATCGATAGGGATGTCGCCTCGGGATGCCGTTTTACGCCTGCGACCTGAACCCGCTGGCTGTGTCTTGGATGGAATGGGTAAGTGACGATCACCTCGATCGCCAGACTCCCGGCAGTATGACGCTGCTTCGAGCACACATGGTAAGGCCCATTCTTCACTCACCTCAAATTCCTTCTGATTCATGGGCGGTTGCCATTTTTGACAATACATCATAATATCTGTCCATGACAAAAGATCTAGGCGCCCTCCTCTCCGGTCTATCTCGTTCGATCGACAAACCCGTCCTCGACGATCCCCGACTCGATTTTCGAAAATCGCCCGAACGATTTCCTCTCATCGGGACACAAATGATTCTTGATGAAAAAACCACATGGGTCTGGCGGATTCTTACCGAAAAGCAAAAACCTGCCAGAATCCCGGTCCAGTTACGAATGGCCCGGCTCCAAGTCGCCATCGGCACCGTAAAATGGTTCGACCAACTCAGCCAGACGGCAAAATTCCGACACTTTCCGCTTCCTCGCCAATCTCCGTTATTCCTAGCGGATGTCGTCATTGACACCATCACCGACAAGGATGATCCTGACTTCGGAAAATCGATCCTTCGTCTCTGTGAACCGCCTGACATCAACCGTTCATTAATCTCATGGTTTAAAAATCATAACATCAAGGCCGAAATCGACCCATCGGTTCCGCTCCTCAAAGCCTTTCGAACCGACGACCCAACAATTCGTCCTGTGATCGTCCAGGACGTTCACGTCGGAATTTTCCTAAACGAAAATGCCCAACTGGCGCGCACCATCGATCCCAATCGCAATCCCGCTATTCTTGAATCTCCCACCGCGGCGCTGCTCGCTGGCGTCAAGAACATAGCGCCAACGCCTCGTGCATTCCACTCACGTCTCATTTCCAGTATTAAAACCAATCCAGATCAGGAAAAAGTGGTCCTCGCCGCCCTTGCTGGTGAAAACCTCGTGCTGATCGGTCCTCCCGGCTGTGGTAAAACTCAAACGATCGCTTCCATCGTCACGAACTGTCACCATCAATTTCCCAAGATCAAGATTGTGGTCGCCTCAAAAGTCGAAGCCGCGCTCGACGCGCTTCGCCGCCTCATGGGCGAAACAGAATATAACTATACCGAATTTGTCATCGGCAAGGGTCGCGTCACTGATCCATTTGATATCCTGATCATCGATGAGTCCTCCCGTGTCACGACCGCCGAGATATTCTCCTTCGCCTGGCAGGCGAAACAGATCATCATCATCGGTGATCCCGACCAGTCGCCACCGTCGCCCTCCGCCCCCAAATTAGATAAGGACGATACCAGCCTCATCGACCTCGCTTTGAAAAATCCCAATTTCTCACAATATCGGCTGACATATCACTATCGCTCCATTCACCCTGAACTCCTTACGTTTTCCAACACCTTAATATACGACGGCCTCCTGAAGGTGGTCCCCTCTCCAAGGCGAAATCCCAAAGATGGACTTTGTGTAACTTTCGTTCCCACGGCGGCGGTCCAGACAACTCAACACTCAACCAAAAATATCCTCGAAGCCGAGGTTCTCGCCGCAAGGCTGGTTGAATCCTCAATCAAATCCAAATCCCTCGGGATATTAAGATCCCGTATGGTCATCGGCTGGACCTACAGCCAAGCTCGTACCGTCGAAACCTGCATCAAAAAACGTCTCAAGATAATGAACCTCACGGAAGAAATTTTATCCCCTGTCGAAAAAGAACCTTTTGTCGTCTACACCGCGGCCGAGGTTCAGGGTCAAGAACGTGACGAAGCCTGGGTATCCTTTGGCCATGGCATCGACCCTAAAACAAAAAAGATCGCGAAACCGCGGCAGCCGACATCTGACATGTCCTCCGGCTCTATGAAAAAAATGAACGTCTTGATGACGAGGTCACGCCACGCAACCCACCTTTATCATTCTGTCGTACCAAACGATTTGCTCAACGCAGACCCTTCACCTGAGATCTTCACACTTTTTGCCCTTATGAACACTGAGCTTCTCGTTGTTCACAGCCGCTATGAAATCGAACCCGACTCCACAGTCAATTCCATCGCCCAGAAAACCTTCAGGAACGACCCCGCCCTGACCGATCCAGAAGCCGTCAATCTGGCGTGTGTCTACGGCGTTCGGAATAAAGGAGATGAACCCGGAAACTGGCGCTATGGTCTTTTTCGTAATCGAAAAGGATGGAATTCCGATCAATTTTCCACAATACGAAACATGTTGATCAAAAAAGGATGGAAGCTCGTCAACTTTTAATATGAACACACAACCGAGCCGCCGATTTTCCTCACAAGAGGAAAATCGGCGGCGAGGCGTTCCACCCCCCTTTCGTCAAATTGACATCATCTGAAATCATCAAAAAAAATCAACCGCCTCACAAAATGACCTCGCCGGCAAAATTCTTTGCCTGAAACAACGCCTGCTCATCGTAATTGATCTAAGCTATTCAGCTTGACTTCGGCGATCAACCGAGCAAAATCATAGCGACAGCCCGTCCTTCGATGCGGCGAAAAAAAGAGGCCCATATCCAGTCATGGTCAAACGCATCATCATCCTTTCCCTCCTCTCCGGGATCTCGATCCTCCCGGCGTTCGCGCAGGCACCCGAGCCCATGCCGGTCGGCACGGAAACCCCTGGCAAGACGCCGCCGGCGCCCGTGAAATTGCCGCCCATCGGCGCGGATCCCCAGGAAAGCTCCGCCAACTACGGCGACTGGACCCTGCGCTGTCATCGCAACGCCGACGCCAAATTTTGTGAGTTCGCCACCACCATCCGCGCCGTCGATCCCCGCGGTTTTTCGCTTTTCAGAAATCATTTTATATAAATGATACAAAAACCGCGTTTTTTCGCTATTTCGACGTCATCGGCAAAAACACCATAAAAAAATATTTATGTTAAAAGTCGAAAATCCTTAAATTCCCCCCCATTTCCCGCTCATTCCGCATCGGCTCATCATCGCCCATAAAATTCTTTTTTGATAAGAAGTCGATTATAGTATTATAAAGAATTCACAAAATTACCAAATCGAGCCATAAGCCAGACGGCCCTATCAAAAATCGGCTAAATAGCGGGTTTTATTTTTGTACTCTTATCCGTTTCATTTTCTGCGTGCTGTTGGCCAGATAACGCCATCATGCCAATCGCCTTCATTTTTGCGTCTATCTAAAACATATACGACACTCGCTCAATTTATTTACATCAGCGATCCGCCAGACGAGTCTTTCTTACAACCAATAGCCCGTAATCAAAACCAGCCCAAAGCCTCATCAAGAACAGGTGAAGTCTAAGCCACCACTTTTTATTTGTTAAGCCCAATCCCAGACCTCAAGACCGGCCGGGCGATACCGCCCCAGTGCCGTTGAAAACACCCCTAAACCCAGTCGAGAAGCCGTGAAAACCCGCCGCCAGGCGCTCAAGCCGCGACCTGGAAAGTGCCATGTTTTCAATGGTTTAGCGATTTTGGGCCAATATGGCAAAATCTTCAACAATATCAACGCTTTACACGCATATTGCGTCATACGTAGGTTATGGCGATTTGCTCTCTAGCGAGGTCGTCAGGTGGCAAATCGGTTTGAAGGCCCGATACCGCAAACATGGTGCAGCTTAAGCTTGCACCGAGTTTGCTAGACGGCTTCGCCGCAGGGCTCCTGAGCGGAGGGCTTTTCCGGCCTGTCGGCCGGGCCACGCGCCCCCATCCTGGGTCGCGCGCCGCAAATTGCGGCGCTGTGGTATTTTTATTCATTTTTTACTTGCTGACCACAACCCATCATATGCTATCATAAGCCAATGTCCAGCCAGGCGTCAGACACCCTTCCGCGCAAAGCTGAAGCGCTCGCCCGCAAAGCTCACGCCTTACAGGCGAAGCTGTCGAAGCAGCGCGCCCGAATGATCGCCGCCGCCAACCAGATCCGGACCTCTCGCGGCCCCTCTGGCGGCGCCGGACCGGCCTTTTCAGCCGGCGCCAGATTCGGCGCCTCGCTTTTCGGGCGCCCGAAAACAAGCATCCGTGCGAAATCCGCAGACGGAATGACCTCATTCCATTTTCAACTGACGCCTGTGTCGCGTGGGTCGGCATTCACCGACCGCCTCGCCGGACGCGCCGCCAACAAGGCGGCCGGTTCGTGGACGTCGGCGGCAAGCCACCAACTCTATATCGAGCGCGATCAAGCGCTCGAAGTCGTCGCCAACGAAGCTAAAGCTCAAGCTCAAGTTAAACTTGAACAGCGCGACAGAGCCGAAGCTGGCGATGGCCTTTCGAATTTTCTCGCGAAGCCGGACGACGCCGGCTATGCCGCATCTGCCGCTCTTTATATCGATCGCGAAGGCGCCGTCGAGAACCGCTCGTCATTCGGCAACATCTCCGCAACCCTCGAAGAGCGAGTAAATTTCTGGAAATTAGTCGAGGAAGCCGAACGACGTCCTATCAAGCACGGCATTATCGTTAACACCGCTCTCGATTCCGCATTCTGGCAGATTGTCGCCGCTGACGACGGCGCGCCCAAATTTCTCAAGAAAATCGCCCTCAATGCTCCTGACACAATCCTCACCGAAAGCGTCGTCGAAAAAGACGCCGCAAAAATCTATGACTATTATCTCGCGCATCGGACGTAAGCGTTCATCCGGCGCCGTTCACTCGTCTGGCTTGAAATTCCACGGCATCAGCGCCTCGATTTCCTTGTTGGGCCATCGGTTGGCGATTCGCTCCAGGGTCTGTTTGGCCCATGCGTTGGGATCGACGCCGTTCATCTTGCACGTTTGAAGCATGGTGGCGATCGCCGCCCATGTCTGGCCTCCGCCGGCGGAACCGGCGAAAAGTGAATTCTTTCTGGTAATTGCCTGGGGCCTGATGGCTCGCTCGACGATA
>NZ_CAIUXT010000157.1 GCF_903903185.1 uncultured Rhodoblastus sp.
GCACGAAGTCCGGCGCCAGCCGCGAAACGATCGGTGGACGTTCGAGCAGGCTGGTGGCGGTTTTCGGGATAGGAACTTCGTGAAGCTGAGCCAGCGTCTGATCGACGGCGATGAAATTTTGTTCAACCACTCTGGCGCCCTTGGCGCCATAGGACTTCTCGATCATGTGCTTGATACGCTGGATCGCTTCGTCTCGCGGCAGGACTCCGGAAATCGCGAAAAAGCAGGTTTGCAGAACCGTATTGATGCGTGCGCCGAGGCCGGTGTCGCGCGCGACTTTCGACGCGTCGATGACGAAAAACCGCAAGCCCTTGTCGATGATCTGCTGCTGCACGAGGCGTGGCAGGCGGTCCCACGCCACGTCGGCGTCGTGGGGGCAGTTGAGCAGGAAAACCGCGCCGGGCGCCGCCACTTTCAGAACGTCGGTCTTGTCGAGAAAGTCGAACTGGTGACAGGCGACAAAACGCGCCGCCGCGATCAGATAGGGCGAGCGGATCGGGCGCGGTCCAAATCGCAGATGCGACACGGTCTGGGCGCCGGACTTATGCGAATCGTAAACGAAATAGCCCTGCGCGTAGCGATCCGGGTCTTCCGCCAGAATCTTGACGGTGCTCTTGTTGGCGCCGACCGTTCCATCCGCTCCCAGACCGTAGAACACCGCACTGAAGACGTCCCCGTCCTCGATCATGAAATCCGGATCGAAGCTCAGGCTCGTGCCCGACACATCGTCGTTGACGCCGATGGTGAAGCCGTTGCGCGGCGCCGGCCTGGTCAGTTCGTCAAACACCGCCTTGACCATGGCGGGCGTGAAATCCTTCGACGACAGGCCGTAGCGTCCGCCGATGACGCGGGGCATTTTTTTGATCTCGCCGCCGGCGTAAGCCTGGGCCAGCGTCGACAGGATGTCGAGATAGAGCGGTTCGCCGGTCGCGCCCGATTCCTTGCAGCGGTCGAGCACGGCGATCGAGGTGACGCTCGCAGGCAAAGCCGCCAGAAAATGCACAACCGAAAACGGCCGGTACAACCGCACCTGCAGCACGCCGAGCTTGGCGCCCTGCGGATCGGCGCTATTGAGGAAGGCGGCGGTGTCGCGCGCCGTCTCGGCCGCCGAGCCGATCAGCACGATGACGCGGTCGGCGTCGGCCGCGCCGTCATATTCGAACAGCCGATAGGCCCGCCCGGTGAGCTTGGCGAAATCGTCCATCGCCTTTTCGACGATCCCCGGCGTGTGGGCGTAAAACGGATTGGAGGCCTCGCGCGCCTGGAAGAACGTATCCGGATTATGCGCGGTGCCTCGGATGAACGGCCGCTCGGGCGTCAGCGCGCGGTCGCGATGGGCGCGCACGAGATCGTCGCGGATCATCGACCTGATCTCGTCGTCGGACAAAAGCGTGAGCTTGTTCACCTCATGCGAGGTGCGGAATCCGTCGAAGAAATGCACGAACGGAATGCGGCTCTCGAGCGTCGCCATCTGCGCGATCAGGGCGAGATCGTGCGCCTCCTGCACCGAAGCCGAAGAGAGCATGGCGACGCCGCAGGCGCGGATCGCCATGACGTCGGAATGGTCGCCGAAGATCGACAGCGCCTGGGTGGCGATCGAACGCGCGGCGACATGGAACACCGCCGACGTCAACTCTCCGGCGATCTTGAACAGGTTGGGCAGCATGAGCAAAAGGCCCTGCGACGAACTGAACGTCGTCGTCAGCGCGCCCGATTGCAGCGCGCCATGCACTGCGCCGGCGGCGCCGCCCTCGCTCTGCATTTCCTGCACCACCGTCACGCCGCCGAAAATGTTGCGGATGTTTTTCGAAGCCCATTCGTCGGCGAGTTCGGCCATCGTCGAAGAGGGCGTGATCGGATAGATCGCGCAGACTTCGTTGACGCGATAGGCGACATGGGCGGCGGCGGTGTTGCCATCGATCGTGGTGGTCTTGCTGTGAACGGCGCCGGTCATGCGGAAGTCTCCGTTGCGGCTCTCGCGGGTTCCGGAGCCAACTCGATTGCGTGACAGGGGCATTGCTCGAAACAGACGGCGCAGCCGGTGCAAAGCGCGTAGTCGAAAAGATAGCGGCGGCCCGGCCCGAGCTTTACGATCGCCTGTTCCGGGCAGGAGGCGTAGCATTGGTCGCATTCGAAGCAATTGCCGCAGGAAAGGCAGCGCTGCGCATCATAGCGCGCCTCCGCCTCGCTCAGCCCCGCCATGGTTTCGGCAAAACCGTCGGCCAGCCGCTCCTCCAGCGGCAATTCGCTTTGCACCGAGACCGGCGCGTCGAGAAAGATCGGCAGATTGAGCTGGTCGAAGGTCACGACCGGATGTTTGGCCGGACTTTTCACCGGCGCGCCGCGCAAATAGGAGTCGATGGCGCGGGCGGCCTTCTTGCCGTGGCCGACGGCGGTGGTGACGCTGTGCTGGCCCGGCGCAAGGTCGCCGCCGGCGAAAACGCCGGGACGGCCGGTCATCATGTTGGCGTCGACGACGATCAGGTCGTCGGCGTTGAAGGTGATGCCGGCGGCGTTGCGCAGGAACCCGCAATCGCTGTTCTGGCCAAGCGCCAGCACCACCGAGTCCGCCGAAAGCGTTTCGAATTCGCCGGTCGGCTGCGCGCGGCCTTTGTCGTCGAGCCGCATGGTTTCGACCGTGAGCGAGCCTTCGCCAATATCCTTGATGGTCGAGAGCCATTTGATCTTGACGCCCTCCGACAAGGCTTCGTCGGCCTCGAACTCCTGGGCAGGCATGTGCGCGCGGTCGCGGCGGTAGACGATCAGCGTCTCCTCGGCGCCGAGCCGGCGCGCCATGCGGGCGGCGTCCATCGCGGTATTGCCGCCGCCGTAGACGATGACCCGGCGGCCGAGGCGCGGCGCCTCGCCGGTTTCGATATCGCGCAGCAGGCTGATCGCGTCGATGACCTTGGTCGCGTCGCGCGCCGGAATGTCGATTTTTTTGCCGATCTGCGTGCCGATGGCGACGAATACGGCGTCGAAGCCGCCCGCGACCTGCTCGGCGACGATGTCCTCGACCTTGTGGTTGAGCACAATCTTGACGCCCATGGCTTCGATGCGGGCGATTTCCTTCATCAGTTCGGCGCGCGGCAGGCGATAGGCCGGAATGCCGAAATGAAGCATGCCGCCCGGCAGCGGGCCGGCCTCGCGCACTTCCACCGCATGGCCCAGACGGGTCAGGTGATAGGCCGCCGACAGGCCGCTCGGTCCGCCGCCGACGATGAGCACGCGCTTGCCGGTGGAGGCTGCGGGCGGGTCCGGCGTCCATCCCTGTTCGGTCGCCATGTCGCCGAGAAAGCGCTCGACGGCGTGAATGCTGACCGCGCTGTCGAGCATGGAGCGGTTGCAGCCGGTTTCGCAGGGGTGATAGCAGACACGCCCATGAACGGCGGGGAAAGGATTGTCCCGGACGATGGTCCGCCAGGCTTCACGATAATTTCCGGCCTGGGCCAGATCGAGCCAGGCCTGGATGTTTTCTCCCGCCGGGCAGGCGTTGTTGCAGGGCGGCAAATGATCGGCATAAACGGGCCGCTTGTCGCGGACCGGACCGGCGCCCTTTTGCTGCAACAGGTCGACAACGGGCGTGAAATCCGATTGCCTGGCGGTCATAGGCGCACTTGCTCCCCAGCTTTTATTCCCCGGGTAGCGATGCTGCAACCGGTGGATGGCGCCTGGTTCCCGTCTCGCGCAGAAAAAACGTCAGCACGAGGGAGATCGCAACCGCCACTGCCCAGATCATGTCGGCTTTACGGAAATTGGTCAAGCTTATTGGGGCGCCATCAGATAGTCGCATCAGGGTCAGACCGAACAAAGGAGCGAACAGGGCGCTGAAACTGAACACCAGAAAGTTCATGGCCCCGGTGGCGCTGCCCTTGACCTTGTCGGGATTGGCTTCCTTTATCATCGCATAGGGAATCATCGCGGCGCCCGAGCCAATGCCGAACAAGAGGCCGCCTATATACGGAGGTATATACTCATCGAGATAGGCGATGGCGCCGCCGGAAACGAGCATGATGAGCATGCCGGCGATAAGCACGGGCTTGCGCAAGCCGATTCGGTCGGCGAGGTAGCCGAGCAACGGCGCGCCGATCACCCAGCCAAGCGGCGTCATCGAGGATCGCATGATGGCCTCCGCCGCTGTGACGCCAGCTTCAAGTTTGAGATGCGGCACGCCCCAGATCATGTCGCCAATGGTTGTGGGCATGAACAACAGGCCGCCGATAATGCCGCAAAGATAGGACTGGGGATTGGTCAGGACGATTTTGTAAGGGGCGAACATCGATCGCAGCGGGCCCTTGGCCGGCTCATGCTGCCTGGGCGTCATCACCAATAGCAACAGCGCCAGCACCGCGAGCGCGGCGCCGGAATAGATCCAGAATTCCTGCCAGCCGATCACGCCCTGCACCAGTGGGCCGACCGCGAATTGTCCGGCGAAGCCGCCGAGCATTCCGGCCAGTTGGGTGAAGCCGACGGCGGTGGCGAGCCATTTCGCCGGAAATCCATGCACGGCGAGATAGACCGCGCCGGTAAAGGCGAAAGCCGAGCCGGCGCCCTGCAACAGTCGACCGCTTTCCGCCGCGCCGATCGAGCCGAGGCCAAACAGCGCGCTGCCGGCGGCCGTGGCGAGAACGCCGATGACAATCGGATAATTGGCGCCGAATCGGTCGAGCGAAGCGCCTGCGACGATGGCGAACCCGGCATAGGTATAGTAGTAAAGCCCTAACAGGGCACTGATTCCAAGCGTCGTCAGGTTGAAGGCGCCGGTGAGTTCGGGAATCATCACGCCGGGCGCCGAGCGCAGCGCATATTGCAGGAAATAGAACGCCAGACAGAGGCCCCAGGCGGCGAGATAGGCGGCGCGCGGCGGCTCGGAAGCGATCGTTGGGCCGGCGACGGCCGGCTTCGCCGCCAAGCCTGAGGGAAATCGCAAATCTGTCCGCGCCTGTGGCATGAAATCGCTCCTCGACAAGGGTCCGCAGGCGAAACCCTTGCCGCCGTTTCCACCATAACGGGAGCATCGGAAACTACGCACGACGAGGGCGGAGACGCCGGATCATGCGGGACCGGCGCGGGGATGCCGGCTTGACCCGAAGCCTGCCGCGGCAAATCCGTCCCGGTTAAAACGCGAGCCTGTCGAAACCGGAAATGCGCAGGCGACGGTCAACCCGGACAATTGCCCCACCGCCAGAAATTTCAGTAATGCGTCACGTTGCGAACCGTTTCGCCGAGGTTGTCGCCGAGATGTTCGAACTGCGACCCGAGATTCTGACGGGTGTCGCCGTCGATGACCGCGAGCGGCGCCGAAACGGCGAGTCCCGCCGCAGAACCGACGGTCGAGGCTGCGCCCGTCGTCACCTGGAGAACCTTTTCGCCGATGCCGGTCTTGCCGGCGAAAGCCTGGCCGTTCGCCAACCGGCTGCCGATCAGTTTGACGACTTCCGGGCTTTCGGCGAATTTCGAATGGTTGAGACGGTCGTCGGTGGTCACGTCGGTCAGGTCGATGACGGTGATCTGTTGCTCGCGGAACTGCGAACGAAACGGCTCGGCGTTCGGATCGACGGCGCCGATGCGCGGCACATTGCCCCAGACCTTGCGCGAGATCCGCAGCGCCTCGTCGTCGCGCGACACAAACAGGGTGAAGGGCGGGCGCGGTGAGCCCATTTCGGCGATCTGCTTGCGAAACACATAGATGTCCACGTCGGGCGCCGCCAGCATGACGTTCTTGATCTTGGGCGCCAGCCGCTTGTCGCGGATCGCCATCTGCCGCAGCGCTTCGAGCGCCACCCAATTGCCCATCGAATGGGCGAGAATGTCGATTTCCGCCACATCGGGGTCGCGTTGCAGGGTCTGCAACAGCCGCTCCAGCGCGTCGCGCGAGAAATTGGCGCTTTCGCGGTCATAGGTATAGGAGAACAAATCGCCGCGCGACGGCCAGGTGAACAGCAGCGGCGCCGCGATCAGATTGGAATCGTGCGCGATCTGCGCCATGCGGAACACCGCCTCGCCGAACCGCGTATTGAAGCCATGGACGAAAACCAGCACCTCTTTCTTGGGAGCGCGGCGCAGGTTCTGGCGCAACACTTTCAGCGCATCGGCTTCATCGACGCGTTGGGTCCGCAGCGCCACGAAATCCTTCGAGGGATCGCCGACCTCCGAGGACGAGGTCTGGACATCGCCGATCCGGCGATTGGCGTCGGGCGGGATCGAGACCGTGATCTCGGCGAAATTCAGCCTGTCGTCGCGTTCGCCGGTAAAAACCTGTCCCGGCAGTTCCGAAGGGGCGCGCGTCGTCGCCACCAGCACATCGACCGTGCTGGCGCCCGGGACCGTTTCCTTGACCGGGATCAAGCCGCCCGGAGACCGTCCGCTGCAGGCGGCCAGCATCAGGGTCAACGCCATGCCGGCGACCGTCAGGCCCGTTTTCGCGCGCAACAAATGGCCGCCCCTTTCAAAAAATCACGGGTTTTCCTATCATGGCGCGCGTTGCAAGAACAGAGGCCGCATCAAGCGAGCGCCTCCGGCGCTCATTGTCCCGATAATTTGGCGGCGAGCCGCTTGATTTCGGGATCGTCCGGCCGCAGCGCCGACAGCCGCCGCGCCAGCGGCGCCGCCGAGTCGACGTCCCCCGCGCCGAGCGCCTCGCCCAGCATCGCATTGACGAGCGACGCGTCATAGGAATGGCGCGCCAGCGCCTCGCCCAGCACTTTGCGGCTCTCCTCGCGCTTTCCCAGCGATTTCAGGGCGACGCCATAGACATAGGCGAAACGCGCGTCGTCCGGGGCAAGTCGGGCGGCTTCGGCGAATTGCCCGAGCGCTTCGGGATAATTTTTCTGACGGACCAGCGCGAGACCCAGCGCGTGATGCGCCGCGCCATTCTCGGGCGCGAGCGCGATGGATTGCCGCAAGACCTCCGCCGCCAGCGCGTCGCGGCCGGTTCCGCGATAAAGATCGGCGAGATTTACCGCCAGTTCCGAGGCTTTCGGGTCAAGCTTCAATCCCGCCTGAAGCTCGGCCTCGGCCTCGTCGAGGCGCTGCCGGCCCATGTAGAATGTGGCGAGATTGGCGCGGCCTTCGGGGCGGTCCTCTTCGAGCCGCATGGTCTTTTCGCTTTCATCGAAGAGTTTCGCCAAAGCCGCGCCTTGCGCGGGGGGAAGCTGGTCGATCCGCAAGCCCGACAAAGCCCGGCCAACCTCCAGACGCACCGCCAGAACCGGATCGGCGATCAGCCCTTCGAGCCAGTTCAGCCGCAGTTCGGGCGGTTGCGCAGCGAGATGGCGCACGGCGGCGACCCGAACGGCCGGATCGGGGTCCTTGAGGCTTTCGCGCGCCGCCTCGGTCGCCGTCGCCGAGGGAAAGGCGGAGAGTTCGAGCACCGCCGTGGCGCGGGCGACGCCGGGCGCCTCCAGATCCCTGGCGAAGGCGATCAACCGGTCGCGCGCCTCGGGGTCGCCGTCGCGCGCCAGTTTGAACGCCTCGCCATAGGTTTGCAGGCCTTTGCGCTGCGGCCCATGCCATTTTTCGATGGCCCCGGCCGCCCATTGCGCGGTTTTGTCGGCGTGGCAATCGTTGCAGGCGTTGGGGGCGCCGGTTTTTTCCGACAGATCCGGCCGGGGGATGCGGAAGGAATGATCGTGGCGGCGGTCGACGACCATATAGGTGCGCGCCGGCATGTGGCAGGACACGCAATCCGGCCCGCCGGGCCCCGCCTTGTGCCCGGTATGTTTCAAATCGGCGAATTTCTGCGGCAAATGGCATTGCGAGCAGACTTCACTGCCGGCGCTTTTGAGTTTGCCCGAATGCGGATCGTGGCAATCGACGCAGGTCACGCCTTTCGCATACATGCGGCTCTGCTTGAAGGCCTGATCGTTGAACACTTCGTCGCGCATCTGGCCGTCGGCCTCGAACAGGCCGCGCAGCAGAAGCGCCGACATATGGGTCTGAGCGAGGTCGCGGCCCGGCTTCCAGTCTTCCGAGAGCGTCCCGCGCCGCGCATGGCAGCGGGCGCAGGTTTCGACCACGTCGCCCGCCGGACGCGATGCGCCTTTGGCCGGGCTGCCGGTTTTCGGGTCCGGCGTCCAGTCGGCGGGCGAAGGTGAAGGAATGGCGTCGGCGAAGCCCTTGAGTCCTTCCGCCTTTCGCGCCGGGTCTTTCGCCTGTTCCTGCGCCCAGGCGAGATGGCCGGCGCCGGCGCCGTGGCAGCTCTCGCAGCCGACGCTGATTTCGGAAAAGGCCGTGTGATAGCTGTTGGAGCGCGCGTCGTAATTCTTGTGCAGCGCCGTCGAATGGCATTCGGCGCACATATAGTTCCAGTTCTGCTGACGTCCGGTCCAGTGCAGGAGGTCGCCGGGCGGAATCTTCTGGTCGCCATAGACATGGAACCAGCGTTGGCCGCCATCCTGCCTGGCGCGCGTATCCCAGGCCCAGGGCAGGACCTGCAGGCGCCCGTCGGGGAAGGTCACGAGATATTGCTGGAGCGGCTCCAGCCCGAACGTGTGGCTGACCCTGAAAGGCGCGATTCTGCCGTCGGCGCCTTCGGTCTCGACGAAAAACCCGCCGTCACGCCTGAAAAAACGCCCGTGCGAACCGGCGCTCTCGATGCTCAGCCCGGAAAAATCCCCCCGCACCGTGGCGGGCGTCGCGACCGACATGGCTTTCGAATGTTGCGACGCCGACCAGGCCTTGCTCTGGGCGGGATGGCAGGAGACGCAGGCCGCCGATCCGGCATAGCCCGCCGGGGCGCCGGCGGAAAGCGCGCCGATTTCGCTGTTCAGGCCCGGAGGCGCGGCGGTCTGGGCCAGGGCGCCGCAGGCCGCAGATACGGCAAGGATCATCGCCCCGGCGCAAAAAAGCTTTCGCAGATGCTGTTTCAAGCTGCGCAAGGTGGGGCGCCTTTTCCTGCTCTGTCAAATGGGGCAAGCGTCGGGGTCGCGCGGTTGCGATCACCCGCTCCCCCGATGGGCGACCTAATACCGCGCCGAGGCAAAAATTTCGGCTTCCGGCGCGGGTTGCGCCGGAAGCCGGGCAGAGCGGATCGCAAGCGCGCCGTTGACCGCTCACCAGACCCGGCGGCGCACCGCCACCGGACGGCGAACGACGGCAATCGGGGCGCGACGAACGCCAACGGCGCCATGCGGTCCCACGCAGCCGGCGCGATAGACGCCGCGCGCGCAGACCACGGCATTGGCCTCTTCCACCGTCACAGCCAAAGACCCTGTGATCAGGCCCAGCGCCAGGCTCCATTGCAGCAAAGATTTCATCGCGACCTTCCCAATTTAAGGCGAATCCGCCGGTTGACCGGGCGCAGACTAGCCGTCGCGCCTGCTTGCCGCAAGACGAGCGTAGTCCGATCCCCGTTTCGAAAAATTCCAAAAAATCCAGCGAAGGCCCCTTGCGCCCAAAGCGCGCCGACTTCACATCCGCGCTCTTGCGCCTATCCTGCCCGGGCAAGGGGTCGTTAAAATGAGCGACGAACGCAGCGCCGCCGCGGTGGAGGGGACAGCCCTGGGCGAAGTTTTCCGGGCCTTTGCTGAAACTCGGACTGACCAGTTTCGGCAGGCAGGTCGCGAATCTCGCCTATTTCCGCGAAGAATTCGTCGGGCGCCGGCAATGGCTCAAGGAGCAGGCCTATGCCGATATCGTCGCCCTGCGCCAGTTCCTGCCGGGACCGTCGAGCAGACAGACCGGCATCGCGCTCGGTTTCCTGCGCGGCGGCTTTTTGGGCGGTCTGGCGGCCTGGGCGGGCTTCACCCTGCCCTCGGCGCTCGCCCTGGTCGCGCTGCTGCTGCTGATTTTTGGCAAGCGCCGCCCTGGCCGGAGGTGGTGCTGGGCGCTCGCCGCCTCCGCCCTGGCGTCACGCCGAAGGACGCAGGCCGGATGGCGGAACTGAAAGTCCGGCTTTTTGGCTCGCGCCCGCGCGCCTTGACCCTGTCGCCGGCGGCGCCCTGCCGGGACTTGTCCGCCTTGCCGCTTTAAGTCTCGGAGCGCCCTTATAATGTTCTCAGGATGATCGGCTCCGGCCGGCGCGACTGGCGCCGTCCGATCGAGTGGAATAATCTTTCCCGCCGGAGATGCAAATGACGGGCGCATATTTGCTTTTGCTTGCGAAAAAAATGATTTCGCCGGTCGTCCTCGCGCTGGCGATCGCTTTCGCGCCTACCCTGCGCGCACAATCTCTCTTGAACGGCGTCAACCTGGCCTCGCCGGCCTTCACTTCCGCCGAAATGACGCGGGCCGAGGTCGAGGCCATGATCACCCGGCGCCCGCCCGGACAGGCGCTCGACCTGTCCGACAAAAGTTTGAACGGGCTCGACCTGTCGAGGCTCGATCTCTCCGGCGCCAATCTGCGCGGCGCCCGTCTCAATCGCGCCAATCTGGCGGAGACCAACCTGCGCGGCGCGCGGCTCGATCAGGCCTGGGCGCTGGAGGCCGATTTCACCGAGGCGAATCTTTCGGGCGCGCAGTTGTTCGGCGCCCAGATGCTGCGCGCGAAAATGGATCGCAGCAATCTTTCCGGCGCGCGCATCGCCGGCGACCTGACCGGCGCGAGCCTCGTCGGCGCCAACCTCTCCGGGGCGGATGGTTCGGCGGATATGAAGAACCAGTCCATGGGCCTCATGCATGCAATCATGCGCTCGACCGACCTGCGCGGCGCCAATTTCTCCGATTCCGATTTTTCGCGCGTCGATATCGAATTCGCGCGACTGAACGACGCCAATTTTTCCGGCGCCGATTTTTCGCACGCCGACGCTTCGGGGGCCGATTTCAGCGGCGCCCATCTGGCCGGCGCGCGGCTGGAAGGCGTCGATCTGGCGTCCGCGCGGATCGATGCCGCTGCGGCAAAACTCTTCGTCAAGCCGCTCAATCTGGATCGCGCCATTTTGCGGTGATCGACGGGGCCTCTGAGCTTGCGCCGGCGGCAGAAAACCCCTGCCGGACCCTCAGCCAGCCGGATTGTCTGTGATCGCGAAGTTCGATGCGCCCTTCTCTTGAAGGTCAGCACTGGTTTGAGACGGGTGCGGGGTTTTTCAGCAGGCTTTCGATCTCCGGCTTGCAGGAGCCGCAGCCGGTTCCCGCGCCGGTGGCGGCGCCCACGGAATCGACGCTCGTCAGCTTTTTCAAGGCGATGGCGTCGAGAATCGTATAGGCGCCAACATTGAGGCAAACGCAGATTTTGCGGCCTGGATCGCGGGTGGCGAGCGGCGGGCGCCCGGCCAGCAAAGCCTTCGGGTCGGCTTCGCTTCGCGCGAATTGCTCGCACAGCCAGGCGCGGGCGGCGTCCACCGGCCCGGGCGCGATAAAGATCGCTCCCAGCATTTCGTCCTTCCGGGTAACCACGCAGCGGAAGGTCCCGGCCTTGTCGTCGCGCATCGCAACCAGATCGCACTCCGGCGCCGCGTCGAGCCCGAAAATTTTGCGCGCGAAAACATCCGCGTCGGGGAGCGCTTTCAGCCCGGCAAGATCAATCCGCCAGCCGCCCTCGATACGCGCCAGCGCCCAATAATCGCAATCGAGATTTTCCGGTTTTTTTCGCGCCAGAACGAAAGCGTAAAAGGCAGGATGGACCGCCTCGACGCAAACCGGCGTCGCCTTGCTTTCCGGCTGGCCGGAAACCGGATCGACATGGGGCGCGATCAGCGCGCCGACCCGCGCCTTCGAGGCGAATTGCTCGCTCCAGTGGATCGGCGCGAACACCCCGCCGCGCCGCTGCCTTTCCGTGATTTGCGCGCGCAAAATCACCGCGCCGCGTTCGTTCCACACCCGCGCCAGTCCGGCCGGCTCGATCCCTAACCGCGCCGCGTCGAGCGGATTGAGTTCGGCATAGGGTTCGGCGATATGCTGCGACAGGTTTTGCGCCCCGCCGGCGCCCATCGTCGTGCGCCATTGGTCGCGCACGCGACCCGTATTGAGCAGGAAAGGATTTTGGGCGTCGGTCCGCCCGGCGGTTCCGCGAAAATCCGTCGCAACGAATTGGCCGCGGCCGCTGTCGGTGAAAAATTTGCCGTCCGCGAAAAAGCGTTTCGGCTTTTCGTCGATTGCGACGCCGGCGGGACACGGCCATTGGAACGACGCCAGCGCCAGATATTCCGCGTCGCTGATTTTGGCGAAAGCGGAAATGTCGAAATCGCGCGCGCCATAATTTTCGAGGCCCGACAGCGCGGCGTGTTCGCGAAAAATCGCCGCCGGTCCGTCGAAGGCAAAGCCTTCCGAAAAGCCCAGACGTTTCGCCACGTCGCAGATCGCCCGCCAGTCGGCGCGCGCCTCGCCGGGACTTTCGCGAAAGCCGCGCTGGCGCGAAATGCGGCGCTCCGAATTGGTTACCGTTCCGTCCTTTTCGCCCCAGGCCTGCGCCGGCAACAACACCTGGGCCAGCGCCCCGGTGTCGCTATGCGCCGCCACGTCGGAGACGACGACAAAGGGACATTTTTTCAAGGCGCCGCGGACGAAATCGGCGTCCGGCATGCTATCGACGGGATTGGTGGCGACGATCCAAACCGCCTTGACGCGCCCGTCATCGATCGCCTGAAAAAGTTCGACGGCTTTGAACCCCGGTTTTTCCGCCATGTGCGGCGCGTTCCAGAATTTCCGCACCAAAGCGCGATGCGCCGGGTTCCCAAGCTCCAAATGGGCGGCGAGCATGTTGGCGAGGCCGCCGACTTCGCGTCCGCCCATGGCGTTGTTCTGTCCGGTGACGGAAAACGGACCGCATCCGGGCTTGCCGATCCGCGCGGTCAGCAGATGGCAATTGACGATGGCGTTGACCTTGTCGGTCCCCGCACTGGATTGGTTGACGCCCTGAGAATAGACGGTGACGGTCTTGTCATATTGAATGAACAGATCGTAAAACTGGTGCAATTCGGCCAGCGGCAGTCCGGTCTGGGCGGCGACTTTTTCTGGCGTCCATTTCCTGGCGACGCCGAGCGCCTCAGTCGCGCCTTGCGTATGCGCGGCGACAAATTTCTTGTCGCGCTTTCCGGCCTTCTGCAATTCGCGCAACAGGCCATTGAACAAAGCGACATCCGAGCCAGGCGCCAGCGACAGCTGCAAGTCGGCGATCTCGCTTGTCGCCGTGCGGCGCGGATCGATATTGACAATTCTCGGCCAGCCGCCGCGCTTTTCGCGCGCCGCCACGAGACGCTGATAGAGGATCGGATGGCACCAGGCGAGATTGGAGCCGACCAGCACGACGAGTTGGGCCTCTTCCAAATCCTCATAGACGCCGGGCACGGTGTCGGCGCCGAAGGCGCGCTTGTGGCCGGCCACCGACGAGGACATGCAAAGCCTTGAATTGGTGTCGATATTGGCGGATCCGACAAAGCCTTTCATCAGCTTGTTGGCGACGTAATAATCCTCGGTCAGCAATTGGCCGGAGACATAGAGGGCGACCGACCCGGGGCCATGATCGACGATGGTTTTCCTGAAATTTTCGGCGACGCGATCGAGCGCCTCGTCCCAGCCGGCGCGCGCGCCATCGACCTGCGGATGGAGCAGGCGCTCCTCGTGCGTCAACACCTGCGCCAGCGCCGCGCCCTTGACGCAGAGGCGGCCGAAATTGGCAGGGTGGTTCGCATCGCCGGAAACGCGAGCCGCGCCGCCCGGATCCTCGACGCTGACGCCGCAGCCGACGCCGCAATAGGGACAGGTGGTGCGGATTGTTTCACGCATCTGGTCTGCCTGCACGATCTTTTACCCTCTAAAGTCGATTGCGATTCGGTCGAATCGCAATCGACTCCAGATTCCTTTGTTTTCGCAATGTTTTTGCGAAAAACCGGCGTCCACTTTTTCGCACATTGCTCTAATGCTCAGCGCAAGCCGGTCCGGCTGAGCGGAAACCTTGGCTTTCGCGGACGGTTCGGCAACCGACGGATTTCCTGCCCGGCAACGACGGATTTTGGCTGAAATGTTCAGGACGGGTTCCCGAATTTGTCGCCGCCGCGATTCAATCGGAAGGCCTTGCGTTCAGGGCGGCCAGCGTCTCGCGCCAATGCCCCGGATCGAAAGGCGCGGCGGCAAGAATCGGCAGCGAGGGCGTCGGAGCCATGCCGCCGGGCGACCAGAAAGCCTCCCGCGCCAGCGCCGCCTGCTCGCGCGAGGCCCCGGTCTGGCCGGCCGCCGCCATCAGTGCGTAAACAAACAGCGCCTGCGACCCGTCGAGCGCCGTGGCTTCGGCGTCGAGCCGAAGCCACGAGGCGCCCTGCCCGCTCCAGCCGAGCGCGCGCGAGACCATGGCCGCGCCGACGCCGAACTTCAGGTTCTCGGCGACGATCGCGCAGAATTCGCCGCGATTTTCGGCGCTTTCGCCCCAGAGCGCGGCGCGGCGCACGGCGCGTGCTGCGGCGCGCGGCAGTTCCGGCTCGGCCAGCGCGGCGTCGCGCGGAAAGGCCAGCACCTTTTCCGGACAATTTTGCGCCAGAACGCGGCAGGGATGGAGGATTTCCGCAACGCCAGCCTGTTGCGCGAGAATGCTCCATGGTTCGCCGACGCAGAACCCGTCGATATAGTTTCCGGCCATACTCGCCTCCATCAAGGGCGGCGGCGTGACCATCAGCCTCACGGCTCCGGGATCGATCTTTCCCGCCTTCAGCCAGAGCCGCAGCTGATAATGATGGGAGGAGAAGGGAAACACATGGGCGAGACGCAGCGGCGGCAGGTTCAGCGCCGCCCGCTCGGCGACGATTTCGCCGAACGCCCGCGCCGTCGCCGCCGGGTCGGCGGCGTCGCCGTCAATTCTGGCGTGCAAATCGGCGGAGAGCCCCGGCGATAGCGAAAGCGCGTTGCCGTCGAGGCCCAGCGCCACGGCTCCGATCATCGGCGCGTGAAACCCCTCCAGTCCCAACGCGGAAGCGACCACGGCGGGCGCCAGCATATGGGCGGCGTCGCAAATGCCGAGCGCCAGCTTGTCGCGCAGATTGGCCCAGGACGCCTCTGGCCGCAGCTCGAAAATCAGCCCCTCCTCGCGGTCGAATCCCTTTGCACTCGCGACGAACAGCAGGCCCGCGTCGGCGAGCGGCAAGTAGGAAATGCGCATCAGCCGGTTCATCGCAGAAACTCCGCCGCCGTGAGGATGGAGCGGGCGATTTCGGCGATTCTCTTGCCCTCGTTGATCGCGACCTTGCGCATCATCGCATAGGCCTGTTCCTCGGAAATCGTTTTTGATTTCATCACCAGACCCTTGGCCTGATCGATGGCTTTCCGGTCGGCGAGCTGGCACTGCGCGGCGGCCAGTTCCTCGCGCAGCCTCGCGAAAGCGTTGAAACGCGACACCGTCAGATCGACGATGTTCTTCACCCGCTCCTTCTTCAAACCGTCCACCACATAGGCCGAGACGCCGGCGTCGATGGCCGCGTTGATCATGGCGGCGTCGGAAGCATCGGCGAACATGGCGACCGGACGCGTCTCGGCGCCGCTGGCGCTGATCATCTGCTCCAGCACGTCGCGGTTGGGGTTTTCAAGATCGATCAACACGATATCGGCGTCGAGCGCGCGCAGACGCTGTTCGAGATCTAGAAAAGTATCGACGACGATCACCTGCACGGGCCCGCCCTCGCGCAACCCGTCGCGCAAAATCGCGGTGCGCAGCGGATTCTGGTCGACGATGACGATGCGGAGCGTTTTATCGTCGGGCAAGGCGATCCTTTTTTGGTTGGCGGATGGATTATAGCGGGCGCTTGCGCCCGCGCCAGAGCGGAGCACAAAAGTCCCGGTCACGCCAGCGCCAGATTCTCCAATGCGATCCGCCGCAACTGCCCGGTCTCGCGCAAAACCTCGGCGCAGCGCTGGCGCAGCGCGGCGAAAGCGTTGGAGCCGCCTATCGACTTGGCCGGCGTTTCCCCGGCGCGCGCAAAATCCTGGATCGGCGGCGCGGCGAGATCGAGTTCGGCGAGAACCGCGCGCCGCGTTTCGTCGAGCAGCTTTTCGCAGGCCGGGGCGTCGAGTTCGTCGCGCCGGCTGCGGATCAGCAGGCGCACGTTGACGATCTGCGCCGCCGTCGCATAGGCGCTGGCGATCAGTTTGCCGTAATCGGGCAGGAGCGCGCGCGCGGCGGTCGGTTCGCCGCGCATCCGCGCCGCCGATTCGCTGAGCGCCGCCATGGCCTCGATCAGGTCTTTCCGCGCCAGCCGGTAATCCTGTTCGGGAACCTCGAAACGCAGGGCGTGGTCGGCGTAAAGCGCGAGATTGGCGACGAATCCGCGCGCGAAGGCCGGGGCGGCGTGCCGCTCCCATTGCGGCAAGATCAGGTTGAACACAAAGGCGATGGCGACACCGATCGCGGTGTCGATCAACCGTGCGAAAACCGGCGCGGCGGTGACCGGATCGATGAGATGCAGCCCGAGCAGCGCCATCACCGTCGCCGCCGTCGAGGCGACGCGATAATCGACGCGCACGAAGGCGTGGGCGATGCCGATTGCGGCGAGCTGGACCGCGAAGAGCAGGACGTTCGAGCCGCTCCACAGCAGGGCTCCGGCGATCGCGCAGCCGAGAATCGAGCCCAGCAGTCTTTCGTTGCGGCGCTGGCGGGTGACGCTGTAGCTGGCGCGCATGATCACCGCCGTGGTCAGCAGGATCCAGTTGCCATGGCGCAGGCCGGGAACGAACAGAATCAGCAGATAGCCGCAGCCGAGCGCGAGGCCAAGCCGGAGGGCGTGGCGAAAAATCGGCGATGACCAGCGCACTTCCCGCAACAGCGGAGCGAGCGAAACGCGCAGCGGCGTCACGAATTTGTTCAGATCGACGCCGACGAGCGCCTTGCGCGCCTTGTCGCGCCTCGTCAGCACCGCCGGCAGCCGGGTGAGATGCGACACCACCCAGCCGAAGCGCGCGCGGGTCAGCCGGGCCGCGCGCAACAGATGCGGATCGACGGCGGGATCGGCGGATATCCGGGCGATTTCCCGCGCGAACAGATCGAGCGTCGCCTGATGGTCGGGAAAATAGAGATTTTTTTTGCCGATCGTCAGGTCGAGCGCCAGATGTTCGAGTTCGGCGGCGAGTTGCATCGCCAGCGCCGCGACCAGCCCGGCGAGACGGCTGTTCTTCGCCCCCGCCAAACGTAGCGGCGCCTGGTCGGCATGGGCCGAAACCACGCCGTCGAAGGCTTCGAGCAGCACCGCGATCCCGGCGGTCAGCCGCAAAGCCGAGGGCCGGTCGCCGGCGCCGGCGATCAGGGCTCGCGCCGCCTGCAAATGATCGGAAAGCGAGGCCTGCTGCTCCAGCAGTTTCAGATACAGCGCGGTCTGGTCGGGATTTTCTTGATAGAAGCCGGCGACGCAGCGCAGATAGGCGGCGAATTCGCGCAGCACCTCGGCCAGGGTAAGACGCCGGCCGGAAGCGTCGAGCAAGACCGTCAAGGCCAGCGCGACAGGAATGTAAATCGCGCCGCCGAGCGCGAACAGCACTTCGTAGCTCAGCCGTCCGTCGAGATCGGCCGGCGGCGCGCCAAGCGTGAAGACCATCGCCAGCATCACCAGCACGCTGAGCGGAATCGCCCAGCGCCCCCAGGCGAGCAGCAGGCCGGCGCCGACGCCAACCGTCACGATCACCGCGCTTTCGATGAGCGGATCGTCGATCGCCAGCGTCGTCGCCAGCGAGGCGAGCACCGCGCAGACCAGCGCCAGCGGCAGGATGCGCAGCTTGGCGGCGAGCGGCGACGGCGTATCGCCAATGCTGACGACAAGCGCGCCCGACGCCGCCGCCATGCGGGCTTCGAAGCCGGCGAACCAGCCCACCGCGACGGCGGTGGCAAACACCCCGACGGCGACCGCGCAGCCGTTGACGATATGAAGGCCGAACAGATATTTGAACAGTTTCGGTTGCGGCGCGGCCGCCCGCAGGAGCTTCATCCCTTGTCGTCGATCAGCCTGGCGAGGCGGCGCAACGCCAGTTCATAGCCCTGCGCGCCGCAGCCGGCGATGACCCCGTCGGCGCGTTTCGACACAAAAGATTTCTGACGGAATTCCTCGCGTTTGTGGATGTTGGAAATATGGACTTCGATCACCGGCCCCTCGAAGGCGTTGAGCGCATCGAGCAGCGCGATGGACGTATGGGTCAAGGCGGCGGGATTGATCGCCAATCCGCCGGCCTTGCCGCGCGCCTCGTGAATCCAGTCGATCAGCTCATATTCGCGGTTGCTCTGATGGAAGCGCAGATCGAGCTTCAATTCGCCGGCCAGCGCCGCGCAGGCGCGCTGGATGTCGGCCAACGTCTGCGCGCCATAAAGGTGCGGCTCGCGCTGACCGAGCAGGTTCAGATTGGGGCCATTCAGCACATAGACGAGCCGGCTCATCGAGACCTTGTCCTTTCATCGCAGCCGCAGGGGAAAGACCCGGACTTTCGCACGAATATAGGCCGCGTTGCGCGCGCGGGATATGGCCGTGGCCGTGCAGGAAGACAAGGGCGCCGGCCGGTCGGGGAAGGTGTTGGAATTTTGGGAGCCCAGGTCCAGCATGACGAGGGGACCTATAATTCAGCCATTTGGCGATTTCGCATTTGACTGGCGGCAGCGACCGTTATCAACAGCCCCCAAAGGGCGTCGAAAGACGCCCGTCTTCCAAAGGCTATGGCGAAGCCATTGGGCGTCGAAAGACGCCCGTCTTCAACCGGGCTTGGCGAAGCGATCCTGACCCGGTTGGGGGCCTCTGGAAAGGCGGCGCCGGCGCCAATTGACTTTCAACAGCAGGCCGTGGCCAAGAGCCAGGAACAACGTGGCGCGGCCCTGTCAGGGGGGCGACAGGGCCGCGCCGGGCGCGCGCCGGTTTTCGATCAGCAGCGCGCGCTTTCGCCTTCGAAAGCACGAACCCACATTGCGCAGATGCCGGAGCGCACGATGTCCTCGATCGCGAATTCGATCACCGGAACCGGCAGGCCGTGCGAGCGGATCAGTTCGATCATCCGGCCAAGCCCCGAAGCCTGCTGGATATCGGATTGATGGATGTCGCCATTGACGACGCTGATGCAATTCTCGCCGACGCGGGTCAGAAAGGTCTTGATCTCGGCGACTGTGGTGTTCTGCGCCTCGTCGAGCAGGATAAAGGCGTTTTTCCACGAGCGCCCTCGCATCACCTCGAAGGGCGCCATTTCGATATCGCCGCGTTTGAGCGCGATCTCGTAAGCAGCGTCGCCGATGCGCTCCTTGATCGCGTCGGCGATGGGAACCGCCCAGGGGGCGAATTTGTCCTGCAGCGAACCCGGGAAAAAGCCGAGCGAACGGCCGCAGGGGACATTGGGGCGGGTAAGGATGATCTTGTCGATGCGGCCGGTGCGATAGAGATCGGCGGCGTGGGTGGCGGCGATCCATGTTTTTCCGGTGCCGGCGGGGCCGAGGACGACAATTTGCGGGCTGGAGCGCAGGGCGGCGAGATAATGCGACTGGGTGGGATTGAGCGCTTTGATGGGCGGGAGGACACGATCGTTCTGGAATTTCGATCCTTTGAACTCGATGATTTCAGCATCTCCGTGTTGACGGACTCCGTATTGACGGGAATTGCGGCTCTTCTTTCGGTCCAGTTGCTTGCCCACGCGCGGACTCCTCAAGGGTGAATCGATGGGCGCGCTCTCCGGGTCAAGGCGGAAAGCACGGGGGAGGTTTAAGCGATACGACTGGGTAAAAGGCGGGGGAGGCTATTGCGCTTCGTAAGGAAGGTGACGCCATTGGCCTGCTCCTCGCTGAACCGAGGATATACGATTCGCCGCTAATATAAAGCAGGTATTTTAGCTTTTTCACGGTCGGGAAGGCCGCGGGCAAGCTTGCGCGGACGAACCCGTTGGGCGAACCTGCCCACGTAGCGGCGGTGCCGCCGGGATGGACGCCCGCGCGACCACCCGCGCCAATCGGACCGGACCAGATATGCCCCACTGGAGCCGCATTCGGACAAACGGCTCTGTTTTGGGCGACCCCCTGCCCACCGACCCGAAGCGCCATGGCTTGCGCGAAGGGGCTGCAATTCGGCGGAAACGCACACCGGGCGAGGCCGAGGCGTCGCGCCCGGGCCTGTCGACGCCGCAGGCCAATGATTTCGCCCTGCGACTTTCCGAAAGCCCGGCCGGTTCGACCAATCCGGCGATCCGCTCGGCGATCCTTGAAGGGATCGCCTTTCCGCTTGACGCAGACGACCAACAAAAAGGGAGTTTGAGTGGACCCAAAACGAGATCCTGATCGACCGCCTTCGGCTCGAAGGCGACCTCCAACTTCGGCTGGGCGATGGTCTCACGTCGCCCTAAACCTGTCTTTCAGGCCTTTCTCGCAATGGCCGGAGCAATGCATTCAGCGGACCTCCCCGGCTTCCGTCAAACGCGTAGTCGTGACCGAGGCCGCGTGAAAACGCTAAATGCTTCGGAGAGAATAGAAAGTCATTCCAAATTGTTTCTCAAATCGCGATGAATTCGAAATTTGGCTCTTTCTATCGCGGCAAATCGAGAATGATACCAGTCCAAACTCGTGCCGTCCCGATGGCGAAAAGGATCGCGGCGACGAGCGAGAAAACGCCGGGCATGGGTTGCCGGTCGCCAAAAAAACCGCCGCTGCGCCCGCCAACGCCGCCAGGCAGATCAAGGTGAGCGCGCCCTTGTTCCAGAACGAGGCCGATGATTGCAGATCGCGGGCGCGTTGGGCGCAACCCCGATTTTCGATCCAAGCCTGACCGTCCATGAATGGCCCTTTTCTCGCCTTCGACCGTTCAGCATCCTTTTTAAACATTTTTAACCTATTGCGCCTTGTCGCGAAAAGCGCCTAATATAAAAGATCATTGGCGGATTTCCCGAGGTTTTTTTTGGCGATGTTTTTTGAGTCGCCGCGTTCTGTGTTTGAGGAGACATCGATGGGAAAGGAAACGTTTTGTTCGCCTCCGGTCGCTCAGAGAGTTTTTCTAAGCTATAGGCGCATAGACGATAGGGCTCCCCCTGAAAACCCGAAGGCATGCTACGTAAAACACTTTCGTGAGCAGTTGCTTTGGGAGCTGCAGATGAAGGGGGTGCCTGAAACTGTTGTCTGGATGGACCGCTATAATATTGAACCAGGAGACGAGTGGAATGAAATAATTGAATCAGCGCTTCAGGAGGCTGATTTATTTATAGCCCTTTTATCAAACAACTACATAACTAGCCCATGGTGCGATAAAGAGCTTTCGGCCATGGCGGCCCGTATCAGAAGCCTGGACGGCGATTTGAGGAAAAAGCGGATTTTTCGGGCCGACAAGCACCCCGTAGCCGACGACAAAGTTCATGAAGTCCTGAAATCGGTACAAGCGGTCCGCTTCTACGATGTCGACAAGGATCGGCGCGACGAAGTGGAATATTATTATCGCGGGCGCGTCAGGCCTGAATTCTATGACCGCATTAATGAATTGGCGGTGGCGATTCAGGAACGGCTCAATCAGCTCGGCGTGCAGATGAAGACTCCCGTCGAAGAGCCCGCGTTCCTCGCGCCCGTTAATGGCCGCAAGGTTTTCGTCGCAAAACCGGCCAATGACATGCGCGACGAATACATTAATTTGATCACCGCGCTGAAGCAGGCCGGGTACAGCGTAGCCGATCTCTCGGAACTGGCCGAACAGCCTCAGAGCACTGTCAGCGCGGCTCTAGCGGATGCGGAGTTATCCATCCATCTCCTTGGCGATAAAGCCGGTTTCCGGCCCGAGGGGATCGACAAGGAAAGCGTCGCCTTCCAGCTCGCTCAGGCCGCGCTCGAAGCCGCCAAGCGCCCGTCTTTCTACCGGCTGATCTACGCGCCGAAAGTGGTTCACTCCCAGGCTATCGAAAATCCGCACGTCGCGGAGCGCGATCCCTTTGCCGTGCTGGCGCGCTTTGGAAGCTTTTTGCCGTCGGATCAGGTCGTAGGCGACACGCCAACAAGCTTCGGCCAATTCGTCCTGCAGCGTTTGTCAACTCTATATTCTAAATCTGGATCTAAGATTGTCAAACCCAAGCCGGTTTACATCCATTATGTCGGCGACGACCGAAATTTCGCCACCGAAGTATTCAAACGCCTGAAAGCCGAGGGCTATTCGCCGACGCTCGCGCCGGATCCAGCGGACGGTGTGCCCGAGGATGTTCTCGACGAGATGCTCGCTAAGACCGAGCAGACTATCCTGTGCTGGGCGAATGCGGCTTACAAGGACATCGTCACGCAATTGAACGACTCGATCATCTCGCGCTGGAGAGCAAGCGACCCGGATCGGCGTGCGGTTTGGCTCTATATTGGCGGCGCTGCGAGTTCGCGCAAGGAAGAGACGCTGGAGCTGAATCCATTTGGCAACGACGTCGAAAAGATGGTCGACATGAGGCGGCAGAACGAAGGGTCCACTGTCCAGTAAGGCGGGCGAAATGTCGGAACAAAACGCCAGCGTGAAGCGCCCCTATATCGGCTTTCTTCCTTTCGATTACGCGGATCGCGATTATTTCTTCGGCCGCGACAGGGCGGTAGCGGCGGTCGAGTCACTGGTCCTGAACAACGGGTTCGTCGCGATCGTCGGCAGTTCCGGCGCAGGAAAATCTTCGCTGGTCCGAGCCGGACTTATCCCGAAGCTTGAAGCGAGGCCGAACGAAAACTGGCGTTTCGGAACGATGGCGCCCGGAGACGCGCCGATCCGACGGCTCGCCGAGACGATTTCCAGTCTGCGCTCAAAGCCCGACGACTTGCGCGAAGCCTGGGACGAACGCATCGAACTGCTGCTCCGGCGATCGAAATTCGGCATTCCCGAAGCCCTTTCGATGTTTTCGCCACTAGACCGCAAAGCCCGTTTCCTGCTGATCGTCGATCAGTTCGAGGAGATTTTCCGTTTCGCCAGCTTGCGGACAGGCACCTCCGAAAGCCGAGCGATTGCCGAATTGAACCGCGATGAGGCCACGAGTTTCGTCCGGCTCATTCTCGAGGCGAATGCTCAAGACGCGGTCCCCGTGAACGTCGTCATCACGATGCGCTCGGATTTCATCGGCGACTGCGCCCGTTTCCATGATCTTCCCGAGGCGGTATCGCAACACCAATACTTAGTTCCCGGCCTAACGCGAGATGAACTGGCCGATGGGATCGTTCGTCCGGCTGTAAAAGCCGGCGGGAGGATCGATCCCGAATTGGTTCAGCGGCTTTTGAATGACACCAATGAAGATCCCGACCAATTGCCGATTCTTCAGCATGTGCTGATGAGATGCTGGCAATCGGCCGTTCGACGTAGGGCACCGGACGCGCCAGTTAAGATCGAGTTGGCGGATTACAGCGCGGCGGTCGGGGAGGAAACGGCGTTATCAAACCATGGCAATGAAATTCTCGCGGCGCTAAAATACTTAGACGAGGCGGACCCGTCGCCTCTGTCGCGTAACCTGATCGCCAAGCGCATCTTTCAGGCGCTGACGGAAGTGGACCGCACCGGGCGCGTCATACGCCGGCCGATAAAATTTGGTGATTTGAGCGATTGCGTTCGGTCGTCCGACTGGTCAGAGAGCGACACAAAGTTGGCTGTCAGGTCCGTCGTAGAGCGATTTGCCGACGCCGATTGCGGTTTCCTCCGGATCATCGGCGAGGGCGACCTTTGCGACTCGTCGATTATCGACATTGGCCACGAGGCGCTGATACGGCGATGGAGCAAGCTCAAGGGAGAAGGCGGCGCCGACTGGATTCGCGAAGAACAAGACGACGGCGAGCGCTATTGGGAACTGGCAAAGCGAGCACGCGCCGCCAGCGTCATCAGCGGCAGCGAACTCGACGATTATGTGAAGTGGTGGGGCAAGGTCAAGCCGACCGCTGCCTGGGCACGGCGCTATACGAAGGATGGCAAGGACCATCTGAATTCGATAATTGATTTGCTGGAGCGCAGCCGGAAGGCTCGAGATGAGGAGAAGGAAACGAAACGCCTCGCCGCCGAGGCACAGAACGCGCAACTTGAAGCCAAGGCGGCGAAAGCTCTAGCATATGCCGCCAAGGCCAACGTTGAAACCGAAAAGGCTCGCGCGGCTGTTGCGGTGCAGGAGGCAAAGGCGGCTAAGCTGGAGGGTCAAAAAGCGCGGCTGCATCGTTTGCTGGCCCTTGCAGGTTGTTTGATTCTGGCGGCGGCGCTCGGCTTTTACTACCTAGTTCAACAACGTGATAAGCAGGCTGAAGCTCGGGATCGTCTAGACAAAGAAATCCGCGATGCTCGCGAGCATCGGCAGAATTTGTTGTTGGTCGCCGCGAAGGGCGTGATTGAGGGGCCCAAACTCGTTGGCGCCGGCGACGCGCTGGCACTGCTGCAAGCCTATCCCGACCCCGATTGGGGCAACGACATATTTCGCAACGCCATATACAAGACAATGGAATTAGTCAGGGAAGTGCGCCGGCTTGCGCCGGAACAGAAACCCGCATACTCGCCCGTTATGACGAGTGTGCCGGCATCGCCCGTCGGTCTCGTTGCCAAACCCGTCGTCAGCGTAAGTATGAATCCCAAGGTTCCTGTAGTCGCGGCTCTAAAATCGGGGAGACTGTATTTCCTGCGTTACGAGGACGGCGGTCAAAAGGTCGAGCAGCTTGCCGACCTCCCTGCTGGCGCGCCAGATTTTGGTAGCGTCCGCTGGAGTCCAGACGGCACCCGAATTTACATCGCTTCAGTTAACGAAAACGGCTGGATTATTCGGCCCTGCGGCAATGATCAACTTAGGAACGCGCTGCCGGGTTGCGTCGGTAAGACGGGAGATGAAAAGATGGTCGTTGGTGAAGGCGATTCGTTTTCCGGCGTCGGCGTATGGAGCGGTAACGGCGAGAAGATCGTGACAGGCGGCTTTTTCGGTAAACCGCACGTCTGGGATGCGGGCACCGGCAAGTTAGTCGAGAAGATTGAAAGTCTTATCCCGAGGCCGGAGCGCGGCGTGTCGATCACGACCCTGGCCGTCAGCGTGTCGGGCGAATATCTCGCCGAAGGCGATTCCGACGGAAATATCACCATCGACGAGATCTCGCGGGGGGAGAAACGAGGGGCACCGCAGAAAGGGCCAAATGGTATCAGGCAACTGATTTTCAATCCAGCGAACGAAGACCAGATCTTGGCCGTAACTCAGTCCGAAACAAATGTCTGGAGCATCAAACACGCCGGCCAGCCGCAAAAGCTTGATGAGCATGGGGCGTCGGTCATGCAGGCCGCCTTCGATCCAAATGGGCGCTTCATCGTCACCGCGTCGAATGACGGCAGTGTTCGTGTGTTCGACATTGCCAGCGACCAGTTGAATAAAGGGGTCGAACTGCGCGGCCACAGGGGGCCGGCCTTTGCGGTCGATGTCGATAAGGATGGAACCATAGTCTCGGGCGGAACCGACGGCACAATCCGGTTCTGGCGGCGATGGGCGGCGCGCGAAGCCAACGAGACCCAGAGTAAAGGTCCTTTGGCAATCGCCGAACTGCGGAAAACGATGGAAAGCATTCTGCCTTACGATGGCTACGGGCAGGGAAGGATTTCAGTTCCTCCCGAGATTCTATGCTCGCTGCAAAATAATTGCCCAAAGGATAAGCATACGCCGCAAGAAAGCCAGTAAAGCTGACTTGAGCGGCGCTCGTCCATCAATCAGTTTTTTCAGTCTTAACGCGTTCAGCAGTTTTAAGTTTATGTCGAGATGACGACTAATCAGTCCGACGTTCCGTTTTTGGCTCTATTCTGAAAGGTCATGGTTTTGACCGGCAATGTTGCGAACTTGGCGCGGTCCTCCCATACAGCCATCGTCCGGTCTGCGCTAGGGACCGGACCTTCGCTCAATGCCTGGAATCGGACCGATTCTTGCCCTTGCGGACGAAGATGACGATCATCCCCTTCCCGCCGATTCCTGACGCTGCAACGAGCGCACGGCCACTTCTACTCGTAGCGGGCGTCCGCGTTAACAGGACAGGGGCGGAACGGATTGCGCTCAGGCAGGATTTTCGAAAAGAGGCCGCCGGTTTCCGGCCAATCATATTGCGTAAACAACAAGCGCCGCCGGAACAAACAAGGTCTTTTGCAGGACCAACGAGGTGAAGACCTCTGGAGCCTTTGACAATCCGACAGCATCGGATCGGGGCTCGGGTTTCTTTTTTTACGCGTTTTCTTCACGCGAACCAGGTCCACTTCTCGCGTCAAAACGCTCAAAATCCCGGCCCGGCGCACCGGCGCCCAAGACCGCGTGCATGAAAGGGCGTCCTTCGACGCCCTTTCGATGTGTGCGCAAGTCTAATCTGCATCACTGGCGCCGGCGCCAGCGCCCCGGCGAAAAATCCCCGCGCCCCTCCCGTCGCCGTCCGTTCAAAACCCGATCGCCAGCAGCAGAAGGAAAGTGACCAGCGTCACGGCGGCGGCGACGCCGTAGGTCGCCAGTTTCAAAACGGGCAGCGGTCCCGCTTTCATGTCCTTGAGCGTCAGGTAAATCCGTTCCGCGCCGTGCCAGAAGAACAGCGAAATTACGGCGAGCAAAACCAGCTTGCCGAGCGGATTTCGCGCGAAAGCGAGCGCATGGTCGTAGCTTTCGAAATCGGCCGGCAAGCCGGTTCCCGTAGGCCCGAGCACGTCGGTGATCAGGATCAGCGCGGGCCCGAAGAGCGCGGACAGCATGCCGCCAGCGCCGAAAAGCAGCCAGAAAATCGGAGATATGCTGCGCTTGACTGGAACGGCTTCACTCATCGGGCCACCCACATCGTTAACAGAATCAGGAGCAGCGAACTGCCGCCGGCGGCCAGCGTGGCGATTTGGGTGATCTTCGCCGCCGGGACCTGTTTGCCGTCGACGATCATCTTCGGCATGGTCTTCGGCAGGGTCTGGAACCAGGTCACAACGTGATAGACCACGACCGCCAGCAGAAGCAGGTTCAACAGCAGCGAAAGGGGGCTTTGCAGGAACCGCAAAAAGGCGTTGTAGCTTTCCGGCCCGCGCCAAAGGCTGAACAGCCCGGTAAACAGCACGCCGCCATAGATCGTGACGGCGATGCCGCTGAGTTCGCGCGCGGTATAGGAGAGATAGGGCGGTTTTTTCCACCAGTCCTCGTCGATCGGTCGCGTGTAGGGGCGTCTCTCGCTCATTGGGCGGCGTCCTTTCTCAAATAGTGCAGGAAGAAGTCGAACGCGCTGTTGGTCTTGTTCTGGTTGATGGCGTTGGCGGGATCGACATGCTTGGGGCAGACCTCGGAGCAAATGCCGACCGCCGTGCAGGACCATACGCCGTCCTCGCCGGCAATGGCGTCGAGGCGCTTCTGCTGGCCGCCGTCGCGCGAGTCGCCATTGTAGCGCTGAAGCAGCGCCATGGCGCCGGGACCGATAAAATCGGGGTTCTCGCCAAATTGCGGGCAGGCCGCGTAGCACAGCATGCAGTTGATGCAATCGCTGAAGGATTCGTAAGCGGCGAGCTGCGCCGGCGTCTGGAGATAGGTCCCTTGCGCGACGGTCTTCGGCTCCTTCGGGATAATGTAGGGATAGATGCTCTCGATCTTCTTGACGAAGTCGCCGACGCTGACCACGAGGTCGCGTTCGATCGGAAAGTTCTTCAAGGCCTCGACGGTGACGGGACCCGGCGGGAGATTGCGCAAAAACGTGTTGCAGGCGAGCCGGGGCTCGCCGTTGATCATCATCCCGCAGCTTCCGCACACCGCCATGCGGCAGGACCAGCGGAACGACAAGGTCGCGTCCAGCGTATCCTTGATGGTCTGCAACGCCTGCAGCACCGACATGTCGTCGCTATAGGGCACCTGGAACGAGCGAAACGACGGGCTCTCGTCGGAAGCGGGCAGATAGCGCAGGATTCGTAGTTCAACGGTTTTGGTGAGCGTGGCGGCTTCAGACATGCGTCGCCTCCTTTTTCGATTCCAGCGCTTCGCCGAGTGCGCCATAAGCGCGCTCCCCGGGCTTCGATTTGGTGATCTTGACTGGCCCATAGGTGATCTCGGGCGACGCGCCCTCGCGATAATGGGCGAGGCTGTGGGCGAGGAAATGCTCGTCGTCGCGGGCCTCGAAACCGTCGATCCGCTGATGCGCGCCACGCGACTCGCGCCGCTCCAGCGCGCTATGCGCCATCGCCTCGGCGACATCGAGCTGATAGCCAAGCTCAAGGGCGGCGACCCAGTCGGTGTTCCAGGCGGCGGAGCGGTCCTCGATGGTGACGTTGGCAAACCGCCGCTTCAGTTCCGCGAGCTTGTCGCAGGTCTCCTGCATCTCCGAGCCGATCCGATAGATGCCGCAGCCTTTTTCCATCGTCAGCGCCATCTCCTTCCTCAGATCGGCGTGGCGCTCGCCAGCGCCCTTCTGGTCGCGCAACGCCAGCGCCTTCGCGGCGCTCGCCTTCGCCTGTTCCAGGTTCCGTCCGGCGTTCACGGCGGGCGCGCCCTTGGCGAATTTCACCGCTTCGTCGCCGGCGACATGGCCGAACACAAACAACTCGGTCAGCGAATTCGAGCCCAGCCGGTTGGCGCCGTGGATGCCGACGCTCGAACATTCCCCCGCCGCGTAAAGGCCGGGAATCGGCGTGGCCGTGCGAATGTCGGTGGGGATCCCGCCCATCGTGTAATGCACCGCCGGCCGAACCGGGATCGGCGCATCGGCCGGATCGATGCCCATGAATTCTTCGGCGAGTTCGCAGATGAGCGGCAACCGCTCCTTCAGCTTGGCTTTCCCCAGATGACGCAAGTCGAGATAGACAACCGACCCGGCGGGCGTCTCCACCGTTCGCCCCTTGCGCTCCTCATGCCAGAAAGCCTGACTCAGACGGTCGCGCGGCCCGAGTTCCATCGCCTTGTTGCGCGGCTCGGGCGAAACCGGACCAAGGCCGTAATCCTGCAAATAGCGGTAGCCGTCCTTGTTGACGAGATAGCCGCCTTCGCCGCGGCAGGCCTCGGTGAACAGAAGACCGGTTCCCGGCATGCAGGTCGGATGGTATTGCACGAATTCCATGTCGCGCAGCGGCACGCCATGTCGGAAAGCCAACGCCATGCCGTCGCCGGTGACGATGCCGCCATTGGTGTTCTGACGGAACACCCGGCCCGCGCCGCCGGTGGCCAGCACCACCGAGCGGGCGGAAATGGCCGTGAACTCGCCGGTCGACAGCGAGAGCAGGGTCGCGCCCTGCGCCCGTCCGTCCTCGACGATCAGGTCGACGCAGAAATATTCGTCGAAGCGCTTGATCGAGGGATATTTTGTCGAGGTCTGAAACAGGGTGTGAAGGATATGAAAGCCGCTGCGGTCGGCGGCGAACCAGGTCCGCTCGATTTTCATGCCGCCGAAAGCGCGCACGTTGATGTTGCCGTCGGGCTTACGGCTCCAGGGACAGCCCCAATGTTCCAGTTGGACCATTTCCTGCGTGCAGCGGCTGACGAAGAATTCGACCACGTCCTGCTCGCAGAGCCAGTCGCCGCCATGCACCGTGTCATTGAAATGATTGTCGAGCGTGTCGTGCGCCTGGGTCACGCCCGCCGCGCCGCCCTCCGCCGCAACCGTATGGCTGCGCATCGGCAGCACTTTGGAAACGAGCGCGACGGTAAGCGAGGGGTCCGCCTCGGCCGCGGCGATCGCCGCTCGCAGGCCCGCTCCGCCCGCGCCAATTATCAGGACATCGGCTTCGAAATGCTCCACGGCGTGGCTCCGTTCACAGAAAGGATAGGCAGGCTAACAAGTCGGTATGCAAACACCCCGGCAGGCTGCCAAGGCCAAGAATCGCTCCCGGGCGCACAAATTCCTGCCCCGGCGGGAACCCGGCGACAGCTTACACGGGGCTAGGCCCCGCGCCATGGGGCGCCAGGTTGTCAATTCGTCGAAGCTTAAGTAGTCCCGAGAGCAGGATCAGCGGGTGTTGCGCCCTGCCAGCAGGCGTGGCCGGCGTCCCCATCGCGACCGCCGGACAATCCGCAACGGGACGCCGCGAATTGGGGCGCCCGGCTCTCTCCGCGCCGGGCGGATGCGCATGCCAGAACACCAGCGTTAGAAAATCCATGACGGCTCCCGTGTTGCCTTTACGAGGCGAAACCTTCGATCGGATCAACGCACCGCCGATAGCGATCCGAAAAGGCGCAAGCGCCGCGCAATTGTCCATTTTTTTAACCCGGCCGGCAAAAAACGCGCGGGGTGCGCAATCCGGGCGACGGATGCGCTTTTTCCGACGCAAGGCCGCGATCGTGGACGGTCGCGTGGCGACCGGTTCTGGCGCGCGCGGAAATGCGCGCACGGGGTGCAATCAACGGAGCGCGCAGGGTGGTTGAAAAAACGTGAAAAAACCTGCATTTTTAGGGCTAATCGGAACGAAACTGCATCCATTTCCGCTTAATTTTGGTTATTGACGTCGCGTTTTGACCCTTTCAGCCGCCCCGTTGTATTTTGCGGCGGCGCGACGCGGCGCTTTCAGGCTCTCGCGGGCGGCGCGGTCGCGTTTCGTCTGGGACATATCAAGAACGCTTTCCGTCCTCCCGATTACGCTTTCACCGCCCCATTTTCACATTTTCACCCGGCGGCTTTCGTCCTACCCGTTCGGCAGGTTCCGCGCCAAAGCCTCCAGCACCGCCATGCGCACGGCGACGCCCATTTCCACCTGTTCGCGGATCAGGCTCTGCGGGCCGTCGGCGACGCCGGAATCGATCTCGACGCCGCGATTCATCGGGCCGGGATGCATGACCATCGCATCGGGCCGGGCGAACCTGAGCTTTTCCTCGTCGAGGCCGAAAAAGCGGAAATATTCGCGCGTCGATGGAATGAAGGCGCCCTGCATCCGCTCGTGCTGCAACCGCAGCATCATCACGATGTCGGCGTCGCGCAGGCCCTCCTGCATGGAGTTGAACACCTCGACGCCCATCTGGCCGATCCCCGTCGGCATCAAGGTGGAGGGGCCCACCACCCGCACCCGCGCCCCGAGGCAGGACAGCAGGATCAAATTGGAGCGTGCGACGCGCGAATGCAGCACATCGCCGCAAATCGCCACCGTCAGCCCCTCGATGCGGCCCTTGGCGCGGCGGATGGTCAGGGCGTCGAGCAAGGCCTGGGTCGGATGTTCATGGGCGCCGTCGCCGGCGTTGACCACCGCGCAATCGACTTTTCGCGCCAGCAGATGTGCGGCGCCGGCCTGGGCGTGCCGCACGACAATGATGTCCGGGCGCATGGCGTTGAGGGTGATCGCAGTGTCGATCAGCGTCTCGCCCTTTTTCAGCGAGGAATTGGCCACCGACATGTTCATCACATCGGCGCCGAGCCGCTTGCCCGCCAGTTCGAACGAGCTTTGCGTACGCGTCGAAGCCTCGAAGAACAGGTTGATCTGGGTCCGCCCGGACAGCCGCGTCTTTTTCTTTTCGACCTGCCGCGACACTTCGATCGCCTGTTCCGACAGTTCGAGCAGATGGAGAATGTCGAAACGCGACAGGCCCTCGATCCCCAGAAGGTGCTTGTACGGAAAAGTGGGGGCGCGACTGGACATTTTTCAGGCTCTAACCCAGGCGCGGGTTGGCCGCAAGCGTCTGCCGCCTGCGACCAAAATTATGGCGCTCTTCAAGGACCATTTGACAGGAAGGCGGCGCTCGCCCATTTTCCGGCCCATTCCGGGCTGCCGCAAGGTCCCGCCCGCACATAGGTTTGAGGCCGGTCATCCGGTTTTTCGGGGTCATCGCATGGATGTCGTCATCGTCGAATCGCCTGCCAAGGCCAAGACGATCAACAAATATCTTGGCAAGAATTTCGAGGTCATCGCCTCCTTCGGCCATGTGCGCGACCTGCCCGCCAAGGACGGCTCGGTCGATCCCGCCGACGATTTCAAAATGCTGTGGGAAGTCGATGGCAAGGCCGGCAAGCGCTTGTCCGACATCGCCGCTTTGGTCAAGAACGCCGACCGGATCGTTCTCGCCACCGATCCGGACCGCGAGGGAGAGGCCATTTCCTGGCACGTGCTCGAAGTGTTGCGCGCGAAAAAGGTGCTCAAGGACAAGCCGGTCGAGCGCGTCGTGTTCAATGCCATCACCAAGGACGCCATTCTGGAGGCGATGAAACATCCGCGCCAGATCGATGTCAGTCTGGTCGAAGCCTATCTCGCCCGCCGGGCGCTCGATTATCTCGTCGGCTTCAATCTCTCGCCGGTGCTGTGGCGCAAATTGCCCGGCGCCCGTTCGGCGGGGCGCGTTCAATCAGTCGCGCTGCGGCTGGTATGCGACCGCGAACTGGAAATCGAGAAATTCAAGCCGCGCGAATATTGGTCGCTGGTCGCCCATCTGCGCAACCAGGCCGACGCGCCCTTCATCGCCCGGCTGGTGGGCGCCGACGGCAAAAAAATCACGCGGCTCGACATTGGCGCCGGCGCCGAGGCCGAAGACTTCAGACAGGCCCTCGACAAGGCGGCCTTCACCGTCAAGTCGGTCGAAGCCAAGCCGGCCAAACGGCATCCTTACGCGCCCTTCACCACCTCCACCTTGCAGCAGGAGGCGTCGCGCAAATTGGGCATCGCGCCGGAAAACACCATGCGCCTCGCCCAGCGCCTTTATGAAGGGGTCGATATCGGCGGCGAGACGGCGGGTCTCATCACCTATATGCGAACCGACGGCGTCGATGTCGCGCCGGAGGCGGTATCGGCGGCGCGGGCCGTGATCGGCAAGGAATTCGGCGCCAAATATGTGCCCGGCGTCCCGCGCAAATATCTCGTCAAGGCGAAGAATGCGCAGGAAGCCCATGAGGCGATCCGCCCGACCGACATGTCGCGCCTGCCGAAAGATGTCGCCCGTTTCCTGCAGCCCGATCAGGCCAGGCTTTATGACTTGATCTGGACGCGGATGATCGCCAGCCAGATGGAATCGGCGCTGCTTGAGCGCACGACGGTCGAGATCGAAGCCAAAGCCGGAGCGCGGAATCTTGAACTGCGCGCCACCGGACAGGTCGTGCGTTTCGATGGATTCTTGAAACTCTATCAGGAAGGCAAGGACGATGAGGAGGACGAGGAATCCGGCCGCCTGCCCGCCCTGAGCGAGGGCGAGACGCTCAAGAAAGACAAGATCGACTCCACCCAGCATTTCACCGAACCTCCGCCGCGCTATACCGAGGCGACGCTCGTCAAGCGCATGGAAGAGTTGGGGATCGGCCGGCCTTCCACCTATGCCTCGACTTTGGGCGTGTTGCGCGAGCGCGATTATGTGAAGATCGAGAAGAAGCGCCTCGTTCCCGAGGACAAGGGCCGACTGGTCACCGCCTTCCTCGAAAGTTTTTTCGGCCGCTACGTCCAATATGACTTCACCGCCGGGCTCGAAGAACAGCTCGACCGCGTTTCCAACGCGGAACTGGACTGGAAACAGGTACTGCGCGATTTCTGGACCGAATTCTCGGCGGCGATCGACGGCACAAAGGAATTGCGCGTCACCGAGGTGCTCAACAGCCTCAACGACCTGCTCGGGCCGCATATTTTCCCGGCCAAGGAAGACGGCGCCGATCCTCGTGTCTGCCCGGTCTGCGGCGCGGGCCAATTGTCGCTCAAACTCGGCAAATTCGGCGCCTTCATCGGCTGTTCCAATTATCCGGAGTGCAAATATACCCGCACCCTGTCCGACCGGGGCGAGAGCGCCGCCAAGGGCGTCGAGGGCGAGCGCCCGGGCGTCAAGATATTGGGCGAAGACCCGGCCACGGGTCAGGAAATCACTCTGCGCGACGGCCGCTTCGGCGCCTACATTCAGGAGGGCGAAGGCGAAAAGCCGAAGCGTTCTTCGTTGCCGGCCAATATGCAGCCTGAGAACGTGACGCTGGAAATCGCGCTGGCGCTGTTGTCGCTGCCGCGCGAAGTGGCGAAACATCCGGAAAGCGGCGAGCCGATCCTCGCCGGCATCGGCCGTTACGGCGCCTATGTCCAACACAAGAAAACCTACGCCAATCTGGCCAAGGATGAGAATGTGCTCGAAATCGGCGGCAATCGCGCCATTGATCTGATCGTGACCAAGGAGGCGGGCGGCGGCCGTTTTGGCGGCGGCGGCGAAATTCGCGCCTTGGGCGACCACCCACAGGGCGGCGCCATCGCGCTCAAGGCCGGGCGTTTTGGCCCCTATCTCGCCTGGGGCAAGGTCAACGCCACTTTGCCCAAGGGAACCGACATCACGTCCCTGACGCTGGAACAGGCGACGGGAATCGTCGACGCCAGGGCGGCAGGCGCGCCGAGCGACGGGCGGTTGCTCGGCGACCATCCCGACGGCGGGCCGATTGCGGCGCGCGCCGGACGGTATGGCCCCTATGTGTCATGGAACAAGGTCTTCGCCACCCTGCCGAAATCGATGACGCTGGAAAGCGTGACCATCGAGGAGGCGATCAGGCTGATTGAGGACAAGATCGCCTCGGGCGGCGGCAAGCCGGGCAAGAAACCGGCGACGAAGAAGACGACCGCGAAAAAAGCCCCGGCCAGGAAGGCGACGGATAAGACAATCCCCAAGAGGACTGCGGCCAACAAGAAGATCGAAGAAAACGACGAGACGCCTTTCAAGGGCGGCGTCCCGGCAAAAAAAACGGCGCTCAAAAAGCCCGCTGCAAAGAAATAGTCTCCTGTCGGAATTAAACCAGGTCTTCCTGATCGCGTCGGCGGCGCCCGATCATGCCGGCGGCATGAAGTGCGAGAACGGTTCCGCGGCGTCCGGGGACGCTCCGCTCGCGGCGCAACTTCGATTGCCTTGCTTGATTTTTTTACGTTTCCGAACTGTCAGGCTTCCAAAATAGTTTTTTCTGGCGTTAGAATGTTTGGCGTTGAAAGTTCTTTCTATTCGCCCCGGGAAACGAAATCGGAACTGTACGGTTAAGGTTGACGAAAGCGGCGTCGGGCTGGCGACCATTCCCTCCCTGGCGAAGCGGCCTTGCAAGCGCGGCGATCAAGCCCAATTGCGTTTTGACTGGAAAATTTTGGGAGGGTGCGTCATGCGTTCGATTTTGAGCCTCTGTCGCGCCGCGAGCGTTTTTTTCGCGCTCACCGCTGTGGCGCAAGGCAAAGTATATATTCACGTCGACATTTCATCGCAGCGCATGCACGTCAGGTCGGACAGCGGACAGAGCTACAATTGGGCGATCTCGTCGGCGCGTTCGGGATTTTACACCCCGCGCGGCGCCTATCGTCCGACCAGCCTGCAAGTCATGCACCGCTCGCGCAAATATCATAATTCGCCGATGCCACATTCGATCTTCTTTGCGGGCGGCTATGCCATTCACGGCACTTACGAGACCCGATCGCTTGGGCGGCCCGCCTCGCATGGCTGCATTCGCCTGTCGCCGGGCGCAGCCGCGAAACTGTTTTCGATGGTGAAGGCCCAAGGCGCCTCGATCAGCATCACCGGTTCCTCGAGCGGCGTCCATTACGCCCGGGCGCATCATCGCCATGCTTCGCGCTATGCGATCGCCCGCCCCCACAATCATGCCTCGGCCCTCGCCTATGGCCTGGAACGCCGCTCATCTTCGAGCGTTCGTCATTGGCAGCTCAATCCGGGTCAAATCAATTCGGGACGGGTCAATCCGGCGGAATACTGAAGCGCTGGGGCGCCTTTTTGCTTCCGATGCAAAAAAGTCCGAATCGTTGGCAATCCCGGCGTTTTCTTTGGCTGACCGCCGTAGCGGAATGACAGGCGATTTCTGCCCGATCGCGGTCACCAGCGAATGGGGCTGCGATGTTGGCGCAAGTCATCGGCGAAAGCGGCGCAAGGCGTCAAAGCCAAGTCGGGACATTAAACCAGCCGGCGATCCGTTTCTGCAAGAGGCCATTTTCTCCTCATTTCTTTCACGCGTTTCATCCCTGCGGAACAACAGGAGGGTGGGATCGCCGCGCGTCGCTTCCGGGACGCGAGGCGAATGCCCGAATGTCGCCGCGGACGTTTCGGGATCTAAAGTCGCGCAATTCTTTTTGCAGTTCTTGCCGCAGGCAATCTCGGCCCGGCCGAGCGCATTTTCCGCGTCCTTGCCCTTGCGTGCCTTCGGCCGCACTCCGAAGAAGGCAAGTTATTGTACTAATGAAATAAACTTTCATGCACAGAAGATCGAAACGACATCGGCAGCGTCTTCAGGCAGTGTCGCATCTCTAACCGTGACGACACCACAGGTGATTGTTTTTAAAAAGCAAAACACCTTGGCGCCCAATCCTCTGCGATTAGGAGCCTGCGTAGCATTCTTGCGGCGCATTTCCGCCTGGTTGACTTTGGATCTGGTTGACTTATCTTAAAAGAGAAAACCCTGAGGCGCTCGCATGGTTTTATTGTTCTGAATCTTCACAAAGCCAAAAATCTGCGGAGGAAAACATGATCAGGAACTCAGTGAAGCGCAAAGCCGCTCTCGCGACAAGCATTGCATTGGCGACGATGATTCTCGGCGTCGGCGCTTCCTCGGCCTCGGTCATCACCTATAATGTCAATCAATTCTTCGGCGGCGGCAGCGTGGTTGGAACGCTGACGACCAACGGGAATCTGGGGACCATCAACTATTTCGACATTACATCGTTCAGCCTTCAATTGAACGGGATTGGCTCCTCCTTTCATATTGCAAGCACCGATCCCACCGGAGTGATCTGGGGAGGTGGCGCCGACATCACGGCTTCCTTGCAAAACCTAAAGTTCAATTTCAGCGCTTCAGATAATGGCTTTCTGGTATTTCAGGACGGCTTTTCGTCGGGCAACCATTATTATTGCCTGGCCGCGTCAAGCGGCGCCTGCCTGCAGGGCCAAAGCAACGTTCCCGATCATTATATCGACGCCAGTGCGGTAATTGTCCCCACGAGCGGGCAACAGATTTTCGCGACAGCCGCGGTTCCTGAACCCGCAACCTGGGGTTTGATGCTGCTCGGCTTCTCCGCCCTCGGCTTTGCCGGATATCGTCGTCGAGCGATGACCGGGTCGTCGGCCCCCCGGTCCGCGTGACCCTCAGCGGGAAGAGGATCGTCGGCGGTTGCAGCGGATCCTCTTCATTTGCCGCCTGTCCGGGCGCTTTTCTGCCAGATATCGAAAATGCGCCGCGATCTATTCGATCGCAGCGTAAAACTTTTTCAATTTCAATAGATTCAGTAAATCGGGAAGCGCCCGGTCAACTCCTCGACCTTTCCGCGCACAGCGGACTCGACAGAGCTATTGCCCGCTTCGCCCTGTTTCGCCAGACCATCCAGCGTCTCGACGAGCAGCTGACCGACCTGTTTGAATTCCGCGACTCCGAAGCCCCGCGAGGTGGCGGCGGGCGTGCCCAGACGAATGCCCGAAGTCACCCAAGGTTTTTCCGGATCGAAAGGCACGCCATTCTTGTTGCAGGTGATTTCGGCCCGGCCGAGCGCGGCTTCCGCCGCCTTGCCAGTGAGCTTCTTCGGCCGTAGATCGACCAGCATCAGATGGTTGTCGGTGCCGCCAGTAACCAGATCGAGGCCGCCGGCCAGTAACGTCTCCGCGAGGGCGCGGGCGTTATCCACCACCTGTCTGGCGTAAAACTTGAACTCGGGCCGCAGAGCCTCGCCGAAGGCCACCGCTTTGGCGGCGATGACATGCATCAGCGGGCCGCCCTGAAGGCCTGGGAAAATAGCCGAATTGATCTTTTTGGCGATGTCCTCGTCATCGGTCAGAACCAGTCCGCCGCGCGGCCCGCGAAGGGTCTTGTGGGTCGTGGAGGTGACGACATGGGCATGAGGGAAGGGCGAGGGATGGACGCCCCCGGCCACCAGGCCGGAAAAATGCGCCATGTCCACCAGAAGAACGGCGCCGACAGCGTCGGCGATGGCGCGAAAGCGCGCAAAATCCCATAAACGCGCATAGGCCGAACCGCCCGCGATGATCAGCTTCGGCTGGTGACGATGAGCCAGCGCCTCAACCTGGTCCAAGTCGATGCGGCCGGTTTCCGGGCGGACGCCATAGGACACCGGCTTGAACCATTTGCCCGACATATTGACCGGAGCGCCATGGGTCAGATGGCCGCCCGCCGCCAGATCGAGGCCCATAAAAACATCGCCGGGCTGCAGCAATGCGAGGAAAACCGCCTGGTTGGCCTGACTGCCGGAATTGGGCTGTACATTGGCGAAGCGGCAGCCGAACAATTTGGTCACCCGCTCAATCGCGAGATTTTCGGCGATATCGACGAACTGGCAGCCGCCGTAATAGCGTTTTCCCGGATAGCCTTCGGCATATTTGTTGGTCAGCACAGAGCCCTGGGCTTCGAGAACCGCGCGCGAAACGATGTTTTCCGAAGCGATCAGCTCGATTTCACGTTGCTGGCGACCAAGCTCCAGTTCGGTCGCACGAAAAATTTCCGGATCGGCCTCGGCCAGCGAGGCGCCGAAAAAGCTGTTGGATATCGGCCTTGCCGCGGCGACGCTGGATTGGCTCATGCTCGGACTCCATTCGCTTCAGGGCGGTCGAACCGCCAGATTTGCTGGCCCAATATCACGCAAGCCGCGCGGAAGAAAGGCCGGAAAAGGCCGCGCCCCGGCAGAGGGGTCCGCCGGGGCGCTTTTCAACTGAAAACGAGAATTACTTTTCGTCGGGCTCCGGATCGACGCTCAGGCCGCCGCGCTGGGCGACCGGTTGCACTGAGCCCGCGCCGCCGCCGGAAGCCGTCGAAAATCCGTCGCGCTGATAGATGTCCTCGCGAAACTGCACGATGTTTTCCGGCGTGCCCCAGGCGGTGATATAGACCCAGTAGACATTGACCGGCGGTTCGAGCCGGACGTCGAGCCTCTCGCCCGAGGCAATGGCCTGATCGATACGGTTGCGATCCCAGCCCGGATTGTTCTTGAGCAGCCAGGCGACATAATCGCGCACATTCTGCAGGCGCATGCAGCCCGACGAGACGAAGCGGAAATCGTCGCCGAACACGCCCTTGGCAGGCGTGTCGTGCATATAGACGCCATAGGGATTGTTGATGTTGATGCGCACCACGCCGAGCGAATTCTCGGTGCTCGGATCCTCGCGGAACCGGTAGTTGGTCGCCTCCAGCGAATGCCAGTTGATCTGGCTCGACTGAACCTCATTGTTGTTCTTGTCGAAAATCCGGATGTGGTTGTCCTTGAGATAATTCGAATCGGCCTGCATCTTCGGGATCAGATCCTTGCGGATGATCGAGGCCGGCACCGTCCAGTAAGGATTGAAGTCGATGTCCAGCGCGCGGGTCTGCATCACCGGCGACTGGCGGTCGATCTTGCCGACGCCCGCCGCGTGACGGGTGGCGATGGTGTCGTTTTCCACCGTATCGACCATCGCTGCGGGAATGTTGGCTTCGACGAAACGCTCGCCGAGATTGGACGAAAACGTCCGCAGCCGCACAATATTGGTTTCGAGCTGGCGCAGCCGGTAATCGGCCGGCACGTTCATCGCGTCGATGGTCGCGGGATTGGCGACGCCGCTTTCGATCAGGCCGTGGCGCGCCTGGAACCGCCGGACGCCCGCCTCGACATAGGAATCGTATATGCCGGAACCGGAAGCGGCCGGGTCGAGATCGCCGGTGACGATGAGGCGGCGGCGAAGCGCTGCCACCGACGGGCCGGAAGAGCCGAGTTTCAGCGTCGCGCCGGTCGGAACCTTGCCCCAGCCGCCATTGGCGACGATGCGGCGGTAGGTCTCGATCGCCTGTTCGGTGGCGGCGAGGGTGCGCGGCGACAACAGAGGGGTCGTGGTGCGGGCGACCGAAAGCCGCGCATCGGAATCATAACGCTGCGCCCATTCGGCCTGGGTGACCCTCTCGGCAGCCACCGCCGCTCCGCAGTAGCCAAGGGTCAGGCAGGCGGCGACGACATGGCGCGCCGAACGCTTGCTGCTCGCGGATGGGGCGTCAAGTCTTGCAAGTCCTGCAAGTCCTGCAAGTCGAAACCGGGCGCCGAATCGCGTCAAAACGGGTCTGCTCAAATCCAAAACTCCATTTCCTATATGCCGTTAGGTCGGGAGGCGGCGCCCCGCCGACAGGCTGTTAGGGTAAATATTCCATGAGGGACGTTAAAAAGGCGCGAATAGCGCGGCGATTTTAAGGCAAAGGCGCCCTGGCGAAGATAATCTGCTGCGGCGCGGCAGAAGCGCCACTCGCCCTGTCGCCGTGAAAATAAAAAAGCCGGGCCTTTGGACCCGGCGGATCGACTGGTTGGAACGGAAGGGGGTAGAGCCTGTTCCCAAAAAGTCGCAGAATTTTCTGGAACAGGCTCTGAACTTTCTGGAACAGGTTCCTAAACAAAGCGTTGGCGCATTTTCATTTTTCCACGAAGCATGGAAATGCGCCGCAGTTGCGTCACAGGCGATATTTGATCTGGTCGGTCCAGAAGCGCTCCAGACGGTTCAGGGCGTTGTTGACGACCTTGAATTCGTCGATCGACACGCCGCCGATCTGCTCGACGGTGAAGACATGCTTTTCATAGAGCGCGGCGATGATGTCGCGAACGGCCTTGCCTTCCGGTGTCAGGCTGATACGCACCGAACGGCGGTCGATGCGCGAGCGGGAATGGTGCATGTAGCCCATTTCGACCAGCTTTTTCACATTATAGGAGACGTTGGAGCCCAGATAATAGCCACGGGTGCGCAATTCGCCCGCGGTCAGTTCGCAGTCGCCGATATTGTAGAGCAGCAACGCCTGAACGGCGTTGATGTCAGCTCGGCCGCGCCGGTCGAATTCATCCTTGATCACGTCGAGCAGGCGGCGATGCAGCCGCTCCACCAGGGTCAGTGCTTCAAGGTAGACCGGACGCACTTCGGCGCCGCGTTCGGACCGGGCGGAGGCGATTTCCAGTTTGACGGCTTTCGACATTGTTCAACCCCTGCGATTTCAATGCGCCGATTGATCCCGGCGGCTTCCATGGACAGACTTTAGCGGGCTCGGGTGAAAACCGGTTTAAGCAACATTCTGAATCCCGCGTTACCGCGCTTACGTAGCATCGAGGTGAATCGTCGATGAATTAAATCAAGTCTTTACATTGATCGTTCGTTACCCTTGGGGGAGCGGAGCAGCCCGAGCGCCTTGTCGAACAGCCGATCGAGCGTGCCGAATTCGCCCGAGGCGACATTGGCGCGCCAGGAAAGAAAAAGATAAACCGCCAGCAACAGCCCGTCCAACCATCGGATGCCGCCGCCGCCGAAAAAAAATGTCGGCTTGATCGTGGCGACAAAAAACTGCGCCATCAGGGTCAAAAGCCAGACCACGCCGCCCCAGGGCGCGATCAGCCACAGGCCGACGGCGGCGACAAGATCGAGCACGGCGAAAAACGTCGTCGCCGCGATGCTGCCGGCGGAATATTCGACAAAGGAGCCCCCGGCGGGCGCGAGGATGCGCCGCCATTGCGCCAGCCCCTCGACGATCCACCAAAGGGCGACGACGCGGAAAAACACCGTCAGGTAGAAGGTCCAGCGGGCTTCTTCGGCATCCGAACCGGCCTTGACCCCGACCTGGATGGCGGCGGAGGATTCACGCGCATCCTCCTCCCGGGGGCCTTTGAAATAATCCATCTCCGGTCCTGTTCCTTTCAGTGTTTCGGCTTCAGGCGGGTTGTCGCTGGCGCGCTGGCTACAGCCCGCCTGGATTTTCCTGTTTTAGCAGAATTTTCTCGAAAAACCCGGCATCCGCCGTTCGGATATCCGGCGTGGCGCGGCGCCGGGACTGCGATCGTCCATTTGTTCCGCCGCCGCAAAAAATTTTGCGCGCGCCAGGATCATGCTAAGGGAAGCTGCTCCGCGCGGCAATTTTCCGCTCCGTCGAAATTTTTTCTGGAACCCCGCCATGTCCGCCAATTCCCGCCATCCGCTCGATCTGTCGCTCGGCCTGACCCATCGTCCGCGCCGCAACCGCAAGGCGGATTGGGCGCGCCGGCTGGTGCGCGAAAACGTGCTGACCGTCAACGACCTGATCTGGCCGATTTTCGTCGTCGAAGGCGAGAATGTCGCAACCGCCGTCGCCTCGATGCCGGGCGTGGAAAGGCTTTCTCTTGACCGCGCCGTCGCCGCCGCGCAAAAAGCCGCCGAACTGGGCATTCCGGCCATCGCCCTGTTCCCCTATACCGAGCCGGAACTGCGCGACGCGCATGGCTCGGAGGCGCTCAACGACGCCAATCTCGTCTGCCGCGTCTGCCGCGCGATCAAGAGCGCCGTTCCCCAGATCGGCCTGATCACCGATGTCGCGCTCGATCCCTACACCAGCCACGGCCATGACGGGTTGCTCGAAGGCGAGACCATCCTCAATGACGAGACCGTCGCGATATTGGTCGAACAGGCGCTCAACCAGGCCCGCGCCGGAGCCGACGTCATCGCCCCCTCGGACATGATGGACGGGCGGGTCGCGGCGATCCGCGCCGGCCTCGACAGCGAGGGTTTCCAGCTTGTGCAGATCATGGCCTATGCCGCCAAATACGCCTCGGCCTTTTACGGACCGTTCCGCGACGCCATCGGCACCAAGGCCGTGCTGACCGGCGACAAGCGCACCTATCAGATGGACCCGGCCAATTCCGACGAGGCGATGCGCGAGGTCGCGACCGATCTGGAAGAAGGCGCCGACATGATCATGGTCAAGCCCGGACTGCCCTATCTGGACATCGTTTATCGCGTCAAGGACGCCTATGGCGCGCCAACCTTCGCCTATCAAGTTTCCGGAGAATATGCCATGATCATGGCTGCGGCGCGGAATGGGTGGATCGACGGCGACAAAGCCATGCTGGAAAGCTTGCTCGCCTTCAAAAGAGCGGGCGCGGACGGCATACTCACCTATTTCGCGCCCAGGGCGGCGGAAATGCTGAAAAGAGGCGCATAAGCCGATTGCGGAAAGCGGCGCGGCGGGATTTTGTCCCGATCGCCGCGCATCGCCAGACATTTTCGCCCCTGAGTAGTGTGCTCAGAAGGGAGGAATTGTCATGGGCGCGTCGAAAATTGCCAATTGCAGTACATTGTTGTTCCCCGCAGGGTTGGCCCGCACCAGGCGCCTGACCCTCACTCCCCTGCAGGCGGCCGACGCCTTTCAACTGGTCGTCCTGACCAACGATCCCCTGGTTGCGGCGGGCGTTTCGCTGCTTCGCCAGCCCTTCACTCTCGCCGACGCGCATGAACTGATCGCCTTGCCGAGCGCGCAAAAAGGCTGTTTCGCCTCGATTCGGGTGGCCGGAAGCCGGCATGGCGACAGCGGCCCGTTCATCGGCTGCGTCGGCGCGGTGGTGCGCGACCGGACCGACGTCGAGCTGGGCTTCTGGCTGGGCGTTCCCCATCATGGGCGGCATTACGGCGAAGAGGCCGCGCAGGCCATGCTGGAACTGTTGCGGCAGACCTTTCCCGAGCGCCGCATCGTCGCCGAATGCCCGCGCGAAAATTCCGCCTCCTGGCGGCTGCTGCAAAGGCTCGGTTTCTGTCCGAGCGGCGCCAGCGGCTCGCGAAAGGGAGCGCAATTGCTGGCCTTCAAAGCGCCCGAGGCGGTGTCCTGACCGGGCGCCCCTTGCGCGGGAAGGATCGAAAAACCAGATATCAACCTCGCCGCAATGGTCTCGACTAAATTTGGAGCGCGTGGAAATGAGCAATGTCAATGGCTGGAGCGCCGGAGCGCAACCCGCCGTTTATCCCCTGGCCCCCCTGCCCGCCAGCGCCCTGCAAAGCGTGCGCCGTCGGCGCATCGCCGCGCTTTTTCTGGACCTCATTCTGGTCACTATTCTCTCGGTGGGAATTTTTCTCGTCCTCGGCGTGCTCACGCTGGGAATAGCTTGGCTGATCCTGCCGCCGCTGTTTCCGTTCGTCGCGTTTTTCTACAACGGCCTGACCATATCGGGCGGCGGCATGGCGACGCCGGGCATGAAGGCGATGGATCTCGAAATGCGTCTCGTCGACGGTTCGCCGACGCCGTTTTTGCACGCCGCCGTCCATGCCGTGCTGTTTTACCTGAGCTGGATGTTTCCGCCGATCTTTCTGCTTTCCCTGCTCGCCGCCGACAAGCGCTGTCTGCATGACATGCTCGCCGGCGTGATCGTGTTGCGCCGCGTGTGAGAGAGCCCGACAACGAAGCCCTTGCCGGAGGTGGAAGGAATTGACCAGCGAACCGCGCGATCCGCCGCAGTTTTACCTCACCTCGCCGGCGCCCTGCCCCTATCTGCCCGGCAAGGAGGAACGCAAGGTTTTCACCCATCTGGTCGGACGCCGCGCCAGCCGGCTCAACGACGCCCTCACCCATTCCGGATTTCGCCGCTCGCAGACCATCGCCTATCGCCCGGCCTGCGAAAATTGCAAGGGCTGCGTCTCGGTGCGCATTCTGTGCGAGGAGTTTTCGCCCGGACGCACGCAGAAAAAAGTGCTCGCGCGCAACGCCGAAATCGTCAGCTCGTTCGGCCCTTCGCGCGCCGACAGCGAACAGTTCGAGCTGTTTCGGGCCTATCTCGACTCCCGCCACAGCGACGGCGGCATGGCCGACATGGCCATGCTCGATTATGCGATGATGGTCGAGGACAGCCATGTCGAAAGCCGGCTGGCGCGCTATCGCCTGCGCGTTCCCGGGGCAGAGCCCGGCCCGCTGGTCGCCTGCTGCCTGACCGACGTGCTCGATGACGGCCTGTCGATGGTCTATTCCTTCTACGATCCGGAACTGGCCCCGCGCTCGCTCGGCGCCTTCATGATCCTCGACCATATTTTCCGCGCGCAGGCGATGGGCCTGCCGCATCTCTACCTCGGCTATTGGGTCGCCGGCTCGAAGAAGATGGACTACAAGTCGCATTATCTGCCGCAGGAGCGGCTCGGCCCGGAAGGCTGGACGCGGGTGGGATGATTCCGGCTGGTGGAAAAGTGAAAATGACGAAGTGAAAAGGCTTTTTGCGCGATATCAGGTGTTCACGTTTTGTTTCACGTGAAACGAGACTGGGCGGGCTTGGCGCCCTTGCGGCTTTTTCCTAGAAATGCATGGATTTTCCGGCGCCTGCTTTGGGTGCGCGAGAGCGGAAAAAAGCTTCGCGCGGCGCTGGCGCGAGATGCAACCTGCCGGTTGTGGCGTCAAAAGCGGGTCGAATTTGAACCAAAACGAGCAAAAAAAACACGGTTTTGCGCAAATTAGGCATGATTTTGAGGTTTTTTTCACTTTTTCCACCCCCGCTGCGTTCGTCCTTTTTTTGACAACCTGAGCGCGAATCGTCCACGCCGCGCAGGGTTGTCCCTCTCCCCGCTCGCCGAACAAGGGCCGTCCGAGGCGCAACGCTTTCGGGTCATTGGGCTGCCGATCCAGGCCGAGCCAAAACACATTTTTGGGCGGATCGAGGGCAGGACGGCGCTATTGGGGGAGTTGGCAAGGCGTGAACGGAACCCGGCCAAATGCGCCGCGCGAGGATTCGGGGACTGGATTCGAATTGCGCAAGCATGGCGGGCGACGGCAAGGCGCGCGCGATGGGGCGCAATTCGTTTCCTGTCCCCGAACTCCGGGTTGGCGACCGGCAATGTTGCAATTTGGGGATTTGGTAAGCTGTCACCGGAACCTTCCCATTATGTTACGGAAGTTGTGAAGTTACGGTGACACCGTTAATAGGAGTTAGCAGAGTTACGGTGACACTTGAGTTACGGTGACACTTTACTAAATAAACGTTTCTTCGGCCCTCTTTTGGCGCGGCGTGGCTCGTCGCCCTATCGCCCGGCGCTGTCTGTTCGAATCCATCGGCATCTTGGCTAATCACCCGGCCCCTCGCCCCGCTCGCGGGGACATGGAGTCAGCAGGCTATCCTCCAGCGCTTGCGCCGCCTTGGGCTGCCTGATCCTTTTCCGCGTTTGCGGTTTTTCCCTCGGGCCCTCGACCAGCCGCACGATCGCGCCCCAGAGGGTGCGCACGTCCTGTTGCGACAGGTTCATCCGGTGCAGCATGTTGCGCATGTTGCGCTGCATCACCGGGCGTTTGGTCGCCGGCCGGAAAAACCCGGCGGCGTCGAGTTTTTCTTCCAGAAATTCGAAAAACGACAGGGTCATGGCGCGCTGCGCCGGCGGCGAACGCTCGGAGAGGTCGAAGGGCGCGCCGCCGCCCTGCCGGCTCTTGAAGAATTCATAGCCGCACAGCAGCACCGCCTGCGCCAGATTGAGCGAGCCATAGGCCGGATTGACCGGAAAGGTCAGAATGGCGCTGGCCAGCGCGATGTCGTCATTATCCAGTCCGGTGCGCTCCGGCCCGAACAAGATGCCTTGCTTTTCGCCCGCCATGATGGCGGCGGCGGATTCGGCCATCGCGATTTCCGGGATTTCGATGCGCTTGTGCTGGCCGCGCTCGCGCGCGGTGGTCGCCCAGACGAAATTCAGATCGGCGACGGCCTCGGCGACGCTGTCGAACACTTTGGCGTTTTCGAGCAGATGGACGGCGCCGGCGGCGGCGGCGTAGGCGCCCTTGCGCCGCGCGCCGGTTCTCGGCCAGCCCTCGCGCGGCGAGACCAGCCGCAGGTCGCTGAGCCCGAAATTGGCCATGGCGCGCGCACACATGCCGATATTGACCGCCAGTTGCGGCCGCACCAGCACGATCGCCGGACCGCCCTCGAAAAGCGGTTTCGTTCTGTCCGTACCGGCTCCGACCAAGACGCTTTCCTCCATTCGCGCGGCAAGTTAGGCGTCTCGACGCCATTGGGCAATGACGCGGAAAATCGTCGCCGGCGACCCGCCAAAAGTTACTGGTCCGGCGCGCTGGCCGATGCTATAGGGCGGCGCGAAGGGCGCCGGAAGGCCGCTCGCAATGTCGTTTTCTGGGGAAGAGGTCGAGGCATGAGCAAGATCAAGGTCGCCAATCCGGTCGTCGAGATGGACGGCGACGAAATGACCCGGATCATCTGGCATTTCATCAAGGAAAAGCTGATCCACCCCTATCTCGACATCGACCTCAAATATTACGATCTGTCGGTCGAAAACCGCGACGCCACCAACGACCAGGTGACCGTCGATTCCGCCGAGGCGACGAAAAAATACGGCGTCGCCGTCAAATGCGCCACCATCACCCCCGACGAAGCGCGCGTCGAAGAATTCAAGCTCAAGGAAATGTGGAAGTCGCCCAATGGCACGATCCGCAATATCCTGGGCGGCACCATCTTCCGCGAGCCGATCATCTGCAAGAACGTGCCGCGCCTCGTTCCCGGATGGACCCAGCCGATCGTCATCGGCCGCCACGCTTACGGCGACCAGTACCGGGCCACCGATTTCAAGGTTCCCGGCAAGGGCCGGCTGACGATCAAGTTCGAGGGCGACGACGGGACGGTGATCGAGAAGGAAGTGTTCCGCTTCCCGAGCCCCGGCGTGGCCCAGGCCATGTACAACCTCGACGATTCGATCCGCGATTTCGCCCGCGCCTCGCTCAACTACGGGCTGTTGCGCAAATGGCCGGTCTATCTCTCGACCAAGAACACCATTTTGAAGGCCTATGACGGACGCTTCAAGGATCTGTTCCAGGAAGTGTTCGACGCCGAGTTCAAGGACAAGTTCGCGGAAGCCAACATCACCTACGAGCATCGCCTGATCGACGATATGGTCGCTTCGGCGTTAAAGTGGTCGGGCGGCTATGTCTGGGCCTGCAAGAACTACGACGGCGACGTGCAGTCCGACACCGTGGCGCAGGGCTTTGGCTCGCTCGGCCTGATGACCTCGGTGCTGATGACGCCCGACGGCAAGATCGTCGAAGCCGAAGCGGCGCACGGCACCGTCACCCGCCATTACCGCGAACATCAGAAGGGCAAGGAAACCTCGACCAATTCCATCGCCTCGATCTTCGCCTGGACGCGCGGCCTCGCGCATCGCGCCAAACTCGACAATAATCCGGAATTGCTCAAATTCTCGCTGACGCTCGAAAAGGTCTGCGTCGATACGGTCGAATCCGGCTTTATGACCAAGGATCTGGCGCTGCTCGTCGGCGCCCGCCAGAAATGGCTCTCGACCACGGGATTTCTCGACAAGATCGACGAGAATTTGAAGAAGGCGACGGCTTAAAGCGTATAGACTCGCGACGCCGGGGACCCGAGGCGTCCCTTTCGCCGGAGTTGCAGCCATGCCCTTCAGCGCCTTCGTTGTTTTAGCGGCCCTCGCCCTGCTCTTCGCCGGCCTGCGCATCGCGCGGCAATATGAGCGCGGCGTGGTGCTGCGGTTCGGACGTTATGTCGCGACGCGGGGACCGGGCCTCTATTGGATCGTCCCGCTGATCGAGACCGCCGTCACCGTCGATCTGCGCATCGTCACTACCGCCGTTTCCGGCCAGGAGGCGATCAGCCGCGACAATGTGCCGATCAAGATCGACGCGGTGATCTGGCGGCGCATCGTCATGGCCGAGCGTTCGGTGTTCGAGGTGCGCAATATCGAGGAGGCGGTGACCCAGGTCGCCATCACTGCGTTGCGCGACATCATCGGGCGGCACACGCTCGACGATATTTTGAAGGAACAGGCGGAGATCTCGGCGGCGATGCAGACCGCCATCGATGCGGTGACCGAACCCTGGGGCGTCAAGGTCGAGCGCGTGGCGATGAAAAGCGTCGAGATTCCGCCGACCATGCAGCGCGCCATGGCGCAGGAGGCCGAAGCCCTGCGCGAAAAACGCGCCCGCATCATCAAGGCCGAGGCCGAAGGCGAGGCGGCGGAAAAACTGCGTCAGGCCGCGCAAGTGATGATGGGTTCGCCTGCGGCGCTGGAATTGCGGCGGATGCAGATGCTGACCGAAGTCGGCGCCGAACAGAACACCATGACCATCGTGATGATGCCGAGCGAATTCGTGGAAGCCGCCCGCGCCCTGGGGAGCCTGGCGACAAAGCCGGAGAAGAATTAGCTCCCGCTCAGCCCGCCTGCCGCCGCGCCCGCTCCATCGTCGAGAGCGCGTAAAAGCCGCGCGCGGTCGAAATCAGCCGGCCGGCCTTGATCATCCGGTGTAATTTTACAGAAAGATTACCCTTCGTAATTTCAAACCCCATTTCGCACAAAAGCTCGAAAACGGCGTCGACATGCATGCCGCCGGTCTCGCCTTCCAGCAATTCGACGATCATCGGCTCGATCTCGCCGGCGCGATCGTTTTGTCCGCGGCCGACCACCGACAGATGGCTCTCGCCGCGCCGGACCTGGGCGTCGCCGGCGGCGACGAGAAATTCGACCGCCGTGCGCCGCAATTCGAGGCCGGCGGCGGGATCCTTCGACGTGAGTCCGGCGATGTCGATTTCGAGTCGCGCCAGCAGTCGCCGCGCCTCCTCGCGCGACTCGCGCGCCGCCAGGGCGATAAAATCCGCGTTCTGCTCGAAAGTCGCGCTCATCGCTTCCCCTTCCCGGCCGCCGCGCCGGACCATACCGAATAGCGTGCTGTCCGACCCGTCGGAACAACAGCCGCCCGCCTGCGCCGCTCCAGTGCGAGCGGACGCCATCCGTCCCGTTCAAGGACCGTCGCCAAAGCAGAACATACAGTAAACATGCGCCTTTGTGGAAAAATCTTAGCGCAATCACGGGAAATTTACGAATGAAATCTTTACATTTCAAAAGCAGTGCATAACACTGTGAATTGTAAATTAACC
>NZ_CAIUXT010000158.1 GCF_903903185.1 uncultured Rhodoblastus sp.
GTGCTCTTCCGAGCTCTAATGGACGCCCCTGGACCGAAAACCCAATCTTTTCTTAGGTTGTTCTAGGCGTTCTGGACGGTTTTGGACTGTCTTGGATGGGTGTTTGGTGCCCCTGGCCGGAATCGAACCAGCACTCCTTGCGGAACTCGATTTTGAGTCGAGCGCGTCTACCAATTCCGCCACAGGGGCATTGCAGGCGCGGCCCGCAAGCCGCGCGGACTATAGCGTGCAAGTTCGCGCCGTCAATCGTCCCCGCAAGAACGCCGCCGTTTTTTGAAGCCTGTCGGCGACGAAACTGGTAAAGACCCGGCCAATGGCGGCCCGCGCATCGGAATGTTGGACGGGTGCGCGCCACTCGGAAAGATCGGAATCTCATGTTCAAAAGGCTTTACGACTGGACCCTGTCGCTCGCTGAAAGCAAGCACGCCACCTGGGCGCTGGCCGGCGTCGCCTTCGCGGAAAGTTCGTTCTTCCCGCTGCCGCCCGACCTGATCCTGCTGCCCATGTCGCTGGCGCAGCCGAAAAAGGCCTGGTTCTATGCCGGAATCTGCACGGTCGCCTCGGTGCTTGGCGGCATCCTCGGCTACATGATCGGCTCGCTGCTTTACGACACCGTCGGCCACTGGATCATCGATGTCTACGGCTATGGCCCTCGCATTGAAACGCTGCGCGAATTCTACGCCAAATGGGGCTGGGCCTTCATTCTGGTCAAAGGCCTTACCCCGATCCCGTTCAAGCTTGTCACCATCGTCAGCGGCCTGCTCGGCTATAATTTCCTGGCTTTCGTCGGCCTATCCGCCCTTACGCGCGGCGCCCGGTTTTTCCTGCTCGCCGCCGCGATGAACCAATACGGCGATTTTTTCCGGGTCAAGCTGGAACAGCATTTCGCGGTTTTCATCGTCGGCCTGCTGGTGATCGTCGTCGGCGGCTTCTGGATGGCCGCGCATCTGGTCTGAGCGCGCGTCAAGAGAACCCGGCATGAAAATCCCGCCCCGTCGCGCGCTTTTGCAACCGTTGCCGATCGCCGCGCTGGTGCTGGCCGGCGCGGCGGCGACGCTCGCCGGCGCCTGGACTTTCCAGAGCCTCGGCGTCGCGCCGTGCGAATTATGCCTCAAGCAGCGCATTCCCTATTACGCTGCGCTGCCTTTGACGGCGGCGGCCACGGTTCTCGCCCGCATGGGCCGGCTGGCGGCGGCGCGCGTCCTGCTCGCCCTGCTGGCGGCGATTTTCGCCGGCGGCGCGCTGATCGGCGCCTATCACGCCGGCGTCGAATGGAAGTTTTGGCCGGGGCCGACCGATTGCACGGGCGCTTTCGTCAAGCCGGCCTCGATGGAAGAATTTCAGCGGCAATTGCGCACTATGCGCGTCGTGCGCTGCGACGAGGCCTCGTTGCGCATTTTGGGCCTGTCGCTCGCCGGCTGGAATGTTCTGGTCTCCGCGGGCCTCGCGCTTTTGGCAGGCATCGGCGCGGCCTCCGCGAAGCGCGGCTAAAGACTTTCGCTCTTGTCGCCGAGCGCGGCGCTGAGCCTGACTTTTGCCGAACCGGGCGCGAGCGGCTTCTGCTGGCTTTCATGCGGCGCCCAGCCCGAGGCCCAGATGATTTCAAAACGCGCTCTTATCCTGCCGTCGTCGTCGGCAAAATTTTCCTGATAAAGCGCGCAGGCGCGCAACAGCACGTCGCGCCGCAAGGGACGGCGCGCGCCGGCGATCAGCGCGTTGGTCGCGCCCATGGCGCGCAAGTCCCGCATCAGATCGAGCGCATGGGCGTAACGCACGGTGAAAGCATCGACGTCGGCCACCGGCAGCGCCAGTCCCGCGCGCTGCAACAACCCGCCGAGATCGCGCAGATCGGCGAATGGCGCGACGCGCGGACTGGCCCCGCCCTCGATTTCCTCCTGCGCCAGAGTGAGACAGATCCGCAATTCCCGCAGCGACTGGCCGCCGACCATGGCGGCGAGAAACAGCCCGTCCGGCGCGAGCAAACGGCGAATCTGCGCTAGCGCGCCCGGCAGGTCGTTGACGAATTGCAGGTTCAGCGCGGAAACAACGAGATCGAAGGATTCGGGCGCAAAAGGCGGCAGTTCCTCGTCGGCGACCAGGTTTTCCCCCGAAAATCCGCCGGCGAAGGGCGCCGCGCGAACGACCAATCGCCCCGGCGACGCCAGAATGTCGGCGACGGCGCGCTGCGGCGAGCCAAGATCGAGGGCGCGCGGAAAGGCGCGCTGCGCCGTCGAAAGCCGGAAGGCGAAATCTTCCGCCACGCGGGCCATCAGGAAATCGCAAGGTTTTTCCGCTCGCGCGGCGCGGGCGAGACGTCGGCGCCAAAGCGCGCGATCGAAAATTTGCGGGGGGCTGGTCACGGCTTTTTATGCCTGTTGCGCCAAAGCGCGTAAAGGCGCCCGTCTTGTTTCCGGTTGGATTTTGTTGCCGGTTGGCTTTTAATTCAAGCTAGGAAAACAAAGCGCTCTCGCAGCAGAATTCGACCATGACCCGGCCAGAAAAAACGTTCCCTGAAACGCCCGCCTGGCTCGGCCCTGGCTTTCTGGCGCTCCGGAAGGCCGGAGCGGCGGCGCTTAACCTCCTTTATCCCCCGGTCTGTCTCGCCTGCCGCCGGGCCATCGGCGATCATGGCGGGCTCTGCCCCGACTGCTGGAGCGCCATCCGTTTCATTGAGCGGCCCTTTTGCGAAAGGCTCGGCACGCCGTTCGAGACCGATCTCGCGGCAGGCGAATCCGGCCGCATCGTCTCCGCCGCCGCCATCGCCGACCCGCCGGTGTTTTCGCGCGCACGCGCCGTGGCGCGGTTCGAGGACGGGCCGGCCAAGGTGCTCGTCCATCGCCTCAAATATGGCGATCGCGGCGAGTTGGCGGAGCCGATGGGCCGCTGGATGGCGCGCGCGGGCGCCGAATTGCTGAGCGAGGCCGATCTCATCGTTCCTGTGCCACTGCATCGGCTGCGTCTGGCGCGGCGCCGCTTCAACCAGTCGGCGGCGCTGGCGCGGACGATCGCCGCCCTGTCCGGCGCGCCGCAGAAAGCGGACCTCCTGCTCCGCGTAAAGCCGACGCCGCCGCAGGTCGGGCTGACCCGCCGGCTGCGGGCGATGAACGTCCAGGGCGCGTTTTTCGTCTTGCCCGAGCGCCGGGTCGAACTCGCGGAAAGGCGTGTTGTGCTGGTGGACGACGTGATGACGTCCGGCGCCACGCTGAACGCCGCGGCGCGGGTTCTGCTTCGCGCCGGCGCCAGACAGGTCGACGCCCTGGTTTTCGCCAGAACCGTGGCCGAAAGCTGAAACGGGGCGCCGCCGGCAGACCTATTGCCCGGCGGGCGGAGTTTCATTAGAACATCCCCATGCCGCACATTGTCATCTACACGACGGCCACCTGCCCCTACTGCAAGCGCGCGAAAGCGCTGCTGACCAAAAAGCAGGCTGCATTCGAGGAAATTCCTGTCGATTCCGATCCCCAGAAGCGCGCGGAAATGGTCGCGCTGGCGGGCGGTCGATCCACCGTGCCGCAAATTTTCATCGCTGGAGAGCATATCGGCGGCTGCGACGAACTTTATGAACTGAGTTACGATGGCAAGCTCGACGCCCTGCTGGCCGGTTGAGGCGCGCGATGATCCGCTTTTCCCTCGTCTGCGCGAATGGACATGATTTCGAAAGCTGGTTCGCCAGCAACGAATCCTATGATTTCCAGATCGAACGCGACCTCGTCACCTGCCCGCATTGCAGCGTTGCGCGGATCAACAAGGCGGTCATGGCCCCCGCCGTGACGCGCAGCATCAGGAACGCCTTGCCCACCAAACAGAATGTCGCCTTGATCGGCGAAGGCGACGCCGAATTGCGCAAGATGGCGCGCGACCTTCACGCCAAGATCGTCGATGCAACCGTCGATGTCGGCGCCGAATTTCCGGCCGAAGCGCGCAAGATCCACGATGGCGATGCGCCGGAGCGGGCGATCCGCGGCTTGGCCTCGCCCGATGAGGCCCGCGCCTTGCTGGAGGATGGCGTGTCCATCCTGCCCCTCCCGATCCTGCCCGACGAGCGCGGCTGAAAGCACAGCCGAAAATTTTCCGCCGCCACCCTTGCGTTTCGGAAAAGAACAAAATAAGAACATAGATAGCGCGTTTTTTTGCGGAGGCATGGATGGGCCGGAGCGTCACCCTTACTCTTCATCGCGGCGCGGCGAAGCCGCTGGCCGCCGACTGGCGGCGCCTGCTCGCCGAACTGCCCGACGATCTGCTCGATCTTTACGAGGAGCGCGCGGCGTTGATCGAATTCGACGGCGGCGAGAAGCGCAAGACCGCCGAGCGCCGCGCCTTCGAATGCGTGATCGGGCAAAGCGAGGAGGCGGCCGGAATTTATGCGGCTTTCTGTGCGCGGGCTAAGCGAAGGACTGGCGAATCGGCGGCAGGCATGTCTTGAATGGCGAGATAGCGCTTCCGCAAAGCCAAGCGATTCGCCTTTTCGCACCGGATAACCAACGCGTCCATGCCCCGCCGTAACCTGACTTTTTATGAGTTTTTCGCCGGGGGCGGCATGGCCAGGGCCGGGCTCGGCCCCGACTGGACTTGTCTGTTCGCCAATGACATCGACCCCGACAAGGCGGCCTCGTACCGCGCCAACTGGGGAGGAGAGGATTTTCACCCGGGCGATCTCGCCGACTTGCCGACGCGGCGCCTGCCGGGACAGGCCGATCTCGCCTGGGCCTCCTTTCCCTGTCAGGACCTGTCGCTGGCCGGCGGCGGCAAGGGCATGGGCGCCGCCGACGACGCGGTCAGGACCCGCAGCGGCGCCTTCTGGCTGTTCCATGAAAAAATCCGGTCCCTGCGCGAACAGGGGCGGGCTCCGCCTGGAATCGTGCTGGAAAATGTCATCGGCGTGCTGACCTCGCATGGCCAGCGCGACTTTCACGCCATTGTCGCGGCGCTCGACCAACTCGACTATCGCGTCGGCGCTCTGGTGCTGGACGCGCGCTGGTTCACGCCGCAGTCGCGCCCGCGCGTGTTTTTCGTCGGGCTGCAAAAACCGCTTTTTTCCCGCTTTTCCGTCGATGCCGCGTCGTTTTCCGATTTGGCCGGCGAACAGGCCGAGTCGCCCTGGACCAGCCCGGCCTTGCTCGCGGCGCAGAAATCCCTGCCCGAAGATCTGTCCGCGCTTTGGGTCTGGTGGCGCCTGCCGCCGCCGCCACTGCGCAACACCCATCTCGCCGACATCCTCGAAGCTTCGCCGCCCGATTCGCCATGGCGCGCCCCGCTCGCCACCGCCCGGTTGCTGGAACTAATGGCGCCTGCGCATCTCGAAAAAATCCGCCTGACCCAGATGAGCGGCCGGCGCGCCGTAGGCGCCGCCTATCGCCGGACCCGCTCCGACGGCGCCGGCGGCAAAAACCAGCGCGCCGAAGTGCGTTTCGACGGCATGGCCGGCTGCCTGCGCACGCCGGGCGGCGGCAGTTCGCGTCAGACGCTGCTGGAGGTCGAGGGCGAATCGATTCGCTCGCGCCTGCTGTCGCCGCGTGAGGCAGCGCGGCTGATGGGCCTGCCGGACAGCTACCTGCTCCCGGCAAACGCCGGAAAAGCCTACAAGCTTTGCGGCGACGGCCTCTGCGTTCCGGTTGTCCGCCATCTCGCCGCCCATTTGCTTGAGCCGTTGTTGCGACTTCCCGCCCGGCGGCTGGCGGCCGCCGAATGACCGCGTCCTCACGCGCGCCAAGTAAAGCGGCGCGGAGAATGCTGCGCTGCAACACAATTTTGACCGCAAGCGCCTGATTTTATTCTTGACCGACTTGTAAAAGTGTCATATTCGCATCGCGGATCGGAGAAAATTCGCCTGTCGTTAATATTGCACCGCAACAAGCCGAATTTTCCCCCTGAAATACATATCGTTGGTCCTATCATAGTTTAAACGTCATATAGCTTTGCTACTTGAGCTGCGACGCACAAGAAGCCTTGCGTCTTCAGAGATCGCCATGACCCTCTATCATTTTCATCTGATTGATCCGACCGGCGCGCGCCGGGAGTTGAAATCGGTCCATTTGCACGATCTTGCCGCTGTCTGGCGCGAGATCGGGGCGCTGGCGCTCGTGCGCGCGGCAGATGGCGGACAGATACGCGTCACGAACGAATCGGGCGGCATCGTCGTGCTGGTGGGTGTTTTCACCGCCTTGAGCCTGCGTACGCCGCGCGCCGCCTGATCGCCAGTGCGTCGTTTCGCCCGCCTGCAGCTATTTTTTTCCGTCCTGACGCAAATATAGGCTCGACGGGTCGCCTCGGCCCATGCAGATTGCCGGCATGTACACCGCCCTCACCCGAGACATTCTTATCACCGCCACCCCCGCTTATTCCGCCGAGCGCAGCGAGCCGGCGGAAAATCGCTATTTCTGGACCTATACGATCGAAATCGCCAATCATGGCCCGATTCAGGTGCAATTGCTGGAGCGGCTCTGGCGCATCACCGACGCCAATGGCCGCGTCGAGACGGTGCGCGGCCCCGGCGTCGTCGGTGAAACGCCGATTCTGCAGCCCGGCGAGAGTTTCCGCTACACCTCCGGCTGCGGCCTGGGCACCGCTTCCGGCCTGATGTCGGGCAGCTACCGCATGATCGACGCCAAAGGGCGCGGTTTCGATGTCGAAATCCCGGCCTTTTCGCTCGACAGCCCATTGGAGCGGCGCGTACTGAATTGACGGCTCCGGAATGACGCCGGCGCCGTTAAGGGCAGGCAGGGTTCTGTTTACCCGCCGTGGCGCTGTCCAACCCGCGCCTTGCCTTGGTACCTCTGGCGCGTAAAATGCGTCACGCGTCCATGGAAGCCCGTCGATGAAACATCAACCCGCCGATTCCACGCTCGACCGCGCCATCGCCCTGCTCGACCGGTTGGTCGCCTTCGACACGGAAAGCTCGCTCAGCAATTTGCCGCTGATCGATTTCGTCGAGGATTATCTCATTGGCCTCGGCGCCCGATGCGTTCGCATCCCCAATGCAAAAGGCGACAAGGCGGCGCTGTTCGTCACTTTCGGCCCGGATATCGACGGCGGCGTATTGTTGTCCGGCCATACTGACGTGGTGCCGGTGGTCGGGCAGCATTGGACCTCGCCGCCCTTCGTGCTGCGCCGCGACGGCGACCGGCTGTTTGGCCGCGGAACCTGCGACATGAAGGGTTTCGATGCGCTCTGCCTCGCCATGGCGCCGGAATTCCTCAACGCGCGGCTCACCAGGCCGATCCATCTTCTTTTGAGCTACGACGAGGAGACCACCTGCGCCGGTTGTCTCGACGCCATCGCCCGCTTCGGCCTCGACCTGCCGCGACCGGCGCTGGCGGTGATCGGCGAACCGACAATGATGCAGGTCGCCGACGCGCATAAAAGCATCAGCACCTACCGCACCAGCGTCACCGGCCATGAAGCCCATTCCTCCAAACCCTGGCTCGGCGTGAGCGCGGTCCATGTCGCCTGCGAACTGGTCGCGGCGCTGGAGAAAATCGGCGTCGAACTGCAATCCGACCGCGATCCGCGCGGGCGTTTCGAGCCGGCTTTTTCGACCGTTCATGTCGGCATGATCCAGGGCGGCACGGCGCGCAACATCATGGCGCGTCACTGCGAATTCTTCTGGGAGTTTCGTGGCCTGCCGCACACGCCGCAGGATAAGGCGCTGGTCAGGTTCGAGGCGGCGTCCCGCGCGCTGGCGGCGCAACGCTTCGCCCATTTCCCCAATGCGCGGATCGAGACCTTCGTCGAAATACAGGCGCCCGGCCTCGGCGCGCAGGAGGACTCGGCCGCCACGACTTTGGCCATGGCGCTGAGCCAGGCCAATCACACCATTGCCGTGCCCTACGCCACCGAGGCCGGGCAGTTCCAGTTCGCCGGCCTGCCGGCTGTCATCTGCGGTCCCGGCAGTATCGACCAGGCGCACCAGCCCGACGAATATATCGACATTTCGCAATTGGCCGAGGGCCTGAATTTTCTGCGCCGGCTGGCGGACAAACTGTCGGCGTGACGGAACGTCCGCCTTCTCCCCATGGCCCGGCAGCCAGCAAGGGTCGATTCCGTCACTCCGCGTGAAAACCGTCTTCGCTGACAAAGGCAAGGCGCAGCATGTTGGTGGCGCCCGGCGTGCCGAAGGGCACGCCGGCGATGATCAGGATTCGCTCGCCCTGTAACGCCAGGCGCTGGCGCATCGCGAACTTGCAGGCGCGATTGGCCATGTCGTCGACGTCGTGGGCGTCCTTGGTGACGACGGTCAGAACGCCCCATGCCAGCGTTAGCCGCCGCGCCGTGTCGCGATTGGGCGTAAGCGCCAGGATGGGAGCGCGCGGCCGCTCGCGCGCCACGCGCAAAGCCGTGGCGCCCGAGGAGGTCCAGGCGACGATGGCCTTCAGATCAAGCGTTTCCGCCATTTCGCGCGCGGCGGTGGCGACCGCGTCGGCGCCGGTGCGCTCGGGCGCAGCGCGCTGGGCGGCGATGATCGAACGGTAGACGGCCTCCTGCTCCACCTCCTCGCCGATCCGGTTCATCATCGAAACCGCCTCCACCGGATAGCGGCCCGAGGCGCTTTCGGCGGAGAGCATGATGGCGTCGGCGCCCTCGAAAACGGCGGTGGCGACATCGGATACTTCGGCGCGGGTCGGCGCCGGCGTCGTTATCATCGATTCGAGCATCTGCGTCGCCACCACTACGGGACGCCCCAGCCGGCGCGCCTCGCGGGTGATGCGCTTCTGCAGGCCGGGGACTTTTTCGAGCGGCACTTCGACGCCGAGGTCGCCGCGCGCGACCATCAGCCCGTCGGAAGCGACGATGATTTCGTCGAGCCGCAGAATCGCCTGCGGCTTTTCGATCTTGGCCATGACCAGAGCCCGGCCGGCGGCGATTCTCTTGACTTCCGCCACATCCTCGCCGCGCTGGACGAAAGACAAGGCGATCCAGTCCACGCCGGTTTCGAGCGCCGCGTCGAGATCGACGCGGTCCTTCGGCGTCATCGCGGCGACGGGAATTTCGGTGTCGGGCAGGCTGACGCCCTTGCGATTGGAAATACGCCCGCCGATATCGACGACCGCCACCGCTTTTTGCGGCGCCGTCTCGACCACATGCAGGCGCAGCCTTCCGTCGTCGATCAACAGCGCATGGCCGGACAAAAGCGACGACAGAATTTCCGGATGCGGCAGGCAGACTCGCGTCGCGTCGCCCGGCGACGGATCGGAGTCGAAGGTGAATCTTTGCCCCTCGACGAGATCGGCGCCGCCCGTGGCGAAGGCGCCGACGCGCAATTTCGGTCCCTGCAAATCGACCAGCACGCCGATCGCGCGGCCGACCCGCGCCTCGACGGCGCGAATCATCGCGACGCGCTCGCGCATGTCGGCGGGATCGGCATGGCTCATGTTGATCCGAAAAAGGTCGGCGCCGGCGCGCCACAGACCTTCGATCGCCGCCTCATTATTCGAGGCCGGGCCGAGCGTGGCGATGATCTTGCAGCGGCGCCGCCTGTGCATGAGCCGTTCCTTCGATGGTGTGAGAGGGGTAAAGCCTTAGCGGGACAAGGCCGGATCGGTCAATTGCACCGTCCAGTTCTTGGCGTCCTTGCCGGTATCGACCTCGAAAAAGCCCGAGCGGTCATAGCCGCGGACAAAACAATCCTCGCGACCGTCGATCCTGAACTCCCGGTCGCGGGTGCACATGAAGGCCTTGCCCTTCCATTCGCCGCCGCGCTCGTCCATCGCGTAGACATAATAATATTGAGCGGCCAGGGGCCCGCGCAACAGCGTCTCGCAGGCGCTGGCCTTGATGTTCCACCAGCCTTCGCTGACCCAGCTCGCGCCAGTGGTATAGGCGATCGCCACGCTGACGCGGGAATTGGTGTTGTTGCACAGACGGAAATCCGCGCGCGCCGGCGACGGGGCGAGGGCCAGCCCCGCGCCCAGGGCGGCGCAAGCCATCGGATGAAGCAAATAGGCCTTGACCATCGCGTTCGCTTCCGCCTCTCTCCATTATCGGGCATTCTTGGGCGGGCCGATCCCGATCCGCCGAATTCGCCGTCGTCTCTTATACCAAGTCTCCACAATCGCGACGCGTCGCGATTGTGGAATCCCTCGCATAAGCTCGGCGTCGCATTCGCTCCTAACCCGGACTCGGAAGTCAAGACTTCCGAGTCCGGGTATTAGACGAAAACATCCGACCGCGTCGATGCGCAATGCGCAAAGACCCAATCATGCGTTGCGCCCTTGCCCCTCAGGTCCGAAGAAAAAAACCTTTCCGACGATCCGCCCTTCCGGCCGTTCGATCTGGTCGCCGGCGTGGCGGATCAGAGCCTGACGCTGTTCTGCGACCATGCGCGCAACGCCTTGCCTCCGGCTTACGGCGATCTTGGGCTCTCAAGCGATTCGCTCCAGCGCCATATCGCCTGGGACCCCGGCGCCGAGGCGGTGACTCGCCGGCTGGCCGCGCTGACCGGCGCGCCCGCCGCCCTCGCGCTGTTTTCGCGGCTGCTGATCGATCCCAATCGCGGCGAGGACGATCCGACCCTGGTCATGCGGCTGTCGGACGGCGCCGTCATTCCCGGCAACGCCAAAATCGACGCGGCGGAAATTTTTGAGCGGATCGAGACTTTCTGGCGCCCGTATCGCCGCGCCTGCGCCGGGCTGGTCGATGACGCCTTGAACAGGAACCTCACGCCCGCCCTGCTCGCCATCCACTCCTTCACCCCCAAATTTCAGGGCCGCGCCCGTCCCTGGGAGGTCGGCATATTATGGGACCGCGACCCGCGTCTCTCCGCCCCGCTGATCGAGGCCCTTGCATCGGAAAACATCGCGGTGGGCGACAATGAACCCTATGACGGGGCGCTGGTCGGCGACACCCTGTATGAGCTTTCGACCCGGCGCGGCCTGCCCGGCGCGCTGATCGAAATCCGTCAGGATCTGCTGGAGACGCCAGAGCAATGCGACCGATGGGCGGCGCTGCTGGCGAAAATCCTGCCGCCGATCCTGTTGCGCCCGGAGATGGCGCGGGTGGAATTTTTTGGCTCGCGCGCGGACTAAAGCCTTTTCGCGTTTCGTGGCAACGCGAACAAGCCCCCGATTCCATCTCGGGCGCGCCGTCTTGACGCCCGCGCCGCTCTGGTTCATCTGGGGGGCCGATTTCGATTCCAGCAACGACAGGCGGAAATCATGAGCGCCAATTCGCTCGACGGCGGCCATTTGAAAGCATTCATCGAGCGCATCGAGCGGCTTGAGGAAGAAAAGAAGGCGATCGCCGACGACATCAAGGAAGTCTACGCCGAGGCCAAGGGCTCAGGCTATGACGTCAAGATCATGCGCAAGGTGGTCTCGATCCGCAAACAGGACCATAACAAGCGCCGCGAGGAAGAAGAGATCCTCGACCTCTACCTGTCGGCGATCGGCGTCGAGTGATGACTTGCCCGCGCTTCCAGCCGCCCGAGCGATGAGGGAAGGTGAAAGTAAGCCTCGATTAACCATAAAAGGTTAACGCTGAAACGGAAATGGCGCCGGCGGCGCCGCTCCGCGAGGCCACATTGCATTTTCGTCCGCGCCGCGAAAATTTGCCTTTCTGGCGCGCGCTGGCGCGATTCTTGTGCTGTCTGGCTGGGCTGACGGCGTCTTTGCCCGCCTTTGCGCAGGAATCGCCGCTAACGTTGCTCAGGCCGGCGCTCCCCGAAGTTGGAACAAGGGGCGAAAATCCCGATGGCCTGCCTGCGCTCCCGGCCAGCCGCGCGGCCAATTACGGCAAGCCCCAGCTGTCGGTTCCGGGCGGCAGGAAGTCAAAAAAAGTCGAGCGTCATCTGCTGCCGCAGCTGGTCGCCTATCCGACTTCGGCACAAGTGCGACGAAACGCCAGAACCTTCGCCGCTATCAACCCCGCGGCCGCGCCGTCGCCGACCGTCGCCGTGTCGGCGCCCATCCCGCATCGGCCAAAACCGCGTCTCGAAGACAATCCCTTCGCGCCGGTGGGGATCGACGCCGGGCCGTTGCGGCTCAGGCTTTACGAAGAAACCAGTCTCGGCGCCAACAGCAACCCCAATGACGCGCCGCAGGGCTCGCCGCTGTTGCGCGGCTCCGGATTTTTGCGGCAGGAAATCGGGGCCTCCGGCCAGTCGGATTGGTCGAACCATGGTTTTGCGGGCGATTTGCGCCTCGGTTATATTGATTATTTCACCGCCCACAGCGCCGATGCGCCGGATGGAGCGGGCAAGTTCACGACGCGAATCGACGTCGCCCGCGACACGAAAATCAAGATCGACGGCAATTTCGACCTGACGACGCAGTCGCCAACCTCGCCCAATCTCTATAATGGCGGCGCCCCGATCATCCTCACCAGCCGGCCGATCATCGCCGATTACGGCGGCGGAGTCGGCGCAACCCGGGATTTCAACCGGCTGGAACTGACGATTCGCGGCGGCTATGAACGCACCTGGTGGCAGAATGCGCATTTTTCCGATGGCTCGACGCAATATCTGTCGCTCGACAGCTATGACGCCTATGCGTTGAGCGCGCGCGCCGCCTATGAATGGACGCCGGGAATCAAGCCCTTCGTCCAAGCCGTTTTCGACCGGCGCATCCACGACACCCTCTATGACACGTCCGGCTATGAGCGCAATTCGGCCGGCGAGGCGCTTCAGACCGGCTCGACCTTCGAACTGACCCGGCTGCTGACCGGCTCGCTCCAGGCCGGCTATGCCGACCGCCATTACCAGGACCCGCGGCTCGCCAACCTGCGCGGCCCGGTGTTCGACGCTTCGCTGGTGTGGACGGCGACGGCGCTCACCAAAGTCACCCTTCGCGGCGCCACCACTTTGGACGAAACCACGGTGGCGGGCGTCTCCGGCGCCATCACGCGTCGGGGCGCGATAGAGGTTTCCCACGCCCTGTTGCGCAATCTCACCCTGACGGCGGTCGGAAGCTGGCAGAATTCGGCCTATCCGGGCGCCAATCCCGGCCTCGACCAGACCTTGATCCAGGCGAGCCTGCGCGCCGAATACAGCCTTACCCGCGCCATCATCCTGAAAGGCTCGTTCACCAGCCAGCGCCTGATCTCAACCACGCCGGGGACCGACTACACCGCCAACATCTTCATGGTCGGGCTGAGACTTCAGCAATGAAAACCAAAACCCCGCCCGGTCGCACGGGCGAGGTTTTGGTGGCAAGGGCGCGATCAGAGCGTGCCGACGATCCGCTTCAATTCGGCGCGAAAACCCGGTTCGATGTCGGGGCGGGAAAGGGCGAAAGCGACATTGGCGGCGAGAAAGCCGACCTTCGAGCCGGTGTCATAGGTCTTGCCGTCGAAAATCCGGCCGAAGAATTTCTGGGTTTGGGCCAGTTCGATCATCGAATCGGTGAGCTGGATTTCGCCGCCCGCGCCCTTCTGGCCCTTGGCCAGCAGATCGAAAATCTGCGGCCCCAGAATATAGCGGCCGGAAATGATGTAATTGGACGGCGACGTTCCCTGCGGCGGCTTTTCGACCATTCCGGTGATGGCGAAGGAATCGCCGAAGTCCTCGCCCTTGGCGACGACGCCATATTGGTGGGTGTCTTGCGGCAAGACTTCCTCCACCGCAATGACATTGCCGCCATGCGCCTGATAGGTTTCAACGCATTGCTGCATGCAGCGCCCGCCGCCGGGGCCGGGCAGGGTGATCATGTCGGGCAGCATCACCGCGAAGGGCTCGTCGCCGATGACTTCGCGCGCGCACCAGACGGCGTGGCCGAGGCCGAGCGGCGCCTGCTGGCGGGTGAAGCTGGTCGCGCCGGGCGCGGGGAGATCGGAGA
>NZ_CAIUXT010000159.1 GCF_903903185.1 uncultured Rhodoblastus sp.
AGGCTTGGCGAGCGGGAGAGCGGGACGGTCCGTCTGGAAGAGGCGGTCTCAGCCTATCGCGCGGCGCTGGAGGAATGGACGCGAGAGCGCGTTCCGCTCCAATGGGCGACGACGCAGAACAATCTCGGCAATGCGCTTCTGAGGCTTTGCGCGCGGGAAAGCGGGACGGCGCGGCTGGAGGAAGCGGTCGCAGCCTATCGCGCGGCGTTGGAGGAATTGACGCGCGAGCGGGTTCCGCTCGATTGGGCGGCCACGCAGAACAATCTCGGCACCGCGCTTCGGAGGCTTGGCGAGCGGGAGAGCGGGGCGGAGCGTCTCGAGGAGGCGGTCGCTGCCTTTCGCGCGGCGCTGGAGGAATGGACGCGCGAGCGCGTTCCGCTCCAGTGGGCGATGAGCTTCGGCAATCTGGGCGTGGCGATGCTTGCGCTCGCTGACCGGAAAGGCGATGGCGCTCTGGCGCGTCAGGCCCTGATGCAGATTGAGACGGCGCTGGAAACGCTGGAAGCGGGCGGGCATGAGGCCTTCGCCGCCTTTTATCGCGCGCAAATTCCCGCCGCGCGGGCGCTGGTCGAAAAGCTTGGCGGCGGGGGCTGAGGGATGCGGGTTCGCTCGAAACGCTGGCGGGCCTGTCCCCTCTCCCCGCGTGCGGGGAGAGGGTTAGGGTGAGGGGCCGGGTGATTGGCCGTGATGCTGATTAAGTATCTGAAATTGAAGGTTCTATGGACATTGTTGCTCATCGCCCGGCCCCTCACCCCTGCCCTCTCCCCGTAAACGGGGAGAGGGAGTTGGCGCCCTCACGCCCCTTTCTCATCGCAAGGGAGAAAAGGCGTCGGATTTCGCGAGGAAAAGCCGCGCCCCGGTGACGGAGCGCGGCTCGAAAAAGCGTTGGGCGCCAAAAAGATATCCCGATCTAACCCTTGGCGTTGTGCTGCGCCGTTTCGATCTGCTTTTTAACGGGATCGAAAGCGGCGGTGAATACGGCGGTCGTCAATTCGGCGATACGCCGGCTATCGTTGGCGGCGGTTTCCAGGCCGTCCTTGATCAGCTTTTGCTGCAATGCCAAAAACTCCGACGGGCTTTTCACGGCGACGAGCGCCGCCACGGCGGCGGTCAGGCTCTTGACATTGTTCGACGCCAATTCCTGATACGTACCGGTCAAGTCCTTGAGGGCCGCAGCGGAGCCTTTTCCGCTTTCGGCCAGAGTATTGGAACTGTCAATCGCGATCTTTTTCGCAGTCTGGGCGCTCCTGGAAAGGGTGTCGGCGCCATCATTGGAGATCTGCTCTATGGTCGGGTTTGCCATGACTCGAAATCCTCGGTTATTGATGCCTGATTGCGGCTTTCGTAACGTAATCGTCGGGGAGATGGCGGCGAGGATCGGATACTACTCATTTTGGGTCGAATGTGGGGCGCGTCTCCCGCTCTCTGGAGCGGCAAGGTCGCGCGAGTCCGGAACCGCCACCGGCAGCCGGAGTTCATCCCTTGCGGGAGAAGGAAGCGCCGTTCAAGCCAGATTCTGTTTTGGGAAGCCGGGGGTGGACCAGGCTTCGCCCTGCTTGGTCACGCCATAGGCTTCGGCTTTGAAATGGCGCAGCAGGCGCCGGCCCTCTTCCGGGCCGACCACGGAAACGGCGGTGGACAGCGCGTCGGCCAGGATGGCTTTTTCGGCGATGACCGAGACGCAGGCGAAGGCGGCGGGCGAAGCGCCCGTGCGCGGGTCCAGGATGTGGTGGCGCGAAAAATCTTCCGACCATGTGTAGGCGTAGTCGCCCGCCGTCGCCATGCAGCCGGTCAGCGGCGCCGTGCCGAGCATGGCGTCGGCCACGCGCGGATGCTTTAGGGCCGCCGTCCAGTCGCGGTTGTTGGCGTTGCGGCCCAAAGCTTCCATTTCGCCGGTATCGACAAAGGCCTGTTTGACGCCCCGCTCGGCGAGCAGTTTGGCGACGCGGTCGGCGGCGTAGCCATGGGTCAGGCTGTTGAGGGTGACGCCCATGCCGGGGCGCTCAAAAAAAATCGCATCGGCGTCGAAATGGACGCGATGCTGGCCGATCAGGCTGCGCGCTTGCGCCGCTTGTTCGTCGCTCGGCCAGGCGCCGCGTTTGGCGAAAGAATCGTAGAAAATCCACAAAGGTTGCACGGTGACGTCGAAGGCGCCGTTGCTGGCTTCGTGCATGTCCCGCGCGGTCGCCAGCATGTCGAGCAGGGCTTGATCGGGTTTTTCGAGCCGCCCCGTCGCGTTGAGTTTGCGGATGTCGCTGCCGGGCGTGGACAGGCCGGCGATGCGCTCTAGCCGGCGGATTTCGGCGAAACCGGCGTCGAGCGCCGCCTGCGCTCCCGGAGCTTCCAGGCCGACCACGGTCAGGCCGACGGCGGTGTCGAAGGCGACGCCCACGCGGCGGTGAGTTGGCGCGTCGGAAAAGGCCTCGACGCCGAGCGCGCCAAGGCCCGCGCCGACCAGCGCGAGTTGCAGCATCTGCCGGCGATCCGGCTTTTGAAGTTTCATTGCGCCGCCTCCAGCTGTTTGTGCTGCTCCCGGCGCGCGTGTTTTTCCTGCACGACGATGGGCACGCAGAGTTGGGGATTGTCGATGATGACCACGCAATCCATGCATTGGAAACATTCGGAATAGACAATTTCGCCGGTTTTTTCGATGGCGCCGTAGCGGCATTTGACCCGGCACAATTGGCAGGGCGCGCCGCATTCCTTGCGGCGCGGAATCCAGTCCCAGCGGCGCACGAAACTCAAGGCCGCGAAGGCCGCGCCGAGCGGGCACAAATAGCGGCAGAAGAATTTGTAATGGAACATGCCGGCGATCAGCAGCGCCACGGCGTAAAGCACGAAGGGCGCGGAGCGCATGAAGAGCAAGGTGATCGATGTCTTGAACGGCTCGACTTCCGCGACTTTTTCGGCCTGCGACGAAAAGAAAAAAGCCGTGACGAGGATCGCCGCCAGCACCAGAAATTTCGGCAGGCGCGACAGGCGCTCATAACGCTGCGGCAGGCCGAATTGGCGCAGGCGCAAAAGTCTCGCGATTTCGCCGGCGAATTCCTGCAAGGCGCCGAAGGGACAGAGCCAGCCGCAGAACGTGCCGCGCCCCCAGACGAAAAGCGCGGCGATGCCGAACAGGGTCACGATCAGCGTCGGCGGGTCCCACAGGAAGAACCCGAACGTGCCCTCGCCCTTGATCGCCTTGACGAGGCCGAACAGCCACACAATCGACAATTGCGCCTGCGCGATCCAGCCGATGAAGAACAAGGTGAAGGCCAGCCAGGCGAGGCGGAAGGCGCGGAATTTCTGTGGCGAAAAGGTCAGCGCGCGCTGGCGCGCCAGAGCGACGGCGAGCACCGCGAGGCCGGCCGAAATGATGCCGATGTCGCGCGCGCGGCTGCGCCAGATCGAACCGATGCCCTTGCCGTCGTCGCTCGGCGGCAGGTCGAACAGATTTTGCGGCAGGCCATAGGCCAGCGAAAAATCGCGCGTCACCTGTTCGGGAAAAATCTGGCCTTTTTCGCGCAGCACGCGCAGCACCAGTTCCGAAGGCGAGGCGGGATCGAAGGCGGCCTGCGGCGCGATCCGCATTATGGCGACATCGCTGTTTGCGAGATCGAGGCCTGCGGGCGTCGGCAGGTCGAGCGTGTCGCGCCAGGCGAAATCGCGCCAGGCGACGGGCGCGCCCGCCTGGTTGAGGCCGATCAAATTCGGGGTCGCGCCGGGCACGAACGACTCGGGCATGAAGGTCCAGCGGCCGCTCGACAGCACCAGCATGGCGGGCGCGCCGTCGAGCTGGTCCATCAGCTTGCGCCAGTGCTTTTCGCCGAGCAAATTGCGTCCGACGAGGGGGACATCGACTTCGGCGAGATAGACATCGGCGAAGGCGCCTTGCGGGTCGGCGAGACCTTTTTCATCGACGCCTTCGACGACGGTTCCGGCGAAGCTCTTTTCGACTTGGCGATTGGTCAGATGCAGATGGCGGATCAGCCCGCGTTGCAGCATCTGTTCGAAGCTCAGCGGTTCAAAAATCTCCGGCTTGACATGGGCGGCGCGGTTGGGGTCGCGGCCCCTCGAAAACCCGAGCCGCTCGCGCGCCACCTGCAGCGCCGAATTGACGATGGTTTCGTTGATGATGCGCACCGAGGCGGTCGCCTTGGCGACGCCGTTTATTTCGGCGGCGACGCTTTCAGCAGCGGTCTTGGTCGCGCCCGGCGCGACGATCTTGATCGATTGCCGCAGCGACTTGCCGGCATATTGGCGGACGAAATCCATCAGCGGCTCGGGGCCGAGGCCATCGACGAAAACCGGCTCGTGCTGGTCCAGAACCTTGACGTCCAGCAGTTCGCCCGAGGGCTTGATCGCGATCAGCAGATTGACCGGCGTGCCTGAAAAACCGGGGATCGGTTCGAAATCCAGCGACTCGAACGCATAGGCGGCGAGGACGTCGCCATTATAGCTTTGCCGGAAGATCGGCCAGACCGGCAGGGTCGCGTCGCGCTCGCCGACGGTGAAAGGCTTGGGAAAGAACATTTCCATCGCCGCCCGGTCGAGCGACGACGCACGCGCCGCGTGAACGGAAAAGCTCAAGCAGAGCGCCGCCGCCAGCAGGGTCACGATGCATGATAAACCTGCGGCAAGCCGCGAAAAGCCGGAATTTTTCACGGGCGCTTTCATCTCCCCGATTAAGGTTGTGCCAGCGCGAAAACATCGCCTATAGTACTTTGGCCCAATGGCGCGAGATCGTCTTCGCGCCGCGGGGCGCCCGCCGGAATAACAGCAATGCACGGCGGGCGGGGAGGACACGGGCCAGTGGAAATGAGTGAAAGGCGCGCCGACGGCGTCGTCATCGCCTCGACCAGCGCGCCGAGCGCCGAGGCGGCGGCGCGGGAAATCGCGGCCTCGATCACGAAACAGCTGGCGGCTGGCGGCGAAAGACCGGAAGAGGCGCTGGCCGGCCTCGTCTGTTTCATCTGCGCCAGCTACGACGCCGCGCGTTTCGCCGCCGAAATCCACAAAGCCCTGCCGGGCGCGCCGATTTACGGCTGCACCACCGCCGGCGAATTGTCGCTCGAGGGCTGGGTGTCCAGTTCGATTGTCGCCATCGGCTTCCTGCGCCGGGATTTCTCGCTGGTCGCGCACATGATGCAGGAATTGTCGCATTTCGGCGTCGAGGAGGGCCACGCCTCCATCGCCGAGGCGCGCGCGGCGCTGCTCGCCATCGGCCCCGATATCGAGTCCGACCATTGTTTCGGCCTGCTGCTGATCGACGGCATGTGCCGGCGCGAAGAGGCGGTGATCTCGGCGCTCTATTCGGCGCTCGACGACATCCCGGTGGTCGGCGGCTCGGCCGGCGACGGCATGAGCTTCGAAAAAACCTGGATGATCCGCGATGGCGAGGCGTTCCGGGACTCGGCGCTGTTGCTGTTGTTTCACACCGACCTGCCCTTCGCGCCGTTCAAATGCGATTATTTCGAACCCTCCGCGCTCAAGATGGTGGTCACCGACGCCGATACCGAATTGCGCATCGTGCGCGAACTCAACGCCGAGCCGGCGGCGACCGAATATGCCCATCAGGTCGGGCTGGTCGAAAGCCGGCTGGATTCGGCCTCCTTTGCCTCGCATCCGGTGCTGGTCGGCGTCGGCGGCCAATATTACGCCCGCTCGATCCAGAAGGTGAACGCCGACGGATCTTTAAGCTTTTTCTGCGCCATCGACGAGGGGCTGGTGCTGACCGTCGCCAAGACGCTCGACGCCTACGCCAGCACGCTGGCGACCTTCGAGCGGCTCGAAGCCGAACTCGGCGCGGTCTCGCTACATATCGGCTTCGATTGCGTGCTGCGCCGCCTCGCCGCCGAGCGCCAGCAGATCGCCCACCGCCTCTCCGACCTCTACCGCCGCCACCGCGTCGTCGGCTTCAACACCTATGGCGAGCAATATCGTTCGATGCATGTCAACCAGACCTTTACCGGCATTGCGCTGGGCTATCGCCGCGCCGAACCGGCGGAGACGCCATGACGCTGGAGACCACCGAAAACAGCGACGATTTCAAACGCCGGATCGCCAAGCTGGAGAAAATCAACCGCGCCCTGATGTCGCGCGTCGAGCGCTCCGTCGATAGCCAGTTCAATGCTTTTTCGCTGTTCGAGACCGCGATTGCGCTCGATCATCAGGTGCGCCGCCGCACCCAGGAATTGCAGCAGGCGCTGCGCTCGATCGAAAAGGCCAAACGGCAGGCCGAGGCGGCCAGTTCGCTGAAGACCACTTTCGTCACCTCGGTCGGCCATGACCTTTTGCAGCCGCTCAATGCGGCGCGGCTGGCGCTTTCGGCGCTCGGCGAATTGCAGGTCGAACCCGACGGCGGCGACCTGATCGATCAGGTCGATCGCTGCCTCTTGACGCTCGAAGACCTGATCCGCACCCTGCTCGACCTGTCGAAACTCGACGCCGGCTTCATGAAGCCCGAGATCCGCGCCTTCGAACTGGGCGACGTGCTGGAGCCGCTGACTCGCGATTTCGCGCATTTCGCCCGCAAGCGCGGCCTCAAGCTGCGCATCGTCGGCTCGCGCCGCACGGTGGCCTCCGATCCGCTGATGCTGCGCCGCATCTTGCAGAATCTTCTCGCCAACGCCTTGCGCTATACCTCGCGCGGCGGGGTGCTGGTCGGCGCGCGGCGGCGCGGCGACCGCGTGCTGGTGCAGGTCTGCGACACCGGGCCGGGTATCCCGGAAAACCATCGCGAGGCGATTTTCCAGGAATTCCGGCGCGAACACGACGACACGCCGGGGCAGACGGGATTCGGCCTCGGCCTCGCCATCGTCCGCCGTTTCGCCCAGGCGCTCAATCATCCGGTGCGACTCGCCTCCAATCTCGGGCGCGGCTCGACCTTTTCCGTTCTGCTGCCGATTGGCGACGAAACAGCGGTCCGGCCGCCGGCAGGCCCGCCGCTGCGCGCCTATCCGAACGTCATCGCCGGCGCGAAAATCCTGCTGATCGAGAACGAGCCCGCCGCCAGCGAGGCGATGGTGCTGTTGCTGGAGCGCTGGGGCTGCGATGTCGCCGCGGCGCCCTCAGGGATGGAGGCGATCGAAAAAGTGCGCGCTTTCGCCAATCCGCCGCAGATCGTCATCGCCGATCTTCACCTCAACAATGGCGAGCGCGGAACGCAGGCGATTCAGGCGGTGCGCGCCGCTTTCGGTCCCGATCTGCCGGCGCTGCTGATCACCGGCGATCACTCGGCCAGGGCCGAAGAAGAAGCGCGACTATCCGGGCTCGAAATGCTAAAGAAGCCCGTTCGTCCCGCCGAACTGCGTTCCTTGCTCTCATTCCTGCTGGCTTGAAAATAGGACTTTATTACGGGCGGACCTGAGGGGGCCAAGGTGATTAAATCGGAATGCAACAAATCACCATACTCACGATCGACGGATAATTGACGCGATTGGGCGAGCCGGCGGGCCGCGCGCGGACAACGTCCAAAAAGACCAAGCGGAGCAAAAGCTTATGCAAGCCAAGGTTCTCATTCTTTCCGCCGCCCTTGTTTCCGGCCTCGCCTTCGGCGCGCAGGCGACCGAGGACGCGGCGCCGAAAGGCGACGTTGTCGCGGGCTCGAAAGTCTTCAACCAGTGCCGGCAGTGCCACCACATCGGCGTTGGCGCGACGAATTTTTACGGCCCCTCGCTGAACGGCCTGATCGGCCGGCCCGCCGGCACCTGGCCAGGCTATAATTATTCCGAAGCCAACAAGAAATCCGGCAAGGTCTGGGACGTGCCGACGCTGACCTCCTACCTGAGGCAGCCGCAGCATGACGTTCCCTCGACCTACATGACCTTCAAGGGCCTGACCAGCCAGACCGACATCGACAATGTCATCGCCTATATCGCTCAGTTCGGCACGAGCGGCGGCAAGATCACCGACAGGTAATTTTTCGCGCGCGGGCGAAAATCCTAAAGCTTTGCCAAACCGCCAGACTCCTGTCTGGCGGTTTTGCCGTTTGGCGCTGCGCGCCGCCTTCAAAAAAACGGGGGTTTTCAATTCGCCTGAAATGGCGTTTCTGCGCAACCACTGTTCATCTCGAAGGGCGACCTCGAAGACGGTCCGGCATTCCGCCCTGTCGCGCGGAAAAACAAGGAACACCCAATGAAGGAATTCTTTTCGGCGGAAGATCACATCGTCATGACGCTCGAAGAGGTCTGCGTCAATATTTCCTGCGGCCTGCATCCCTGGGAGCGCCATCCCGAACGTCCGACCCGGCTGATCCTCACGGTGCGGCTCTATGCGCCCCTGCGCACGGCCCGCGCCGCCGATGCGCCGATCGTCGATTACGACATCGTGCGCAAGCGCATCCTCGATCTGGAGAACGAGGGCCATATCGATCTGCTCGAAACCATCGCCGACCTCATCGTCGACAGTTGTTTCGCCGAACCGCGCGTCGCCGCCTGCGGCGTGACCATCCGCAAGCCCGACATCTACAACGAGAGCCGTGGCGCCGGCATCGACCTGTTCCGCACCCGCGCCGGCTGGAGCGGCAAGAAGTGAAGACGGCGCTGATCACCGGCGCCGCCAGCCGGCTCGGCGTCCCGATGGCGCATTTTTTCGCAGGCCAAAATTATCGCGTGCTGCTGCATGTCAACCGCTCGCGCGACAAGGCGCTGGAACTGGCGCGCGACCTCGCCGGGGCCGGCGCGCGCGCGCAAGTGCTCGCCGGCGATTTCACCGAACAGGCGTCGATCGCCGCCTTCTGCGAAGAATTGACGACGCGGTTCGGCGCGCCCGATGTCATCGTCAACAACGCCTCGGTGTTCGAACATGATTTTCCGGGCGAAGCCAGCGCCGACAAGCTGGCGGAGAGCCTTTCCGTTCACGCCATGGCGCCGTTCATGATTCTGGAGGCGGTCGCGGCAGCGAAACACCCGCAGGCGTCCGTGACGGCATTCAATATCCTCGACCAGAAGCTGCTCTCGTTCAACGCCGATTATTATTCCTACACGCTCGGCAAAAGCGCGCTGATGGCGCTGACCTCCATCTGGCAGGGCGCCGGTCGAGCGGACATGCGGGTGTTCGGCCTGCTGCCCGGGCTGATGTTTCCCTCGGGTTCGCAGACGCAGGAGAGATTCGACGCCGACCAGAAGAAAATCCCGACCGGGCGCGCCACCCCGGCGGAAGACATCTGCGCGCTGATGGGGTTTTTTCTCGCCCATCCCGACCTGCCCGGGCAGATGCTGCCGATCGACGGCGGCGAACATCTGGTGGTCCGCCGCCGCGACATCGCCTTCGAATGAAGGTTTCGGCAATCCGGCCGTTGCGGCCCGCAGGGTTCCACTGCGCGGAAAAAGGCGTTAATACCGCGCCATGCCCATGACCATCACCCAGGCCTTCACCTTCGAGGCCGCGCATCATCTGCCGAATGTGCCCGATACGCATCGCTGCCGGCGGCTGCACGGCCATTCCTATCGCGTCGAGTTGCGGCTCGGCGGCGCCGTCGAGGCCTTTTCCGGCTTCGTCGTCGATTTCTTCGACGTCGAGAAAATCTTCCAGCCGCTACTGGAGCGGCTCGATCATCATCTGCTCAACGAGATCGAGGGGCTGGAGAACCCGACGGCGGAAAACATCGCCTGGTGGATTTACCGGCAAGTCAAGCCGGACCTGCCGCCGCTCGAAGCGGTCAAGGTGTTCGAGACCCCGATGTGCTGGGCGGAATATTGCGCCTGATCCGGCGTCGCGATGCAGCCGATTATTTGCACAAAATAGCGCCGGTCGAAATTCGCGCTCTGTCTAAAGTTTACTGTCCGCCTAAGCTTTGCGGTCTTGGCGACCCCATCCGTTTCCGCTATCTTTTCTCGTCCCGGGAGGCAAACATATGACCATTAACAGCAAGATTCGACAATCCGACCATACGGCGCCGAGCTTGGATGTGGGCGCACCGGCGGCCTTGAGCAATCAGAAGCTGCTGGAGTGGGTCGAAACAATGGTCGCCCTGTGCAAGCCCGACAAGGTGCATTGGGTCGACGGGTCGCAGGAGGAGTACGACGAACTCTGCGACCAGATGGTCGAGGCCGGCACCTTCATTCGCCTCAACCCGGAAAAGCGGCCCAACTCGTTTCTGGCGCGCTCGCACCCTTCCGACGTCGGCCGCGTCGAGGACCGGACCTTCATTTGCTCGCTGAGCCAGGAGGACGCCGGACCGACCAATAATTGGGCCCCGCCCGAGCAGATGCGCGAGACGCTGCATAACGCGTTCGACGGCTGCATGCGCGGCCGGACGATGTACGTCATTCCGTTCAGCATGGGTCCGCTCGGCTCGCCGATCGCCAAGATCGGCGTACAGATCACCGACAGTCCCTATGTCGTCGTCAACATGAAGATCATGACGCGCATGGGCTCCAAGGTGCTCGAAGTGCTCGGCGACGGTCCGTTCATCCCGTGCATGCATTCCATCGGCGCGCCGCTGGCGCCGGGCCAGGCGGACGTGCCCTGGCCCTGCGAGGCCGATATCGGCAAAAAATACATCGTGCATTTCCCGGAGACCTACGAAATCTGGTCCTACGGCTCCGGCTATGGCGGCAATGCGTTGCTCGGCAAGAAATGTCTCGCCTTGCGCATTGCCTCGGTGATGGCGCGCCACGAAGGCTGGCTCGCCGAACATATGCTGATCATGGGAATTCACGCCCCCGACGGCGAGAAAACCTATATCGGCGCCGCTTTCCCGAGCGCCTGCGGCAAGACCAATCTGGCGATGCTGGTGCCGCCGGCGGCGCTCGAAGGCTGGAAAGTGACCACAGTCGGCGACGACATCGCCTGGATCAAGAAGGACGATCACGGCGTGCTGCGGGCGATCAATCCCGAGGCCGGCTTCTTCGGCGTGGCGCCCGGCACCAACACCAAGTCCAACCCCAACGCCATGGCGAGTTGCGCCAAGAACGCCATCTTCACCAATACCGCGCTGACCGACGACGGCGATGTCTGGTGGGAGGGGATGACGGACCAGCCGCCCGCCCATCTGATCGACTGGACGGGCAAGGACTGGACTCCGGACGCCGGGCGCCCGGCCGCGCATCCGAACTCCCGGTTCACGGCGCCGGCCTCGCAATGCCCGAGCATCGACCCCGACTGGGAGAATCCCGCCGGCGTGCCGATCAGCGCCTTCGTGTTCGGCGGACGCGCGAGCAAGGAAATGCCGCTGGTGTTCCAGGCCTTCAACTGGAGCCATGGCGTCTATCTCGCGGCGACGATGGGATCGGAGGCCACGGCGGCGGCGATCGGCGTGACCGCGACGCGGCGCGACCCGATGGCGATGCTGCCATTCTGCGGCTACAACATGGCCGATTATTTCAGCCATTGGCTCAGCGTCGGCAGGCGCGTCGCCAATCCGCCGCGCATCTTCCGCGTGAACTGGTTCCGCCGCGACGAGGACAACAAGTTCATCTGGCCGGGCTTTGGCGAGAACATGCGGGTGCTGAAGTGGATCGTCGAACGCGTGCATGGCCGCGGCGCCGGCGTCGAGAGCCCCATCGGCTGGATGCCGCGGCTGGAGGACATTGACTGGCGCGGCCTCGACTACGACAAGGAGACGTTCTACGAGCTGATGTCGGTCGGTCGCGAGGCCGGGACGCTGGAGGCAAGGGCCCACGAGGAATTGCTCGACCGGTTCTTCGATCGGCTGCCGAAGGAATTCGTCTACGAGCGGGAGCTGTTGCGGTCTCGGCTGTGGCGGTCGCCGGATCGCTGGGAACTCGCGCACGAACGTCAATAGGCCAAAAAAGATCACGCCTGGGGCGCGTCGGGAGAACTCCGGTTCACCGAACGCGCTCCGGGTTTTTGATTTTACGCGGTCGGCGCCTCGGCCTACTCGGCGAGATCGCGCGGATCGTAGCGGCGCAGGGTCGAGCAGAATTCGCAGGTCACGCCGATCATGCCGTCGTCTCCGACCATGTCGTCGCGTTCCTTTTGCGAAAAGCTGCGCAACATGGTTTCGACCCGCTCGTCGGAGCAGCGGCAGGATTCGCGCAGCGTCTGCGCCGCAAAAGCCTTGACGCCGCGCTCGTGGAACAGGCGATAGGCGAGGTCTTCCGAGGCGAGGCCGGGGTCCAGCAATTCATGATCCTCGACCGTGGCGGCGAGCGCCTTGGCTTCGAGCCAGATCTCGTCCTCCGGCCGCGTCTCCACCTGATGGCCCTCCGGTGCGTCGCCGGGATGAAAATCGGCGAGGCGCCGGCGCTCGGGCGAATGCGGCAGGAATTGCGCCAAAAGGCCGCCGGCGCGCCAGCGCGCGCCTTTCGCGGTCACGACCTGGCCCGCCGCCAGCCTGATATAGGTCGGAATCTGCTCGGATTGCTGGAAATAGGTCCGCGCCGCGTCTTCGAGCGAGCCGCCCTCGATCGGCGCCACGCCCTGATAGCGCGAAACTTCGGCGCCCTGTTCGATGGTGAAGGCGAGATGGCCTTTGCCGAGCAGCGCCGCCGGGCCGGGATTTCCAGCTTCCGCCAGAAGGGCGGCCAGACGAGCGGCATTGAACCGGGCGAAGGCGCGCAGGCGGTCCGGGGCGTCGAAATCCACCACGATCATGTCGACAATGCCGTCGGTGCGCGTCTGCAACTGGAAACGGCCGTCGAATTTGAGCGCCGTGCCAAGCAGCACGGTCAGGACGGCCGCCTCGCCGAGCAGCAGGGCCACCGGTTCGGGATAGGCGTGGCGGGTCAGCAGGGCGTCGAGCGCCGGCCCGAGCCGCGCCAGCCGCCCACGCAGATCGAGGGCCTCGACGGCGAAGGGCAGCACGCAATCGTCGGGCGCAGGCGCGGCCGGCAGGCCGGTTGCGAAAAAGCCGGAACCGGGCGCGGTTTTCGGCGGCGTCATTTTCGGCGGCGTCATGACCCGACCTCCAGACACCAGGCGAGAATGCCCTTTTGCACATGAAGGCGGTTTTCCGCCTCGTCGAACACCAGCGATTGCGGCCCGTCCATCACCGCATCGGTGACTTCCTCGCCGCGATGGGCCGGCAGGCAATGCATGAAAACCGCGTCCTTGCCGGCGAGGCGCATCAATCGGCTGTTGACCTGATAGGGCGCGAGCAGCGCATGACGCAATTTCTCGTCCTTGTCGCCCATCGACACCCAGCAATCGGTCAGCACACAATCGGCGCCGCGCACCGCCTCCTGCGGATCGCGCATCACATTGACGACGCCGCCCTGGGCGCGCGCCTCGGCGATCAATTCGCTGCGCGGGGCCAGTTCCTCGGGCGAGGCGATGTCGAGGGTGAAGCCGAATTTCACCGCCGCGTGAATCCAGCTGGTCAGCACATTGCAGGCGTCGCCGACCCAGGCGACGCGCGCGCCGGCGATGGAGCCGCGATGCTCCTCGAAGGTCATCAGATCGGCCATGACCTGGCAGGGGTGGGTGCGCTTGGTCAGGCCGTTGATCACCGGCACAGTGGCGTGTGCGGCCATCTCCATCAGGTGTTCGTGGGTCAGGATGCGGATCATGACGATATCGACGAAACGCGACAGCACGCGCGCCGTATCGGCGATGGTTTCGCCGCGCCCGAGCTGCATTTCGGCTCCGGTCAGCATCAGGGTCTCGCCGCCGAGCTCCCGCATCCCGACGTCGAAAGAGACGCGGGTGCGGGTCGAGGGCTTGTCGAAAATCATCGCCAGGGTGCGGCCGAGCAAAGGCCTTTCCTGCGCCCGATGGCCCTTGCGGCGCCGGCTCTTGATCGAGCCGGCCAGTTCGAGCATGGTTTGCAACTGCTGCAGGGAAAAGTCTTCGATTTCCAGAAAACACCGACGCGATGCGTCGATTTTCGGCGCATTCATCCACCGGCTCCTTGCAATTTTTCCGGCGACGCGATCTCGAAATGACGGCAGGCGGCTTCGAGCCGGCGCGCGCCCTCGCGGATTTCCTCGTCGCCGACGATCAGCGGCGGCAGGATGCGAACGACATTATCCGCCGCCGGAATGACGATCAGCTTTTCCGCGCGGGCGGCGGCGGCGAATTCACCGTTGGGGACGCGAAGGCGAAGGCCCTGCATCAGCCCCTCGCCGCGAATTTCCGCGATGACGCTCGCGTGGCTCGCCGCCAGCGCGGCGAGGGACTGGCGCAGAACCAGGCCCTTGCGGGCGACCTCGTCGAAAAAGCCCGGCGCCAGCAGAATGTCGAGCACGGCGGCGCCGCAGGCCATGGCGAGCGGATTGCCGCCATAAGTGGTGCCGTGGGTTCCGGCGACCATGCCCTTGCCGGCCTCGGCGGAACACAAAACCGCGCCGAGCGGAAAGCCGCCGCCGATGCCCTTGGCCGTAGCGAGAATGTCGGGCGCCACGCCGTAAAGTTCATAGGCGAAGAGTTTTCCCGTCCGCCCCATACCGCATTGCACCTCATCGAAAATGAGCAGAAGTTTCTTGTCGTCGCAGATTTCCCGCAAACCCCTGATGAATGGGTTTGAGCCGACGCGAATGCCGCCTTCGCCCTGAACCGGCTCGACCAGAATGGCGCCCGTCGCCGGCCCGATGGCCGCGCGCGCAGCGTCGATATCGCCAAAAGGAACCTGGTCGAAGCCATCGACCCTGGGGCCGAACCCTTCCAGATATTTGGCGTTGCCGCCCGCGGCGATGGTCGCCAGGGTGCGCCCGTGGAAGGCCCCCTCGAAGGTGAGGATGCGGAAACGCTCCGGGGCGCCGTTCACATAATTCCACTTGCGCGCCATCTTGATCGTCAATTCGAGCGCCTCGGCGCCGGAATTGGTGAAAAAGGCGAAATCGGCGAAAGTCGCGGCGGTCAGGCGGCTGGCGAAAGCCTCGCCTTGCGGAATCTGGAACAGATTGGACGTGTGCCAGATTTTTTGCGCTTGCCGATTCAACGCCTCGACGAGATGGGGATGGGTGTAGCCGAGGCTCGACACGGCGATGCCGCCGCCAAAATCGAGATATTTTTCGCCGGTCGTCGAGGTCAGCCAGGCGCCCTCTCCGCTTTCGAAAGCCAGCGGATAGCGCGTATAGGTCGGAAGAATCGCTGAAGTCACTTATGGAACTCCGATCGTCGCCCGCGACGTGGACTTAACCCAAAAGCCCGTTTCAAGTGTTTGGATCGAACCCAAAGACGTTAAATCGTCGGCCTCGATCGCAGCCGCCCGCCCTGGGCCCGAAAATGAAAGCGCCGCCCCGCGGGGACGGCGTCGTCAAGCCACCAATTTAGAAAATCCGGGCGGCAAGGTCAAATTCGGAAATGGCCGCCGGGCGCGGCTTTCGGCGCGTATCGCGGCGCGTCTGACTTTCCGGACCCTGGCCCGCGTATTCGCACGTGTTCGGATCCGATTTTTTCCGGCGCCGCTCTGGCTTTTGCGCGGAAAGCCTGTTGAAAAGTTCCCGAAGAGGCGCCGAACTCTTGCGCCCGATTCAACGACTAGTGTAGTCTTCCACTTGTGAACTACGACATCTCGTTCGGCGCGCGTTTGATTGGCGCCGGCTTTGGTCGCTCCTCGTTCCTGTCGGTCCTCGTTTCTGTCGAAGGATTTGCCGGCGGCCGCGCTGTTTCGCGGCCGAAGGGGAAACTGTCTGCGAATGAAGCCGGACCTGCGACAGGGACGGGACTGGCGGCGACGACGCGGGCGGGGGAATGCGCCAGGGAATATTGCGTGGGAATATTGCTTGCGTGGAATTCTTTAAAACGCCAAGCCGGGCGCCAAGCCCGCGCTCAATCTGGCCTGCGCCTCGAAGCGACGGCCGACCAATGGGAGACCGATGCCATGTCCTGGACCGATGAACGCGTCGAGCTGTTGAAAAAAATGTGGCTCGAAGGCTTGAGCGCCAGCCAGATCGCCGGAGAACTGGCGCATGGCATCACCCGCAACGCGGTGATCGGCAAGGTGCATCGGCTCGGCCTGTCCGGCCGCGTCAAGTCGCCCGCGCCGGCCCCGGCGCGCGCGCGCGTCAAGATGCGCCCCGGAGACGAGCCCCGTTCCGCCGACGAGGCGTCCGGTCCTGTCGCCCCGGTCAGCCACGGCAATCTCGCTCTGGCGGCGCAAGCCCGCCCCGCGCCGGCCCCGGCGCCGCGTCCGGCCAGCGAGGAAGTGGTCGTTCCGATCTCCCAGCGCGTCAGCATCATGGAATTGCGCGAATCCATGTGCCGCTGGCCGCTCGGCGACCCCTCCACCGCCGAATTCCGCTATTGCGGCTCCAGGAACAAGACCGGCGGCGGCCCCTATTGCCCCCATCACGCGCGCATCGCCTATCAGCCGGCGCAGGATCGCCGCCGCGATCGCGAAAGAAAAACCGCGCGGGCCTGAGTTTTCAGCAAGTTGCTGAAAAATGAGGACGATGCGGCTCGCGCTCCGAGGCGCGGCGCCCGGCGTTTTTTCCACATCGCGCCGACGCATGTTCCGACAAGCGTTCCGAACGGGAACAGGCGGCGTTCGCCCGGGCGCTATCTTGAGCGCGGCTGCGGTTGCGGTCGCGCGCCGCGCCCCGCGCGCGCATGCTCTTCGAGACGCGGGCGCAGTTCGGGTTGCGGGGGGCCGAGCCGCCCAGACTCCTCACTATCCACCGCATGGGCCATGGTCACGGCGACCTGTTCGGCCATGCAGCGGTAGCCGCGATCGTTCATGTGGAGATGATCGGGGCCGGTCAGATCCTCGCGCCCGGTCGCTTCGGCCAGTTTGCGCATGGCGTCGTAGCGCGACACCAGGGTGACGCCCTCGCTGCGCGCGACCTGCGCGGTCGCCTCGCGCACCGCGTCAAAGGCCGGATTGCCCGCCAGTTTGCGCGTCCATTGCGGCCCGATCATCAACACATCAAATTGGCCCGCCTTGAGATATTGCAGGGCGTCGCGCAAGATCGACTGGTAATCGGCGATGACCGCGCCGGTCAGCGCGTCATTGGTTCCGACCTGCCAGACCACCAGATCGGGCGCAAGTTTCGGCATTTCGCGGCGCAGCCGTTCGACGGTGCGGCCGGCGGTCTCGCCGCCGACGCCGAGATTGATCACTTCGAAATCCTGCTCGGGAAGGGCCAGTTGCAGCATGGCGCGCAATTGCGAGGGATAATTGGCGGCAGGCGAACTGGCGCCGACGCCCTCGGTGGAGGACGAACCGATGGTCGCGATACGCAGGCGACGGTGGTTTTCGATCGCGCGCGACAGGCGCGGCAAGGCGGCGATGCCCGCCGGCATGGCGTCGGCGACGCCACAGGATGATTCCGACGCCGCTTGCTGGGCGCGCTGATTCCCATGGATGCCGCCGGGAACAACGGCCGGAAAGGCCATGAACGCGGCAAGCGAGGCGAAGGGAACGAGGAAAAACCATTTTCTCATGCAGGACGCATCCGGCGAGCCGATCATTTATTATGCCTTTTGCGGGCGGCTGCGTCCATGCGCCCGAAATGCGTCCTTAGAATGAAGGCGCGCAATCGCCTTTCCTCCGGCGCCCTGTCAACCGGCGCCGAATTTGCCGCGCAGCGCGGCGGCGACCGGTGACAAGGGACCCAAAAATGTTCTTTTCCGCAGGCAAATCGGCGATACTGCGCTTATGATCGATCATCGCCTGTTCGCGCCCGCCGCCCCCCGCAATCGCGGCCCGATTCTCGATGTGTTGCGCGATACGCTGCCGAAATCGGGGCTGGCGCTCGAAATCGCCAGCGGCACCGGCGAACATGTCGTGCATTTCGCGGCGGCTTTGCCGGATCTGACCTTCCAGCCTTCCGATCCCGGCGCGGACGAGCGCGCCAGCATTGCGGGCTGGATCGCCGCCTCGGGCGCGAACAACGTTCTGGCCCCACTTGCGCTCGACGCCGCGGCATTGCCCTGGCCGATCTTGCGCGCCGACGCCATCCTCTGCATCAACATGATCCATATCTCGCCCTGGGCCGCGACCGAAGGGCTTTTTTGCGGCGCATCGACGCTGTTGGCTTCAGGCGCGCCGCTGGTGCTTTACGGCGCCTACAAGCGCGGCGGCGTCCATACGGCGCCGGGCAACGCCGCCTTCGACGAGGCTTTGCGCCGGCAAAACCCCGAATGGGGCGTGCGCGATCTCGAAAAAGTTGCGGCGTTGGCCGAGGAGTCGGGTTTTGGGGCGCCGCGGATCGTGGAAATGCCGGCCAATAATCTTTGCGTGGTTTTTCGCCGGATGGGCGGGTAGCTGCGCCAATCGGATGAACAGGGACGACGAGCGCGAATTCCTTCTCCCCTTGCGGGAGAAGGTGGCTCGCGCGAAGCGCGAGACGGATGAGGGGGTGACCGCAACGTGCGGTGCGCCGGGAGTGCGAGGCGAGAACCCCTCATCCGGCGCTTCGCGCCACCTTCTCCCGCAAGGGGAGAAGGGACAGCGGCCTGACTGTCGCCTTGTGGCTTGCACCGGATTGCACTGGCGGCCAGTTCACGCCGATTGATTTTCCCGCAATAAGTATTACTTTTCATCGAGAGGTAATACCATGACCACCAAAATGACCGTCAAAGGCCAGGTGACTTTGCCCAAGGCCGTGCGCGACGCCGCCGGCATCAAGCCGGGCGACCGGGTCGAGGTGCGCCATGTGCGGGGCGTCGGCGTGGTCATCGAGCGACGGCCCGACGACGCGCGGGAGGCGTTCCGCCTGCAACTCGAAGACATCTCGCGGCGGCAGCCCTTCAAGGGGCTGAACGCAGACGCGTTGACGGATTTGACGCGGGGCGAGGATTGATCGTCGTCGATACCAATATTCTCGTCGATATCGCCGGACCGCGCACGCAATGGCGCGATTTTTCGCGCGAGGCGCTTGCCCGCCATTTCGACGATGGGCCGCTCATCGTCAATTCCTCGATTTTCGCCGAGTTCTCGCTGGGGTTCGATTCCGCCGAGGCCTGCGAGGCGGAAATCGCGCTGATGGGCCTGACCTATCAGGAAATTCCCCGGCTTGGGCTCTTCCTTGCCGGACGGGCGTTCAAGCATTATCGTCGTCGCGGCGGCAGCCGAAGCTCGCCCCTGCCCGACTTTTTCATCGGCGGCCACGCCAGCGCGCTCGGCGCGCCGATTTTGACGCGTGACGTGGCAAGATATCGGACCTATTTTCCGGAAGTGCGATTGTTTGCCCCGAAATGATTTGACGAGCCGTAATGCCCATTCCCGATTTCCAGACCCTCATGCTTCCAGTACTCAAATCTTCCAGAAATGGCGAAGTCAGAATCGGCGACGTCGTCGAGCAACTCGCCAATGCGTTTGCCTTGAGCGACGAAGAGCGCGCGACACTCCTGCCTTCAGGCCGCCAGACAACTTTTGCCAATCGCACCCATTGGGCCAAGTCGTATCTTGGCAAGGCGGGCTTGATCGAAGCCGTTGGCCGAGGCCGTTTCAGAATTACTCCGCTAGGAATCGATGTGCTTGCCGGAAAACCGGAGCGTATCGACATCAGGTTTCTCAACCAGTTTCCGACCTTCAGAACATTTCAGGGGAAGAACGACGAGGCCGAAAGCGCGATTGTCGACTCGCACAGCCAGCGCGGCGAAGAGTCGAATTCACTCACGCCCGACGAAACCATGCGAGCGGCGCATCAGGCGCTTGAAACCCAATTGGGCGCCGATGTACTCGACCGAATTCTCGCAGCCCCACCTGAATTTTTCGAGCGGCTGGTGGTCAAGCTTTTGACCGCCATGGGCTATGGCGGTTCTACGGCTGAAGCCGCAAGGGCTTTGGGTCGCAGCGGCGACGGCGGCGTCGATGGCGTGATCGATCAGGACGCCTTGGGGCTGGATCGAATTTACGTTCAGGCGAAAAGATATGCGCGCGAAAACGCCGTAGGATCGGGCGCGATACGCGATTTTTTCGGCTCGCTCGACCGGTTCAAAGCCGCCAAGGGCCTATTCGTCACGACCTCTTCCTTCACCGGTTCGGCCCGCGAAACGGCCGAGTTCCTGAGCAAGCGCATCGTCCTCGTCGATGGAAACCAACTCACGAAACTGATGATCCGGCACGAAGTCGGATGCCGGGTCGAGGAGACGCTGCATATCAAGCGCATCGACGAAGAGTTTTTCGAATAGCAAATGTGACGCTATCGCATGACCAAACGTCGGTCATTTCGAGCAGCGAAGCGACGCGGCAATCCAGTGACCGCAATCCGTGTCTGGATTGCTTCGCTCCGCTCGCAATGACGCCCACGTTAATAAATGGGTGAAAAAGCCGGACCTCACGACCCGGCTCCAGAAATTCGGAATGATATCCAACACTTAACGCGAGAACTTCTTGTACTTCATTCGATGCGGAATCAAACTATCCGCTCCCAACCGCCGTTTCTTGTCTTCTTCATATTCGGCAAAGTTGCCCTCGAACCATTCCACATGGCTGTCGCCTTCAAAGGCCAGCATGTGGGTGGCGACGCGGTCGAGGAAGAAGCGGTCGTGCGAGATGATGACCGCGCAGCCGGCGTAATCGCCCAAGGCCTCTTCGAGCGCGCGCAGCGTGTCCACGTCGAGATCGTTGGTCGGTTCGTCGAGCAGCAGGACATTGGCGCCTTTTTTGAGCATTTTCGCCAGATGGACGCGGTTGCGCTCGCCGCCCGACAGCATTTCGACCTTTTTCTGCTGGTCGGAACCTTTAAAGTTGAAGGTCGAGCAATAGCCGCGCGAGTTGATCTCGCGTTTTCCGAGATAGATGACGTCATTGCCGCCGGAAATTTCCTCCCAGACGTTCTTCTTGCCGTCGAGCGAGTCGCGCGACTGATCGACATAGCCGAGTTGCACGCTTTCGCCGATGGCGATCGCGCCGGCGTCCGGCTTGTCCTGACCGGTGATCATGCGGAAAAGCGTGGTCTTGCCGGCGCCGTTCGGGCCGATGACGCCGACGATGCCGCCGGGCGGCAGCTTGAAGCTCAGGTCGTCGATCAGCAGCTTGTCGCCAAAACCCTTCGACAGATTCTTGAATTCGATGACGTTCTGGCCGAGCCGCTCGGCCACCGGAATGACGATCTGCGCGGTGGTCGCGGCCTTGTCGTTCTGCTTGGCGACGAGATCGTCGTAGCGCTGGATGCGCGCCTTGGACTTGGCCTGACGCGCCTTCGGGCTGGCGGCGATCCATTCGCTTTCCGCCTCGATGGCGCGCTGGCGCGCCTCGTCCTCGCGGCCTTCCTGCGCCAGCCGCTTCTGCTTCTGCTTGAGCCAGCTCGAATAATTGCCCTCGTAGGGGATGCCGCGACCGCGATCGAGTTCGAGAATCCAGCTCGTCACATTGTCGAGAAAATAACGGTCATGGGTGACGATCAGGATGGCGCCGGGATAGGCGCGCAAATGGCCTTCGAGCCAGTTGACGGTCTCGGCGTCGAGATGGTTGGTCGGTTCGTCGAGCAGCAAGAGTTCAGGCTGTTCGAGCAGGAGCTTGCACAGGGCGACGCGGCGGCGCTCGCCGCCCGACAGTTTTTCGACCGCCCAGTCGTCGGGCGGACAGCCGAGCGCGTCCATCGCCTGCTCGACCTGGCTGTCGAGATCCCACAGCCCCTTGGCCTCGATCTCGTCCTGCAATTCGGTCATTTCGTCGGCGGTCTCGTCGGAATAATTCATCGCCAATTCGTTGTAGCGGTCGAGAATGGCCTTCTTGTCGGCGACGCCAAGCATGCAATTGCCCCGCACGTCGAGCGTTTCGTCGAGCTTGGGCTCCTGCGGCAGATAGCCGACGCGCGCCCCTTCGGCGACAAAACCTTCGCCTGAAAATTCCTTGTCGATCCCGGCCATGATGCGCAGCAGCGTCGATTTGCCGGCGCCGTTGACGCCGAGCACGCCGATCTTGGCGTCGGGGTAAAAGGACAGGTGGACATTGTCCAACACCTTCTTGCCGCCGGGCCAGGTTTTGGTGAGACCCTGCATGTGGTAGACAAATTGCCGCGCCATGGGCGTGAATGCTTTCCGATTGGGGCTTTTCGCCGGGGACCCGAGGCCTTTGGGCGAAAGGCAATGAAAAAAGGCGCTGGGCGCCGGTTGGGCCGGGCATGGTTTTAACCGGCGGGCCGGCCCCGGTCCAGCGGCGCGAAAGCCTCTTCGCGCTCAAAAAAGCGCTTTCGGCGCTTTCGCCGGTCTGCATATGCGCTATGGAAGCGCTATTGAAAAGGTTTGGGTCATCGGCGTTTTGCCAACCGATGGAATGACGCTGTTTAAGAACACAGGATTTGTCGATGGTCGATCCAGAAAACCGCAACCCCGACTTTTTCCCCGCCGCCGCCCCGCCGAAACCGGAGCCGCAGAGGTCCGCGCCGCAATTGCCGCCGCAATTTTTCCGCCCCGCCGACAAAAAGCCGGAAAATCCGCCGCCGGTCGCGGCGCCCCGGGTCTCGGCGCCCGTCGTCGCGCCGCCCGTCGTCGCGCCGCCTGTGGCCGCGGCGCCGTCGCCCGCGCCTCCTGCCGCCGCCGCCGCGCCGCCTTTCGAGGACGACGCTCCGGTCGCGCCCGGACGGCTCGGCTTGCCGGCGCAGACGCAGGCGCTGCTCGGCCGGGTCGCGGATCTGCTGCGCCGCGCCGATACGCCGACCCCCTTCGCCATCGGCCTGCTCGCCAAGGCTGGCGCCGGCAAGACCAGCGCGCTGCGCTGGCTCGTCGAAAGCCTCAAGGGAACGCCGGCAGCGACGCTGCGCGCCGCCGATCTCGCCGACGAGCCCGAAACCGCCGTCGCATCGGCGCTCTATCGCGCGCTGACGCCGTTTTATCCCGCCTTGGTGGAAGAAGCCGCGCGGGAGGGCGCGCATCTGGGCGCCGACCCGGGCGCCCATGCCCGCGCCGCGCAGGAAAAACTCGACGTCCTGCGCCGCAAGCTGATGCTGGAACGGCAGACTTTGGCGCAGACCGAGGCGCGCCGCGCCGGCCTCGCCGATACCCTGCTTTACGACATGCCCGGTTCGCGCGTCGATTCCCTTGCGCGACGGATGCGCGGCGGCTTCGCGCCGCGCCTGCGCCGTTTCGGTTTTTCCGGCGATTCTCTGGCCGCTTTCAAGGACCTGACCCGCGATCTCGCCGAGATCGGCGGGATTCCCGCGCGCTTGCTGGCTTGCGCGCGCGCCGTTTACGCCTTTCCCGGACAGCTCCGGCTGCTGGTTTACGCGGCGCTTTGTGTCGCCCTGAACTGGGGCGCCGACTGGCTCTACGCCAACCGGACATTTTGGGTCGGCGCGATTTCCGAGGCCGGCGCGCAAGGCGCGCAGGCGGGCGAATACCTGCGCGCGCATCTCGACTGGCTGCCGCGGGCGGGCGACGCGCTCCTCCTGCTGGCGGTGGCGCTCGTGGCCCTGAACCTTTGGCGCGCGCTGCGTTTCATGCTGCCCCTGTTTCAGGCCGCCAGCCTGCTCGACGACGAGGTCGAGTCGAGGCGCCATGAACTCGAACAATTGCTGGCGCATCACGCGCGCAATGTCGATCTGCTTGGCGCCGAAACCGCCGCTGTCGCCCAGCAGGCCGCCGAGGCGGAAAGGCGCGCCGCCGGCGCCTCGCGCCATCCGCCGCTGTTTCTCGAAACCGACGCCGCCGCGCAGAAACGGCGGGCGGCGCTCGGCTTTCTGCACGGCCTGTCCGGCCTGATCGCCCCAGCCGCCGCCGGCAAGCGCTTCGAGACGCCGGCCCGTCTGATCGTCGCGGTGGATGGGTTCGAAGCGGCCCCAAACCCCGCCGCCCTGTTCGAGCGGCTGCACGATCTGCTGGCGCGGCCGGGTCTTGTCGCGGTCTATGCGCTGGACCCTGACATTTTCGGCGGCTCCGGGCGCGACGGCCTCCATCGTCGCCTGCAACTGGCCTTGCGTCTCGACGCCGGACAGGCGAGCGAATGGGCGGTTCCGCTGGCGCCGCTCGACGCGCCGCTATCGGCGGAGGAAACGCGGCTCCTCGAAACAATGGCCCCCGTCGCCGGCGCGTCGCCGCGCATGCAAAAAAGGCTGCGCAATCTGTTCCGCTTCCTGAGGCCCGCGCCCGACGCGCCCATGGGTCTCAAACCGGCGCTGGCTTTGCTGCTGGCCGCCGATCTCGGCGCCTCGCCCGACGACCGCCGCTGCCTGATCGACGCGCTGGCCTCCGAGGGGATCGGGTTCGCGCCGAAAAACTCCCGGCTGCTTCAGCAGGTTCTGGCGAGCACAGGTCCGATCGACCGCGACACGGCGCGGCGCGCGGCGGCGCTCGCCCGCCATGTGACGACGGATTGAGCTGGATTATTCCACGCCCGTCCGGTTAACGCAGAAACGAGCGACATGGAGGGGCCGCGCGCTCGTTGCAGCGGCGGATGTCGGCAAGGAGCCGTCGCCTGGGGATGGCGTCGGCGCGGACAAAGATGGGCCAAAGCCGAAAATCCCTCGTCGACGCGACAAACCTGGGCGTCAGCGAAGAAGCGGTCGTTGGCCATCGTCGCAAACGACCAAATTGGCCCACCGGCCCGCGACGGCAAGCTACCCATGCCCGTGCCGGTGATGAATATCCGGGTAATGCGGATGGGCATGCCTCAAGGGTTCGTGGCGATGCCAGTGAGAATGGGGCTCGCGCACAGGCCCGTCATGTCGATGCCGGTGGTGTTCCTCGTGGACGTGGCTGTGTTCGTGTTCAAGTGCGAAATGGTCATGGCTATGTTCATGGCGCTCGGCGAGGTGCAGCCAGAGCCCAAATCCCATCAAGGCCCCGGCGATGACCAGCCTCGCCGTCAAAGGCTCGTGCAGGATCGCGACGGCGATGATCGCGCCGACGAACGGGGCCAGCGAGAAATAGGCGCCGGTTCGGGCCGCGCCAAGGTGGCGCAGGGCAAGGATGAACAGCACCAGGCTGACGCCGACGCCGAACAAGCCAACGACCGCTGCGCCGACAACCGCGTCAGCCGACGGAAAATCGGCGCCGCGCAAAAGCGCCAGAACGATGTTGACCGATCCGGCGACGAGACCCTTGATCATCGCGATGACGACGGGATCGGACGAGGACAGTTTTCGGGTAAGATTATTATCGACGCCCCAGGCGAGACAGGCGCCCGCGATCGACGCGGCGCCCATGTTGAACCCGACATCGCCGCCCTGCCACGACAGCACCGCCGCGCCGGCGAGGATCGCCGCCGCGCCCAGAAGCAGCCGCCGGTCGACGTTTTCGCGAAACGCCAGCCAGGCGATAGCCATCGTCGCCAGAGCTTCCAGATTCAGCAGGAGCGCCCCCGATGCGGCCGTGGTCCGGCTCAGCCCGAAGACAAGGAGCAAAGGCCCGATCATGCCGCCCGAAACCACAACGGCCGCAAGCCAAGGCAGGTCGGACCGCCGCAACGGCGCTTCCGGGGCCGGGACGCCGAGCGCCGCCCGGCCGAAATGAACGACAGCGAGGCCCAGACCCGCGCCAAGATAGAGGAGCCCGGCCAGAAGCCAGGGATCGACGGCGCCGAGCAGAAGTTTCGACAAGGGCGTCGAAGCCCCGAACAGCATCGCCGAAGCGAGGGCCATTGGAACGCCGGGCCAGAGATGAGAGTGGTCACGCGTGGACATGGCGCTCCCTGATCGGTTCCGTTGACCCCGCCGCAGTCGGTTCCCCGGCGGTCGTTTGAATGTTGACAAAACGATGGCCGGAAGGTCTATTTCTTACCATGGGGATGGCGGTCTCCCCACGAGGCGACATGCCGAAGAATCGCGTCCCGCTATTTCAGCCGACGACGCCGCATGTCTGCTTATACGACGATTTCTCCGGAAAAACGCGTCCGCCTGCCGGGTTCGCCCAGGGGGCCTGTTCTGATCGACATCCGCCCGGAACAGGAATTCACGTCCGATCCGCGTCTGATTCCCGGCGCCCTGCGCCGCAACGCCGCAGCCGTTTCTTTCTGGGGACCGGGCCTCGCCGGAAGGGCGGCGATCGTGATCGGCGCCGATACGGGGCGGCCCGATCTCGTCCCGGAGGCCGCCGGCCTTCCCGCCGCATCGCCTGGACTGTCGCGCTTTTATGCCGACGATCTGGAACTAATGGAGGCCGGCCTCCCGCTCTACGACGCCTTCTACCGCTGGCGCCGCGACGCGACAAACGAAGCGCACGCCAACCCTATGGCGCGGACGGAAAAGAAGAAATGACCGGAATCGCCCATTCCGAAGTTGCGCCGAAAGCCGGCCACGGCGTTTCGCACGGCGAGGCGTTCCGGGTCTGGCTGCGTGTCGCCTTGCTGAGCTTTGGCGGCCCCGCCGGCCAGATATCCATGATGCATCGCATTCTCGTCGACGAGTTGAAATGGGTATCCGAAAACCGGTTTTTGCATGCGCTCAATTACTGCATGCTGCTGCCGGGCCCCGAGGCGCAGCAGCTCGCCATCTATATCGGCTGGCTCATGCATGGGACGTTTGGCGGCATCGTCGCCGGAGGCCTGTTTGTCCTGCCGGGCGCCGTCGCGATCATGGCGCTCAGCATCATCTACGCCTCATTCGGCAATGTCGGAATCGTCGGCGCCCTGTTCTTTGGCCTCAAGGCGGCGGTGCTGGCCATCGTGCTGCAAGCGGTGCAACGGGTCGGAAAGCGCGCGTTAAGAAGCGGGATCATGCGGGCGCTCGCGGCGGCGGCCTTCATCGCCATCTTCTTCTTCGACACGCCCTTTCCCCTGATCGTTCTGACGGCGGGCGTGATCGGCTTTTTCGGCGGAAAGGCCGGCCATCCTGCTTTCGCCGGCGGCGGCGGTCATGGTCCGAGTGGAACGATTGCGCAGGACCAGAGCCTTCTCGGCGAAGAAATGCCCGATCGCGCCAATATCCCGGTCGGGCAGTCGCTCAGGATCGCCGCCGTCTGGCTCTTCATCTGGCTGGCGCCGGTCGCCCTGTTGCTGGCCTTTCGCGGCGGCGGAGACATTTTCGCGCAGATCGCCGTCTTCTTTTCAAAAATGGCGGTGGTGACCTTTGGCGGCGCCTACGCGGTCCTGGCCTATGTCGCCCAGCAGGCGGTCGAGTCTTTTCACTGGCTCAAGCCGGGCGAAATGCTCGATGGTCTCGGCATGGCCGAAACGACGCCTGGCCCGCTGATCATCGTGCTGCAATTCGTAGGATTCATGGCGGCCTATCGGTCGCCGGGCGGCTTGCCGCCGCTGCTGGCCGGCGCGGCGGGAGGCTTGCTGGCGACCTGGGTGACCTTCGTTCCCTGTTTTCTGTGGATTTTCCTCGGCGCGCCCTATATCGAGCAATTGCGAGGCAATCGCGCCTTGACCGGCGCCTTGTCGGCGATCACCGCCGCCGTGGTCGGCGTCATACTCAACCTCGCCGTCTGGTTCGCGATACATGCCATCTTTCGCCAGACCGTTTTCGTGCGCGGTTTCGGTTTCGCCTTCGATCTGCCGAGGCTGGCCAGCGTCGATCCATGGGCGCTGACGCTCTGCGCCGGCGCCATCTTAGCCATATTCCGCTTCAAGGCCGGCCTGCTGCAAACGCTCGCCGGATCGGCCGCCGCCGGGGTCGCGCTTTATCTTGCCGGTCTGACCTCACACGGAATCGCCCCATGACGGCGAGCCATGAGGAAAGTCGAAGCCCCTGTGAATCCTTGCATAGCGAGATCGGACCGGGCTGTGTTTGCCTGGCGCGGGGGCCGTCGCGGGCGCAGCCGCCCTCTCCGCGAACGCCGAGGATCATCGCTGCCGATCGCGTCTGGCCGACGGACCGTCGGGTGAGTTTGGGCGATTGAAGCTTTCGCCCGTTTGGCGCACGTCCTTTGCGGCGCGACGATCGGTTCAAACCTCGCCGCATGAAAACGAGCGCTCAAGCAAGCAAAGGGCTGCTGACGATCCTTTATTTGCCGTTCGGCCGACGGCGGCATTCCACGCATGACCGCCGCAGCCTGACCGACGCGCTGGCGTCCGAGGGGATCGCGTTCACGCCGAAAAATCGCGCCTTTGTTGCAGCAGGTTCTGGCGAGCCCAGGCCCGATCGACCGCGACACGAGGCGGCGCGCGGCGGCGCTGGCCCGCAATGTGACGACGGATTGATCAGGATTAATCCGCGCCTGTCAGGTTAACGCGCCACCCGTTTCACAGTGAGGGAACCGCGAACTGGTTGCAACGGCAGGAATCGGCGGAGTGCGGGAATAGAGCGAAGGACCGGTTCCGGCAGTAGACCGGTCGAAGGCTGAAAGGCAAGGATGCGCACGCCATAAGCGGCAATTCGGGTTTGCTGAAGGAGCCCGATGATTTTGACGCGTAGCGGACTTTCGAGCCGCCAGCGCTGGGCGGTCAGGCGACCGGGCAGACTATCCAATTATGAAGCGCAATCGCCATGGCGGTGGCGCGTTCCGGTAACGGCCGGCGAACAACACTCAGGCGCGCCGAAACATTCCCGAGGCCCGCAAAATTATCGTTTGCACCGGGCTCGCCGCTCCGCCACGGCGAAAGCAGCTGAGCAAATCCCGGTGGATAAAGGAGGTCTTGTCTCTTCGGGGCGCGGCGACGATGATAGTCTCCTCAAGTCGAATCGCAAAGGCGAGGTGTGCGAAATGGCGGGGCGGTCGGCGACGAAATCTTATGAATACAATTCTGACGGTCGCAACCCGGACAGCGCATGCGGGCTTCTCGCGCAGCGGATCGGGGAGGTCTGCCTTGACGCCGTCGCAAGCCTTCCCCCGGCCAGGATCGAAGAGACGGCGCTGCAATGGCTTGCAAAAGCGCTGTTCGATCCCGGCGATCCGTCCAACGCCCTCCCCGTGATGGAGGCTTTCGCACTCGCAGGCTATCTGACCTTATTCTCGCCCTCGCTCCTCGGCGCCGCGCCGATCGAACGCTTTATCCGCCAGCGCCGCGCGGACGCCGACGACGCGACGCGCGCGGCCCTGGACGCGCTGGCGCAGTCGAACTTCCATCTCATTCGGTTGAAGTCGCGCGTTGGACCGCAAACGCTTGCCATCCAGGATTTAGCCAACGGCGAAAGCCTGTCTTTGTTCGACGCGGAAATTCCCGATGGCGCTTTGTCGGCCTTCGTCGCGGTCTGGCTCGCGCCGCTGCCGAACGGGGATGTTATCGCGCTGGGGCCGTTGACGCCGCTCGACGCCGCCGCGCTCGGCGAAGGCCTTGCCTTTGTGCGTCCAGGCAAAGGAATGACCAATCCGCGACGCTGCGCCGCCGCCGTCTATCGGCATGTCGTGCGCCAGGGCGGCTTGCGTATCGAGGGCCTGAACGACTTTCCCGAGGACTTGCTCGATGAAGGCGCGAGCAACGCCGCGGAGGAGGAATACGACGACCTCGATCGCCTTGCCTTTGCCATAACGGGGGCGAAAGAAAGCGAGGCGCTTTCGGCCGGAACTATCGAAGAGGCGCGACGCATCTCCTCTGCGCTCCACCTGTTTCACGCTTTGGCGCGGAGCGTCAACGCTCGTCGGCATGGCCGCGCGGAAATTGCGGCCGCATTTCTGCGCATCGGCTTCGTCATGATCGAGACTCTCGACCGCCGCTCGGCGGCCGGGTCCGGCGACGACAGCCAGTCGCTCGAATCGCTCGCGGTGGAGATCGATCGCGCCATCGCGGAAAAGCGCGCGCCGGAGGAAGTGCGTTCGCTATTCCAGGAATTGCGCCGCCGCCTCCTGGCGTCGCGGCGCTCCCCCGCCGAGAAGGGCGCCGGAGAAGCGGAACTCATGCGCGTCCTGCAACGCATCCAGGCGTTGCGCGCCAAGACTGTCGAGCAGGGCTGCACGGAGCAGGAGGCGCTCGCCTCCGCCAGGAAAGTGGTGGAAATGCTCGACCGCTTTGGCCTGTCACTCAGCGAAGTCGAGATGCGCGATCAGGCCTGTCAAGGCTTCGGTATCGACACCGGCCGGCGACGGCGGGCGCCGGTAGATGAATGCATGCCGGCCATCGGCCTTTTCTGCGATTGCAAAGTGTGGATGGAGACCGCTGCGAGCGGCGCTATCCGGTTTGTGTTCTTCGGCTTGCCGGCGGATGTCGAGGCGGCGCACTACCTCCATGACCTGATCGTC
>NZ_CAIUXT010000160.1 GCF_903903185.1 uncultured Rhodoblastus sp.
CGCACCCACGGTTCCGCGATCTTTACCCGAGGCGAGACGCAGGCTCTGGTGGTCGCGACGCTCGGCACCGGCGAGGACGAGCAATTCATCGACTCGCTGGAGGGGACCTACAAGGAACACTTCCTGCTGCATTACAACTTCCCCCCCTACTCGGTCGGCGAGACCGGCCGCATGGGCACGCCGGGCCGGCGCGAGATCGGCCACGGCAAGCTCGCTTGGCGCGCGATCCGCCCGATGCTGCCGACGGCGGCGGAGTTCCCCTACACGATCCGCGTCGTCTCCGAGATCACCGAGTCGAACGGCTCGTCCTCGATGGCGACGGTGTGCGGCTCCTCGCTCGCCCTCATGGACGCGGGCGTCCCGCTCAAGCGCCCGACCGCCGGCATCGCCATGGGCCTGAGTCTGGAGGGCGAGCGCTTCGCCGTGTTGTCCGACATTTTGGGCGACGAGGATCATCTCGGCGACATGGACTTCAAGGTCGCCGGCACGGAGGTGGGCGTCACTTCGTTGCAGATGGACATCAAGATCGCCGGCATCACCGAGGAGATCATGAAGGTCGCGCTCGGCCAGGCCAAGGCCGGCCGCCTGCACATCCTGACCGAAATGGCCAAGGCGCTGACCAACGCCCGCGCGGAACTTGGCGAATTCGCGCCGCGCATCGAAACGATGAAAATCTCGACCGACAAGATCCGCGACGTGATCGGGTCGGGCGGCAAGGTGATCCGCGAGATCGTCGAAAAGACCGGCGCCAAGATCAATATCGACGACGAGGGCACGGTCAAGATCGCCTCCAGCGACGGCAATGCGATCAAGGCGGCGATCGCCTGGATCAAGTCCATCGCCTCCGATCCGGAAATCGGCCTGATCTATGACGGCACCGTGGTCAAGACCACCGATTTCGGGGCCTTCGTCAATTTCTTCGGCGCCAAGGACGGCCTCGTTCATATCTCGCAGCTTTCGAGCCAGCGCGTCGCCAAGACCACCGATGTCGTCAAGGAAGGCGACAAGGTCAAGGTCAAGCTGCTCGGCTTCGACGATCGCGGCAAGGTGCGCCTGTCGATGCGCGTGGTGGATCAGACCACCGGCGAGGATCTTGAGGCCAAAGCCAGGGCGGAAGCCAAGGAAGAGGCGGATACGCAGGCCTGACGGCCAGCCATCGTCATGCCCGGCCTTGTGCCGGGCATCCACGCCAGGACGCAGCCACTTTCGTCAACGAAATGGCGTGACTCCTGGCCTATTTCGGAATGATTTGGCCCGGTTGGTCGGCATGAATGGCCGTGACAAGCACGGCCATGACGGATGGGACGACAAAAAAAAAGGCGGCCTCGACGGGCCGCCTTTTTTCTGCGCCGTTTTTCCGGTTCTATTCGATATCGCCCTTCAAACTTCCCGGTTGCGGCATCGAAATGGCGTTGTAGCCCGAATCGACGAAATGCACTTCGCCGGTCACCCCGGCGGCAAGATCGGACAGGAGATAGAGCGCCGAGCCGCCGACATCCTCGATCGACACGTTGCGGCGCAGAGGCGCGTGGTTCTTCTGGAAATTGAACATGAAGCGGGCGTCGGCGATGCCGGCGCCGGCGAGGGTGCGGATCGGCCCGGCGGAAATGGCGTTGACGCGGATGTTCTGCTCGCCGAGATCGGCGGCAAGATAGCGCACGCTGGATTCAAGCGCCGCCTTGGCGACGCCCATCACATTATAATTGGGCATGACGCGCGTCGAACCGCCATAGGTCAGGGTCAAAAGCGCGCCGCCTTTGGGCATCAGCTTCATCGCCCGTTGCGCGATCTCGGTGAAGGAAAAGGCCGAAATCACCATGGTGCGCGAAAAATTCTCGCGCGTGGTGGAATCGACATAGCGGCCCTTCAATTCGTTGCGGTCGGAAAAACCAATCGCGTGGACGACGAAATCCAGCGTCCCCCACTGGCTCTCAAGCTCGGCGAACACCGCATCGACGCTGGCGATATCCTCGACATCGCAGGGCAGCGTGACGGTCGAGCCGAGGCTTTCGGCCAGCGGCTTGACGCGCTTGCCCAGCGCTTCGCCCTGGTAGGTGAAGGCGAGTTCGGCGCCCTCGGCGGCCAGGGCCTGGGCGATGCCCCAGGCGATCGAATGGTCGTTGGCGACGCCCATGATCAGGCCCCGCTTTCCGTTCATCAAGCCCTTGGCGGAAATCGTCATCTAAAAAACTTTCGGTCAGGCATCGACATGTTTGAAGATCAGCGTCGCATTGGTTCCGCCAAAACCGAAGGAATTGGACAGGACCGCGCCAAGCGTCTTGTTGTCCTGGCGCTGGCGCAGGATGTTCATGTCGGCGAAGGCGGGATCGAGGCGCGTGATATTGGCGCTCTCGCAGATGAACCCATTCTGCTGCATCAAAAGGCAATAGATCGCCTCCTGCACCCCCGCCGCGCCGAGTGAATGCCCGGTCAGCGACTTGGTGGCGGAAATCGGCGGGCATTTGTCGGCCCCGAATACCGCCCGCAGCGCCTCGATCTCCTTGAGATCGCCGACCGGCGTCGAAGTGGCGTGGGGATTGATGTAATCGATCGGAATCTTGCAGGTCGAAAGCGCCATGCGCATGCAACGCTCGGCGCCTTCGCCCGACGGCGCGACCATGTCATGGCCGTCGGAGGTCAGGCCATAGCCGGCGAGTTCGGCGTAAATCTTGGCGCCGCGCGCCCTGGCCCGCTCATATTCTTCGAGCACCAGCACGCCGGCGCCGCCGGCGATGACGAAACCGTCGCGGCTCTCGTCATAGGCGCGCGAGGCCGTGGCCGGCGTCGCGTTATAGGACGAGGACATCGCGCCCATGGCGTCGAACAGAACCGAAAGCGTCCAGTCGAGATCCTCGCAGCCGCCGGCGAACATCACGTCCTGCTTGCCGTATTGAATCATTTCGGCGGCGTTGCCGATGCAATGCGACGACGTCGCGCAGGCCGACGAAATCGAATAATTGACGCCCTTGATCTTGAACCAGGTCGCCAAAGTCGCCGAAGCGGTCGAGGACATGCATTTGGGCACGGCGAAGGGGCCGACGCGCTTGGGCCCCTTGCTGCGGGTGATGTCGGCGGATTCGACGATGACGCGGGTCGAGGGGCCGCCGGAGCCCATGACGATGCCGGTGCGCGGGTTGACGATGTCGCTCGTCTCCAGACCGGAATCGGCGATGGCCTGGTCCATGGCGACATGGTTCCACGCCGTGCCCGTGGCGTGAAAGCGCATGGCGCGGCGATCGACCAGCTTTTCCGGGTCGAGCGTCGGCGCGCCGTGAACCTGACAGCGAAAGCCCAGTTCGGCGTATTTCTCGGCCCGCACGATGCCTGAGCGCGCCTCGCGCAGCGAGGCCAGAACTTCGCTGGCGTCATTGCCGATGGAAGAAACAATGCCGATGCCGGTGACGACGACGCGTCTCATGACTTCACCCCTTTTGGCCTTGCGGCGGCTTTATTTTTTGTGCGCGCGGCAAGCCGCGAGCAGAGTCCCTCGCATAAGCCCGGCGTCGCGGTCGCTCCTGACCGCTCCGCTTGCGCGGAGCGGTAACCCAAAGGTTTGTCAGGCCGCCGGCTGGAACAGGCCGACGCGCATATCCTTGACCTCGTAGATCCGCGCCCCGTCGGCCTCAAGCCAGCCGTCGGCGATGCCGAGGATCAGCTTGCCCTTGAACACGCGTTTGAACTCGACGCCATAGACGACCTTCTTGACGCCGGGCAGCACCTGATTGGCGAATTTGACCTCGCCGACGCCGAGCGCCCTGCCGCGTCCCTTGAGGCCGAGCCAACCGAGGAAAAAGCCGGTCAATTGCCAAAGGGCGTCGAGACCGAGGCATCCGGGCATGACCGGATCGCCATGAAAATGGCAGCCGAAGAACCACAGGTCGGGATGGATATCGAATTCGGCGCGCACATGGCCCTTGCCGTTGACGCCGCCCTCCTCGCTGATCTCCACGATCCGATCGAACATCAGCATCGGCGGCAGCGGCAATTGCGCATTGCCCGGACCGAAAAGTTCGCCGCGCCCGCAGGCCAGGAGGTCTTCATAAGCGAAACTGGAGCGTTTCTCGCCCATCTGGGACATTTCCCCTAAAGCTTGAGCTCCGGCGGAGCCTCGAGGTGGTTTCGGCGTTGAAATTTTCCAGCATTGAAGATTTTTATGCGGAAGCCGCCGGAATGGATAGAAGGGGCTTCTAACACAGCCGTCGCAGGGCCGAAAGCCGAACGAAACGAAGAATCATGCGGATTCCCGCAAGAGGATGGCCCCGGCGCCGCGACCTTTTGCCGCGCCAAAAAGCTTGCCGTCGAGCGAAATACCGCGGCGGCGAACCCAAAGGCGCCGCACGGCGTTATTGCCGGCGAGCGAGCAAAAGTCTATATGGAGCGATGGCGCTTTGCTCGGGGCCAAAATGCTTTCGCCGGTTTCTGACCGGCTGTTTGAAGGAAGGAGGGAGGCTTCATGACCAGGATGGAAACCGACGCCGTCTCCCGCGTCAAGCGGCCTCCCCGCCGGAAACCGGCCAGGGCGGGCGATCTCGATGGCTGCCCGATGCACGATCTTCGGCGCAAGCTGAGCGCCGCCGGCCTGCGTCCGACGCGCCAGCGCCTGCGGCTCGGCTGGCTGCTGTTTGGCTCCGGCGACCGCCATGTCACCGCCGAGCGCCTCTATGACGAAGCTTTGGCCGCCCGCGCGCCGATTTCGCTCGCCACCGTCTATAATACGTTGAACCAGTTTTCATCGGCAGGACTGTTGCGGGAAATCGCCGTCGATGGCGCGAAAACCTATTTCGACACCAATCTCGCCGACCATCAGCATTTTCTGACCGAAGAGGCGCATCTGCTGGTGGACCTGCCCCGGCAACTGATCGATTTCAGCCAATTGCCCGAACTGCCGGAGGGCATGGAGATCGCCCGCGTGGACGTGGTCGTGCGCCTGCGTCGCAAGCCGAGCTGACAGGAACGCCTCCGCGCCCGCCTGGATCGCAGGCAGGATGTGGACGAAAAATCCCCGATTTCGCCAATGGCCAACGACGGGTCCGGGAAAGCCCGGTCCCGCCGGGTTGTCGTCTCAGCCGGCGCCCGGGTCGGACTCGCGGCCCGACGGTTCCGACGGCAATACGCCGGAACCGGGACAGGCGTCGTAATTGGTCAATTCCGGACGCGCATGGGGGCCTGCCATCGGCATGGTCTGAGCGGGTTTGGCGGTATCGACCTTCGGGACGACGACGGGTTTCTGCAATTCGACGGCTTGGGTCATGATCGCCTCTTGCGTCAGCCTGACAAAGAATCGCTCAGCCTGTTTTTCAGGCGCGATCTTTTTTTGAGCAGTTCGCATTAAACCACGATCCCGTTTTTTTGCATCGCGGTAATTTGTCGCAATGCGACGTAAATCTGCGCGCCACAATTTTCGGCGCCGAAAATTGTGGCGCCGCGATTTGGGCGGCTGGCGCGGCGGTTTGAAAAATTGCCGACCTTGCACAAGGAGAATTCAATTTAAACAATTATTTAGGTGATTTCCACGATTCCGCAACGGGTGAAAATCATCTAGCCGCACAGAGGCGCGCAAGCTAAAAGCCTTTCATGACCCTTCCCGCCGCCCGCGATGTTTCCTTTTGCGCCCGCAAAATCCGGCGCGTCGTGCTGGCCGATTTCCGCTCCTGGGCGGCGCTCGACCTGCGCGCTTCCTCCGGCATGGCGGCGCTGGCGGGCGATAATGGCGCCGGGAAAACCAATCTGCTCGAAGCCTTGTCGCTGTTCACGCCGGGGCGAGGGCTGCGCCGCGCCGATCTTGGCGAAATGCCACGTCAAAACGGCGGCGGCGGCTTCAGCGTCTCGCTCGAAATCGCCGGCGAGGCCGGCGGATTGCTGCAATTGGGAACCGGCCTCGAAATGGTCGAGGGCGTGGGCCAGCGCAGGTTCCGCCTCGACCGCGAGCCGATTTCTTCCGCCCGCGCTTTCGCCGATCATGTCCGGATCGTCTGGCTGACGCCGTCGATGGACGGTCTGTTCACCGGCCCGGCGGGCGAAAGGCGGCGCTTTCTCGACCGGCTGGTGCTGGCGGTGGACAGCGAACATGGCGCGCGCGTCAATGCGCTGGAGCGCGCCCTGCGCAATCGCAACCGGTTGCTGGAGGAGCGGCGCGGCGAAAAAATCTGGCTCGACGCCGCCGAACGCGAAATCGCCGAACTCGCCGTTTCCGTCGCCAGCGCCCGGCGCGAGACGGTGGAGCGCCTCGCCGCCCTGATCCGCGCCGGACGCGACGACGATTCGCCCTTTCCCTGGGCGGAAATCGCGCTGGAGGGCGAGATCGACCTTTTGGTCGCCGAGCGCCCCGCGCTGGAGGCGGAAGACGCATTTCGCGCCCTTTTGCGGGGTAGCCGCGCCCGCGACGCCGCCGCGGGCCGGACCCTGATCGGCCCGCAGGCCAGCGATCTCGCCGTGCTGCACGGCCCCAAGCAATGCCAGGCGCGGCGCGCCTCGACCGGCGAGCAGAAGGCTTTGCTGGTCGCTCTGGTGCTCGCCCATGCGCGGCTGGTGGCGGCGATGAGCGGCATCGAGCCGATCGTCCTGCTCGACGAAATCGCCGCTCATTTCGACCCGTTGCGCCGCCGCGCGCTGTTCGACGCGCTGCGCGCGCTCGGCGGCCAGGTATGGATGACCGGGGCGGACGTGAGCCTGTTCGACGATCTGCGCGGCGGCGCCGATATTTTCGCCGTGGCGGGGGGCAAGATCTCGCCCGTCTCGTCCGGGGACGGCGCGCCATGAACGAAATTTTGCGCGCCAGAACATTGCTCAAATCGGTGTTCGGCTTCGAGGCTTTCCGCCCCGGCCAGGAGGAGATCGTGGCGGCGGTGTTTTCCGGCGATCCGGTGCTCGCGGTCATGCCGACCGGCAGCGGCAAAAGCCTGTGCTACCAGCTTCCCGCCTTGCTCGGCGAGGGACTGACGCTGGTCGTCTCGCCGCTGATCGCGCTGATGCGCGATCAGGTCGGCCAGATGCAGGCGCTGGGTCTCGCGGCGGCCACCCTCAATTCGCAGACCAATGAGGCCGAGGCGCGCGAGACCTGGGCGCTTATTCGCGCCGGGTCGCTCAAATTGCTGTTCCTGTCGCCCGAGCGCCTCGCCATGGACGGTCTAATGGAGGCGCTGTCCACCGCCGGAGTCCGGCGCGTGGCGGTGGACGAGGCCCATTGCATCTGCGAATGGGGCCATGATTTCCGCCCGGAATATCGCATGATCCGGCAGTCTGTCGAACGCCTTGGCGCGGTTCAGGTCATCGCCTTCACCGCCACCGCCGACCGCGCCATGCGCGTCGAAATCACCGAGCGGCTGTTCGACCGGAAACCGCAAATCTTCGTCCATTCCTTCGACCGGCCGAATATTTCGCTGTCCTTCGCGCCAAAAGACCAGCCGAAAAAACAATTGCAGGGGTTCCTTTCGCCCCGGCGCGGCCAAAACGGCATTGTCTATTGCGCCTCGCGCGCCGGAACCGAACGGCTGGCCGAATTTTTCGCCGAACAGGGTTTCGACACGGTCGCCTATCACGCCGGCCTCGATTTTTCGCGGCGCAACGCCAATCAGGACCGGTTCTTGCGAGAGGACGGCGTCGTCGTTTTCGCCACGGTGGCGTTTGGCATGGGCGTCAACAAGCCGGACGTGCGCTTTGTCGCCCATGCCGACATGCCCTCCTCGATCGAGGCCTATTATCAGGAAATCGGCCGCGCCGGCCGCGACGGCCTGCCCGCCGACGCTTTCACGCTTTACGGACTGGAGGACATGGCGCTGCGCCGTCGCCAGATCGACGAAAAGGCGCTTGACCCCGAGCGCCGACGCGTCGAGCATCAGAGATTCGCCGCGCTGGCCACGCTCTGCGAGGCGACGTCATGCCGGCGCCAGATTCTGCTCGCCCATTTCAACGAGGAGGCCGCGCCTTGCGGACGCTGCGACGTCTGCCAGGGTCGGGTGGCGCTGCGCGACGGCACGGTCGAGGCGCAAAAGGCGCTTTCCGCCGTCTATCGCACCGGCCAGCGTTTCGGCGCCGGCTATTTGAGCGATCTCCTGACCGGCGCGGAAAACGAGGCCCTGCGCCGCAACGGCCATGACGCGCTCAAGACCTTCGGCGTCGGCGCGGACCAGAGCAAGCAGCAATGGGCCTCGACCTTTCGCCAGCTTTTCGCCGCCGGGGCGCTGGCCGTCGCCAGCGCCGAGCATGGCGGCTTCGCGCTGACCGAAAAGGGCAAGGCGATTCTTCGCGGGCGCGAAAATTTTACCTTGCGCGCCGATCCGCCGAAACAGAAATCGGAGAAAAAATCGTCTCGCGCTCCCGCGCGCGAAGGGGAACAGGACCCGGCGGAGGCGAGAATTTTCGAGGCTCTGCGGAAATTGCGCCGCGAACTGGCCCAGGATCAGGGATTGGCCGCCTATATGGTCTTCGCCGACCGGACGCTTCTGGAAATGGCGGAGCGCCGCCCGGCCACGCTGGAGGATTTGAGAACCATCCACGGCGTCGGCGAGCGCAAGCTGGCGCTTTACGGCGAGGCTTTTCTGGAGGCCATCGCGCTGGCGGGAGCGTGAGACAAGGTTTGTTCCCTTCTCCCCTTGCGGGAGAAGGTGGCCCGAAGGGCCGGATGAGGGGGCGATTCCGCGTAAAGCACGATGCAGGCGAAGGCCGCCCAATCTCAGAGAGCGTTTCTGCGGCCAACCCCTCATCCGTCTCGCCCTGTCGGGCGATCCACCTTCTCCCGCAAGGGGAGAAGGGAGTCGGCTCAATGCACGCTCATCGTCGCCAGCTGGTGTTCCCAGGCGTTGGCGACCGCCGCGTCTTTGGTGTCGGCCAACAGGATCGGAGCGCCATCGGCGCCGAGCAGCGCGAACAGCTGCAATCCGGGCCGCAAGCCTTGCAATTGCGGAAACAGCGCCTGCGCCTCCTCCGACTTCATCGGCCGGACATAGGCGATGGCCCCTTCGCCCCAATGGGCGAACTGGTCGGCCGTCAAGCCGCCGGGAGCGGAATTGATTTGCTGGTTGTTCATCTTCTTTATCCTTTCCGCGCGCTCGTTCGAGCCGCGCTGGCGTACGGACTGACATTCAGCTCCGAACTGTGATCTCAATGGTCTTAACGATTCGCTCCGGTTCGGGGCGAACAAGATCGACCGACAATAATCCATCGGCCAGATCGGCGCCGAGAACCTGCATCCCCTCCGCGAGGAGGAATGAACGCTGGAACTGGCGCGCGGCGATGCCGCGATGCAGGAACTGACGCTCCCGGTCGTCCTGCTGGCGTCCGCGAATGACCAATTGCCCCTCCTCCAGGGTGATGGACAATTGTTGCCGCGTAAACCCTGCTACCGCGAGGGTGATGCGCAGGCGCTCCGGCACATCGGCTTCGCAAGCGAGGCGTTCGATATTATAGGGCGGATACCCGTCCGAAGCGGTCCTTGTGACCCGCTCCAGAGCCTTTTCAATATCGTCGAAGCCCAGAAGAAAGGGCGAGTTCATCAAGGTCGGACGCGACATTGCGAAGCCCTTTCAGGCGCTTCGTGAAAGTCGAGGGCCCGAAGCGCCCCCACGGTTTGCACCGCAACAAAGATATGGCGCCAGATTTTCGTCATTTCAAGGGCGCGCATGCGCAGCAGGGCGATTGCGCTAACAGGATGCTGAAAAAGGGTTTTTGACCCTCTGAAATCGACAATCCCATTCGCGATGCCGATAATTTTATTACTATAAATCAATGAATTAGTCAATTGCGCGCATTGCGGACGGGTCGTTCCGAGGCCGAGAAAAGCGAGATTCCGCGACTTTTTCAGCAGCCGGCTAAAGGACGTCGTCGGGCGCGAGCGCGCAGGCGAGATGCGGTTCGATTTCGATTTGGATCGTCGGGTGATCGATCCTGAAGCGTTTCGCCAGTTCGATCGCCAGATCGTGCAGGAAAGCGTCGCCTGGATGACCGGCCGGCATGACCAGATGGCAGGTCATGGCGGTTTCGGTCGCGCCGATCGGCCAGACGTGCAGATCGTGGATCGCCGCCACCCCTTCGCGGCTCGACAGCAAGGCGCGCACCGCCGCCGGGTCGATTTGCGCGGGGACCGCCGCCATCGACATGCCCAGCGAATCGCGCAGCAGACCCCAGGTTCCCCAGACGATGACCGCGTTGATGGCGAGGCTGACAACCGGATCGAGCCAGAGCCAGCCGGTCAGCAGGATCACCAGACCGGCGACGACCACGCCGGCGGAGACCAGCGCGTCGGAAGCCATATGCAAAAAGGCGCCGCGCAGGTTGATGTCGTTTTTACCGCCCGAGGCGAACAGCCAGGCGGTGAGGCCATTGACGGCAATGCCGATGGCGGCGACGATCATCACCGTCCTTTCCGCCACGGGTTCGGGCGACCCCAGCCGCAGAACCGCCTCCCAGGAGATGGCGCCGACCGTGACCAGCAGGAACACCGCGTTGAACAGCGCCGCGAGGATCGACGAGCCGCGCAAGCCGTAGGTAAAACGCACCGTCGGCGCGCGCCGCGCCAGTTCGCTCGCGAGCCAGGCCACCAGCAGCCCGAGCACATCGCCGAGATTATGCCCGGCGTCGGCCAGCAGGGCGACCGAATTGCTCAGAACGCCATAGATGGCCTCGACCGCCACAAATCCGGTATTGAGAACAATGCCGATGGCGAAAGCCTTGCCGAAACTGGCGGGGGCGTGCGCGTGCCCGCCGCCATGCGCATGCGCGCCATGATCGTGGGCATGGCCATGTCCATCATGGTCGTGATGATGATCGTGATCGTGGTCGTGATGGTCGCGATTTTGGGTCTGGCTCATGGGCGCGTAGCCTTTCCGGTCGCTCCCCTACAACCTGAAACGACGACAGGAGCAAGCGAAATGTCCCGCGCGGGGCCCGTCAGGCCGGAGCGCGCGGCGCCTTGACGGGTCCGACATCGACCTGGATTTCGTCGCCCTCGACGCGCACGGGGTAGGGATGGAGCGCTTTGTCGGTCGTGTGGGTCACGCATTTGCCGCTGGCGACGTCGAACCCCCAATGGTGGTGCGGACAGGTGAGAATCCGGCCGTCGAATTTCGCCTCGTTGAGCGGCACGTCGGCATCCGGGCAACGCCCGCGATAGGCCTTGAGTTCGTCGCCCGCCGGCCAGACCACCAGCACGTTTTTCTTGCCCGCCTGAAAGAAGCCGAGCCCGCCTTCGGGAACAGCGTCTTTGGAACAGATGAAGGTGAAAGCCATGGGCGCGCCTGCCAAAGAGAACATTCTCTTCGAACGTGAGGCAATTTGCGGGCCAGAACAAAGGAAAACTTCGAGGCGGTCCGGGGCGAGCGCCCCCTCCGCTGTCTTGCCGCGCGTTCAAGCCGCCCGGCGCCGGAGCTTACAGCATGCTCGGCAGCACGCGGTCCGGCGGACGGTGGCCGTCCATGAAGGTCTTGACATTGATGATGACTTTTTCGCCCATGTCGATCCGGCCTTCGAGCGTCGCCGAGCCGAGGTGCGGCAACAGCGTCACCTTGCCGGCCTTGGCGAGCTTGAGAAGTTTCGCCGAGACGGCGGGTTCATGTTCGAACACGTCGAGGCCGGCGCCGGCCAGTTCCCCCGCCTCCAGCATTCGCGTCAAGGCGTTTTCGTCGATGATCTCGCCGCGCGACGTATTGACCACGATGGCGCCGGAATGAAGGTATTTGAGTCGCCGCGCGGACAGAAGGTGAAACGTCCCCGGCGTGTGCGGGCAATTGACCGAGACGATGTCCATCCGCGCCAGCATCTGGTCGAGCGAATCGAAATAGGTCGCGCCCAGTTCCTGCTCGACGGCGGCGGAGACGCGGCGGCGGTTGTGATAATGGATCGACAGGCCGAATGCCTTGGCGCGGCGGGCGAGTCCCTGGCCGATGCGGCCCATGCCGACAATGCCAAGCCGTTTGCCGGTGATTCGCCGGCCCAGCATCCAGGTTGGCGACCAGCCCGTCCAGCCACCTTCCACAAGGGCGCCGGCGCCTTCGACAATGCGGCGCGAAACGGCGACGATCAGGCCCATGGCCATGTCGGCGGTGTCCTCGGTCAGCACGCCGGGCGTGTTGGTGACGGTGATGCCGCGGCGCAAAGCCGAGGTGACGTCGATATTGTCGACGCCATTGCCGAAATTGGCGATAAGCTTCAATTGCTCGCCGGCCTGGGCGATCAGATGGGCGTCGATACGGTCGGTGACCGTGGGCACGAGCACGTCGGCGGTCCTGATCGCCTCGACCAGTTCGGCATGGGTCATGGGATGGTCCGTCTCGTTGAAACGGGCGTCGAACAATTCGCGCATCCGCTCCTCCACCGGCTCGGGCAGTTTGCGGGTCACGATAACGAGCGGATTGATTTTGCCCATGACTTTCCCGTTCCTCCTGGCCCCGGTTGGCGGACGGTCGAGCCGTCCGTTATTGCGCCCGGCGGCGCCGGCTTTCACCGGTCGTTAACGATCTTCGAGCGACAAGGACCTGACCGAGATCAATCCCGTTTCCCGTGTTCTTTGCTTCCTAGCAGATGGAGGCGCAAAAACAAGAATGACGAAACGGGTTCGATGCCTTTGCGACGAATTGGCAAGACAGACGGAAGACGGCGCGATGACGAATGGGCCGAAAAAGACGATTGTTCCAGTCCTTTCATTCGGGCGGGGAATTTTTACCGCGTCCGCCTTTTTCATTGCGGCGATGAGCGCCCTGCCGGTCCTCGACGGCGGCTGCGCGCGGGCGCAGCAGGCGGGTTCGGCCACCGGCCTCGCCATTCCCCGCTATGTCAGCCTGAAGTCCGATCACGTCAATCTGCGCGAGGGTCCCTCCAAGGACCATGCCACCAAATGGATTTACCAGCGCGCCGGCCTGCCGGTCGAAATCACCGCCGAATTCGAGACCTGGCGGCGCATCCGCGATTCAGAAGGCGCGGAAGGCTGGGTCCTGCATTCGCTGTTGTCGGGCAAGCGCACGGCCCTGATCTCGCCATGGAAGAAGAACACGCCGCCCTTGCCGCTTTACGGCCTGCCGCAGGAGGGCGCCAATGTCACGGCGAGGCTCGCGCCGGGCGTCGTCGCCGGCGTGAAAAGCTGCGACGGCAGCTGGTGTCGCCTCAAGGGCGAGGGCTATGACGGTTTCATGGGCCAGACCAATTTATGGGGCGTCTATCCCGGCGAAAAGGTGGAGTAGGCCGGTCTCATGCCTCCGGCGCAGGGTTGGAACCGGGTGCAGGCTCGTTCGGAATTACGGGGAAAGGGCGATGAAAGCTGAAATGGTGACAACGGCGCTCGAACTGCCGGGCTATCGGGTGACAGCCAATATCGGAATCGTTCGCGGCATTGTCGTGCGCTCGCGATCCATCTTCGGCAATATTGGCGGGGCCTTGCAAACCTTGTTTGGCGGCAATATCTCCGTCTATACCAATTTATGCGAGCGAACGCGCACCGACGCCTACGAGATGATGTGCGCGCACGCCGCAGCCAACGGCGCCGACGCCATCCTGGCGATGCGCTACGACGCCAATGAAATCATGAGCGGCGTCACCGAAGTCATCTGCTACGGCTCCGCCGTCGTTGTCGAGAAGGCAAGCCCATGAACTGGACGGTCCCCGCCGGATTTGGCCTTGTAGTCCTCGGGGCGGCCGCCTTGCTGGGGCAATTGTGGCTCGCCTTTTGGGACCCCGAAACCTTCGTGAAAATAATGATCACGCTTGGCGTGCTTCTGGCATTGGTCATCGCCTGGAATCTGGTCCAGCGGGAAAGTCGCGACAGCGCGAGACTGCGCGACAAAAGCAAGCTTCAATAATCGACGCCGACCGGATCGAGCCCCACCGCCGGCGCCACCTGCGCGCAGGGCGTCGGCGAGACACCGTAGGCGTTATTTGCCAAAGCCGAAATGCTCAGGCGTGGGTTATGACGTTCATGGTCCAGACCAATCTTGGCGACGTCTATCCCGGCGAAAAACTGCAACGCGTTTCAGCGCGCCTCGATCAAGAATTCCAACCTTTTGGTCACCGAGGCGTCGCCCTCCCAGGACCGGCCGTTGTTGGCGCGGATGACCAGATTGCCGGCGCGCCGGATCGCGATCGACAGATCGCGCGTTCCCGGCGCCCCGACCGCGCCACCCTGCTGCGCTTTCCAATGACTATAGGTCACCGCCGCCGCATCCGGCGGATCGAAGGCGACGCTCCAGGCATAGCCGGTCGAAGGGTTTTCGCTCAGCCGCAATTCGATGGTCTCGCCGACGCGGACGAGGATCGGCGCTTTCGCATCGGCTTCGGTCAGCACGGTCGCGGCCGCGGCGTTGCCGCCAAGCGTTATCAAGGCGACACCAAACAGGGCATGAAACATTTTCGGCGCATAAATCATTTTAGGAGTCCTTGTTTCGCGAGGCTCAATAATCGACGCCGACGAGATAAAGCCCGGCCGCCGGCGCCACCTGCCCGCAGCGCGCGCGATCTCTGGCGCGCAGGGCCTCGGCGAGGTCCTGGCGCCGCCATTTGCCCGAGCCGACATGCTCCAGCGAGCCGACCATCGAGCGCACTTGCCGGTGCAGAAAGGCGCGCGAGCTGACGCAGATGTGAATCTCGTCCTTCGGCGCGCGGAAAACGTCGAGACGGTCGAGTGTGCGCACCGGGTTTTCGGCCTGGCATTCGGAATCGCGAAAAGTCGTGAAATCGTGGCGGCCGATCAAGACCTGCGCCGCCTCATGCATGGCTTCGGCGTTCAGGGGCCGCTTGACCAGCCAGGCGCGGCCATGATCGAAAGTCAGCGGCGCGCGGCGGTTGGCGATGCGGTAAAGATAATGCCGTGTCTTGGCCGAAAAGCGGGCGTCGAAAGTCTCCGGCGCCGCCTGCGCCGAGAGAATCGCGACTTTTTCCGGCCGCATATGGGCGTTGAGCGCGTCGCGCAATACATCCGTGCGCCAGACATTTTGCAGATCGACATGGCCGACCTGGGCGCAGGCGTGGACGCCGGCGTCGGTGCGCCCGGCGCCGCGCAGGCCGAACGGGCCGGGTTCGAGTTTTTTCAGCGCCGTCTCGATCACTTCCTGAACCGACAGGCCGTTGGCCTGACGCTGCCAGCCGACATAATCGGTCCCGTCATATTCGATGAGCAATTTATAGCGCGGCATGGCTCGCTTCAGACAGACTGGCGCCCGGCGCCAGTCGCGCCCCGCGCAAGAATTCCGCCCCCGAGACCGGACCGCGCCCCGCCCGCTGCACGTCCAGCAAAGCCAGCGCCCCGGCGCCGCAAGCGATGCGTGGCGTCTCGTCGAGAATTTCGCCCGGCGCCCCTTTGCCCTGCGCCAACGCCGTGCGCAAAATCTTGACGCGCTCGCGGCCCTTGCCGAAATCCAGTTCGAAAAAGGCGCCAGGAAAGGGCGACAGGCCCCGCACCAGATCGTGCAGCTTGCGCGAATCTTGCGCAAAATCCACGCGGGCTTCCGCCTTGTCGATTTTTTTGGCGTAGACGACGCCTTGTTCCGGCTGTGGCTCGAAGGTCAGCGCGCCGCGCTCCAGCGCCGCCAGCGCCGCCAGCGCGCGGCCGATCAGGTCGGCGCCGAGCAGGGTCAACCGGTCATGGGCCTCGCCGGCGGTCATGTCGGGGGGGACCTTCAGTTTTTCCGACATGGCGATGGGGCCGGTGTCGAGCCCTTCCTCCATCCGCATGACCATGATTCCGGTTTCGCTGTCGCCTTCGATGATCGCGCGCTGGATCGGGGCCGCGCCGCGCCAGCGCGGCAGCAGCGAGGCGTGCAGATTGAGGCAGCCGTATTTCGGCGCGTCGAGCACGTCCTTGGGCAGGATAAGCCCATAGGCGACGACCACCGCGACATCGGCATTGAGGGTTCGTAACTCCGCCAAAGTTTCGGGGTCGCGAAAATTCTTCGGCGTCCGAATGGTCAAACCATAACGCTCGGCGGCGGCATGGACCGGCGAGGGCGTCAGCTCCAGCCCGCGCCGCCCCGCGGGCTTGGGCGCGCGCGTATAGACCGCGACGATCTCATGGCCGCGCCCAAAGATTTCCGCCAGCGGCGCCAGCGCGAAATCCGGCGTGCCCATGAAGATGACGCGCATGTTTCAGCCCCGCTTTTCGCGGATTTCCGGGGCTCTTTCGAACTTTTTGGCGCCGGGCTCGCTGCGCGCCGCCTTGGTGAATTTCTTGATCGCTCGTTCGCGCTTGAGCCGCGACAAATGGTCGATGAACAACCGGCCTTCAAGATGGTCGATCTCATGTTGCAGACAGGTGGCGAGCAGGCCGTCCGCGTCGATCTCCCGCATAATATTTTCGCGGTCGAGATAGCGCACCCGGATCCTCGCCGAACGCGACACGTCCTCGTAATATTCGGGGATCGAGAGGCAGCCTTCCTCGTAAACCGATTCCTCTTCCGAGGTCTCAAGTATTTCCGGATCGACGAAAAAGCGCGGCGCCGGCGGCTCGCCCTTCTTGGAAAGGTCCATGACGATGACGCGTTTGGCGACGCCGATCTGGATCGCCGCGAGCCCAATGCCCGGCGCGTCGTACATGGTCTGCAGCATGTCGTCCATAAGGGCGCGCACGCTATCGTCGACGACGCCGACCTTTTCGCTGACGGCGCGCAATTGCGGATCGGGCAGGCACAGAATCGGGCGTATGGCCATGGAGCGGACTTTCGAGTTTGATTTCAAGAAATAAGGGCGGTGCGCGCCGACGTCAAATCCGGTTTGCCAGCGAAACTGTTTTATGTTCTATTTTTGTTCATTTGTTCTTGCTTGAATCGCGCCATGACCGATCGCCTGCTGTTCGAAATTCACGCCACGCCCGTCTCCTTGTTCGAGTTTCTGGCGGCGGTCGCGGTATTCGCTTTGCTGCTGCTAGCCTTTGCGGCCTTGCGCGGTCCGGGCGGCCGACGCCGGGCCGAGAGCGACGCGCAAATGGCGGCGCTCGCCCGCAACCACGCCGAAATGGCAGGGCGGATGCAGACTTTGGCCGAAATTCTCGGCGGCAGGCAGGCGGATTTCGCGCGCGCGGTCGCCGAAAAACTCGATTCCTCGTCCCACCGGGTCAATGAAAGGCTGGAGACCTCGTCGCGCGCCACTCTCGAAAATCTCGGCGCCCTCAACGAGCGGTTGGGCCTGATCGACGCGGCGCAGGCGCGGCTCGCCGGACTCACGCAGGAAGTGGTCGGGCTGAAGGAGATTTTGGGCAACAAGCAGACGCGCGGCGCCTTCGGTCAGGGGCGGATGGAGGCGATCGTGCGCGACGCCTTGCCGGGCAGCGCCTACAAATTCCAGCATACGCTCTCGACCGGCGCGCGGCCCGATTGCGCCTTGCGGCTGCCCGGCGACGACAAGATTCTGGCGGTGGACGCCAAATTTCCGCTCGAAGCCTTTACCGCGCTCAAACAGGCCCGCGACGGCGCGGTGCGGAAAATGGCGCAGGCGCGGGTGCGGGCCGATCTCGGGAAGCATATCAAGGACATTGCCGAGCGCTATCTGCTGCCGGGCGAAACCCAGGACGTGGCGATCCTTTTCGTGCCCTCGGAATCGCTGTTCGCCGAACTGCACGAATCGTTCGAGGACGTGATCCAGAAGGCCCACCGCGCCCGGGTGCTGATCGTCTCGCCCTCGCTGCTGATGATGGCGATTCAGGTGTTGCAGGCTCTGGTGCGCGACGCGCTGGTGCGCGATCAGGCCCATGTGATTCAGGCCGAAACGCGGCGCCTCGTCGAGGATGTGCTGCGGCTGCGCCAGCGCGTTTTGAAGCTGGAAGGCCATTTCCGGCAGTCGCAGGAGGATGTCTCGGCGATTCTGGTCTCATCGGAAAAGATCGCGCGAACGGGCGAGCGGATCGAGAAGATCGATTTTGTGCAGCCGCCGGAAGGGCCGGAAGTTTTGTCGGCGGCGCAGTGACAACACGATCTATCCAGCCCACCCCTCATGGTGAGGAGCCCGCAAAGCTGGCGTCTTGAACCATTGGCGGCAGACGAAACTTTTCCAAAGCGGCGGCGGAAAAGTCGCGGCCAACGACGCCCTCGCCCTTCGAGACAGCCGCTGCGCGGCTTCCTCAGGGTGAGGGGAATCCTGCGGTTCGTCGGATTGCTCAAAGCACGAACCGCGCCTCCACTTCCGCAAAGGGCGCCACGACCTGATTGGCCGTGCGGGCGAGCAGGCCAAGCCGGGTCAGTTCCTGCACGTCTTGGTGCACATTCTTGTAATCGCGTCGCAACGCCGCGGCCAGCGCCTTGATGCTGGGGGCGGGATGATGGCGCACATGGCGCAAGAGGTTCAGCCGTTTGGGGGTCAAGGCCGCGAGCAAAGATTCCAGATCACGAAAAGTCAGATGGGTCTCATCGACAATTTCGCCCGCTTCCGCGCGTCGCCAGGCGTCGACGAACCGCCGCCCCATGTCCTCGGCGTCGCCGATATGGATACGGATATTGTCGCTCATGAATCACCTCGCATTTTCTTCACGTCGGCCAGAAAATCGGACACCAGGGCCTCAGGAGTCGTGAAAGGATAGGGTTCCTCGCGATCCGTGAAATGCTTGTGGTCGCCCTTGCCCCGCTCGTTGTCGTAGCCGACAAGGCGCTGGCCCGGCCGGCCATAGAACAGACTATATTTCAGCCGATGCGCGCTGCCCTCGACCGGTTGCGGAACCAGCCAGATGACCATTTCGACAATGGCGCCATCGGCATATTCCATCCGGTCATAGAAAACGCGCGTGGCTTTCATATGGCCCTTGATACCATAATTTCTTCTATGGCGTCCAGAGCCATGGATGGGGACTCACAAATCCGTCCGGCTCCGCATCGCCGCCGCCAGCGTGCCCTCGTCGAGGTAATCCAACTCGCCGCCGACCGGCACGCCGTGGGCGAGACGGGTGCATTTGACGTGGAGATGGGCCAGCAATTCGGTGATGTAATGCGCCGTGGTCTGGCCATCGACGGTGGCGTTGACGGCCAGAATCACTTCGCGCACGCCGCCTTGGGCGACGCGTCCGACCAGTTTTGAAATATTGAGATCGTCCGGACCGACGCCGTCGAGCGGCGACAGCGCGCCGCCGAGCACATGATATTGCGCGGACAACACCCCGGCGCGCTCCAGAGCCCAGAGGTCGCCAATGGTCTCCACCACCACGATGGCGCCGGGGTCGCGGCGCGGATCGTTGCAGATCGCGCAAGGGTCGCCAGTGTCGATATTGCCGCAGACCGAGCAGGTGACGATTTTTTCTTTCGCCACGCGCATGGCCTCGGCCAAAGGCCCCAACAGTTCCTCGCGCTTGCGGATCAGATGCAGGGCGGCGCGCCGCGCCGAACGCGGCCCCAACCCCGGCAGCCGAGCGAGCAATTGGATCAGCCGCTCGATTTCCGGTCCGGCGATGCGTTCGGCCATGAAAAATTAGTCCGGGAATAGCGCCAGGAGCGCAAAAGCCCGACCTGCTATTCGCGGGCCCCTCTTGCGCCCGAAGAGCGCTAGGAGCAAACGCGACGCCGAGCCTTCGCGAGGGACGCCCTTATCGCGTCAGCGATAAGGGCAACGATTAGAAAGGCAGTTTCATGCCGGGCGGCAGCGGCAGGCCGGCGGTGAGGTCTTTCATCTTTTCTTCCATCAGCGTCTCGGCCTTGCGCCGGGCGTCAGCATGGGCGGCGACGATCAGGTCTTCGAGAATTTCCTTTTCCTCGACCTTGAGCAGCGACGGGTCCACCGCCAGCGCCTGCAAGGCGCCCTTGGCGGTGAGCGTGACTTTCACGAGCCCGCCGCCCGCAAAACCCTCGACGGTGATATTGTCCAGTTCAGCCTGCATTTCGGCCATTTTGGCCTGCATGGCGCCGGCCTTTTTCATCAACCCCATGATATCCATTTAAAAATCCTCGTCTTCGGGTTCGTCGATATAGCCGACGTCTTCTGCTTCCACCGGAACGATCGGGTTCGAGGTCTCGGGCGCGCCGCCGCGCACCGCGACAATCACCGCGCCGGGAAATTGTTCGAGCGCGGCGCGCACCAATGGGTGCGCCTGCACGCCGACCCGACGCTCGTTTTCCTTCGTCTGCGCCTGTTCGACGAGGCTCGGCGCGCCGGAGGCGGTGGACAGCGCCACCATCCAGCGCTGGCCGGTCCAGTCCTGCAACTTGCGCGTCAATTGCGCCGCCAGAGCGGGCGAACCGCCCGGCGCCAGCGAGAATTCGAGCAGGCCGGGTTCGAAACGCACCAGCCGCACGTCGCGCTCCAGCGCCGACTTGATCTGGATGTCGCGCTGCGCGCCCGCCAGCGCCACCAATTCGGCAAAGGAATTCAACACGACCGCTGGCGCGATCTGCGGTGAGGCCGCTTCCGGCGGCGCGAAAGGTTGCGCCGAAGCGAGGCGCGGCCCGCTGCGCGAGACGCCGCCCGGGCCTGACGCTGGTAAAGCGGCGCCCGGGCCCGTAGCGGGCGATCCGCCGCGCGGCGAGGCGCCGCCCGCATTTTCGCCCGGCGAAGACAGCCGTTTCAGCGCTTCTTCGGGCGAGGGCAGGTCGGCGGCATAGGCGAGCCGCACCAGCACCATGTCGGCGGCGGCGAGCGGGCGCGGCGACTCTCGGGCCTCCTGCACACCCTTGAGCAGGATCTGCCAAGCGCGCGACAACACCGACATCGAAAGCGTTCGCGCGAAAACCTCGCCGCGCTGGCGCTCGGCCTGGGTAGCGGTTGCGTCGGCGAGATCGGGCGCGACCTTGGCGCGGGTGACGAAATGCACGAATTCCGCCAGTTCGATCAGCACCTGCGCCGGATCGGCGCCGCTGTCGTACTGGTCCTTGAGATTGGCCAGCGCCGCCGCAACATCGCCCTTCATCAGGGTTTCGAACAGGTCGATGATGCGCGAACGGTCGGCAAGGCCGAGCATCCGGCGCAAATCCAGCGCCTCGATCGGCGCGCCGGCGCCATGGGCGATGGCCTGATCGAGCAGCGACAGCGCGTCGCGCACCGAACCCTCGGAGGCGCGGGCGATCAGGCTCAGCGCCTCGTGATCGATCTGGACTTTTTCCTTGTCGCAGATCGAGACGAGATGGCGGGTCAGGACCTGCGATTCGACGCGCCGCAGATCGAAGCGCAGGCAGCGCGAGCGCACCGTCACCGGGACTTTTTCGATCTCCGTGGTGGCGAACAGGAATTTGACGTGTTCGGGCGGCTCTTCCAGCGTTTTTAACAGGCCGTTGAACGCCTGTTTCGACAGCATGTGAACTTCGTCGATGATATAGACCTTGGTGCGCGCCATAACGGGCCTGTAACGCGCGCTTTCGATGATCTCGCGCACGTCGTCGATGCCGGTGTGGGAGGCGGCGTCCATTTCGATCACATCGACATGGCGCGATTCCATGATCGCCTGACAGTGGACGCCGATCTCGTCCATATGGATGGTCGGCCGGTCGATGGCCGGGCGCCCCTCTCCCGGGGCGACTTCGTAATTGAAGGCGCGGGCAAGGATGCGCGCGGTGGTGGTCTTGCCGACGCCGCGCACGCCGGTCAGCATATAGGCCTGATGGATGCGGCCGAGGTCGAAGGCGTTGGAGAGAGTGCGCACCATCGGCTCCTGGCCGATCAGGTCCTCGAAACGCGAAGGGCGGTATTTGCGCGCCAGCACGCGATAGGCGGGAGAGGCCGACTTCTTGCCGAGATCGGTCGGCGCTTCGCCGAACAAGCCCCCGCCTTGCGCCGCCTCTGCCTCGTTTTGCGCGGAATCGTCGATCATTAAACCGCCGAAAAAGGGCGCCGGCGGATTTTGGGGGGCGCCGCCGCATCTGCGGCTCGCGTCCGCCGGACCTGGCGCGCGCAAAAGGATAAATGTGGGAGGCTGGACGAAGACCCGCCCGTTCTCGTTAGGGCTGCTTCCTTCCGGACCTGACCCGGTTGGCGAGTGGAACGTCCACCGCCAACCTCCCGCCGCCTATTTGGACCATCGCCGCCGATTTCGCAAGAGGGCGCCGGGCGCCTGAAGGCTTGTGCCGGTCCCGATAAGGCGCTAACCCGAAGGCAGCTTTTGAGGCCGCATGACTTTTCGGCTCGATCCACGCCTCGCCGCCGATACCTTCCCGGTTGGCGATTTTGCGCTTTGCCGCGTGCTGTTGATGAACGACAGCCGCTTTCCTTGGCTGATCCTCGTTCCCGGCGGCGCGGATTTGCGCGAAATCTTCGATCTCGCGCCGCGAGAGCGCGCGGTCCTGATCGAAGAGGCGGCGCTGGCGGGCGAAAGATTGAAGGCCTTGGCCGGCGCGGACAAGATCAATATCGGCGCGCTTGGCAATTTGGTCCCGCAATTGCATATTCACGTGGTTGCCCGTCTGGCCGGCGACGCCGCCTGGCCGGGGCCGGTCTGGGGCGCCGGCAAAGCGACGCCCTATGCGCCGGATGCCGCCGCGAACGCGATCGAAAATCTGCGCCGCACGCTGGAATTGCGGGCGCCCTGAAGGAGAACAAATGCCCGATTCCGTCGAGGGCTTTGCCGGCAATCCGCTCGACCGCCTGTCGCTTCTGCGCGAGGATGCGGCGGCGGTGGCGCAAATGGCGGCCGACCCGGCGGCAATGGCCGTGGTCCTTGTGCAATCCATGCCAATCTTGCGCGCCGAGGGCGACGCGCTCTTGGCCCGCCATCCTCTCGCGCAGGCGCGCGACTTCGGCGCGGCTGAAATCGAGGTTCTGCTCGGGCGCGACGAGAGCGGGCCGCTCTTCGCCCTGCTGCTGCCCGACGCCGCCGCCCAGATGCAGGAGGAAGCGGACGACGGCTCTTTGAGCGATCGGCGCCGGCTGGTCCTGCAAAATAAGCCCGAACTGCAAATCCGCGATCTGCGCGTCCTGGCGGCGAAAAACCGTCTCACCCGGCCTGAACTGGCGATTCTGGGTCAGGCCAAATCCATCCTGCATTATCACGCCACCCATGGTTTTTGCGCGCGCTGCGGCGCGCCGACCGTGGCCTTCGCCGCCGGCTGGCGGCGTGACTGCCCCGCCTGCGGCGCGCGGCATTTTCCGCGCACAGATCCGGTGGCGATCATGCTGGTGGTCGATGGCGACTTCTGCCTGCTTGGCCGGGCGCGGCATTTTCCGGAAAAAATGTATTCCTGTCTCGCCGGCTTCATCGAGAGCGGCGAGACGCTCGAAGAAGCCGTGCGGCGCGAAGTTTTCGAGGAATCCGGCATTGTCGTCGGCGCGGTGCGCTACGCCGCCTCGCAGCCTTGGCCATTTCCGGCTTCGCTGATGTTCGGCTGCATCGGGCAGGCGCTGTCGCGCGATATTCGCATCGACGCCGAGGAACTGGAGGATTGCCGCTGGTTCACCCGCGCCGAGGCGCGCGCCATGATCGAGGAGCGCCATCAGGAAGGGTTGTTCGCGCCGGGGAAAGCCGCCATCGCCCGCTCCCTGCTGGAACATTGGCTTCGTGAAGAACAGGTTGGGCTCCGCGAAGACGAAGTCGCGTCAATCGCCGAGGCGCGCGCGCAAAAGACCGCGTAGGGAATTGCCGAGCAGGAATTCTTCGCGCAGATCGTCTTTTCCCAAGATTTTTTCGCGCGCCTTTCCCCGCGCCAGCAGGTCGGCGCGCAACACGCCGGGCAGAAGGCCGCAGGACAAGGGCGGGGTCCAGAGCGCGTCCCCGGTCAAGATGAAAATATTGGTGCGCGCGCCTTCGCAGATTTCGTACCTTTCGTTGAGAAAGATCACTTCATCGATGGTTTGGTCGGCGGCTTGCGCTTCGGCCAGCGCGCTTTCGTAGATTTCCCGCCGCGTCGTCTTGTGGCGAAGCAAGGCGTCGCGCGAATCGAAGCGTTGTCTGGCGATTGCGACGCGCCAGATTTTCCCCGGCGGCTCCGGCGCGCAAGGCGCCGCCGCCGCCTCGATGGCGCCGTCGCGGCGCAGCGCAAGCCGCACCCGCAACCGCGGCGCGGCGCCGTCCGCGCAGGCGCGCGCCAAAGCTTCGTCGAAGGCTGTTTGGTCGAAAGCAAAGCCGAGCGCGCGGGCGGAATTTTCCAGCCGAGCTTCATGGCCGGCGCGCAAAAAATAGCCGCCCTCGCGCGTCCAAAGCAAAGTCTCGATCAGACCGAAATCTTCTAGCCGGTCAGGAAGCGCGCCTTGAGAAGACATTCCGCATATTCCTCTCTGGCTTGCGAATCCGCGACAATGGCCGAGCCGACCGGACAGACCAGTCCGCCGCGCCCATCGAGCGTCAGGGTCCGAATGGCGACATTGAACCGCATGTCGCCATTTGGCGCTATATGGCCGATGGCGCCGCAATAATTTTCGCGCGGCGCGCCCTCCTGTTCGGCGATGATTTCCATGGCGCGGATTTTTGGCGCCCCGGTCACCGAACCACAGGGAAACAATCCGGCGAATATTTCGGCAAAAGTCAGATTTTCGCGCAAGAACCCCTCAACGCCCGAGGTCATCTGGTGCAGGGTCGGAAAGGTCGCGACGGAATACAGATCGGTGACGACCACCGATCCGATCTCCGACAGCCGGCTCAGATCATTGCGCAGCAGATCGACGATCATCAGGTTTTCGGCGCGGTTTTTCTCGTCGCGCGCCAGCGCCAGAGCCAGCGCCGCGTCGCGCAATGGGTCGGCGCCGCGCGGGGCCGTGCCTTTCATCGGCCGCGTCGAAATTTTTCGGCTGCGCGTCGAAAAAAACCATTCGGGCGACAGCGACACGATGGCGCGGTCGCCGAGCGCGATCACCCCGCCGAGTTGCGCCGGCTGGCGCTGCCGCAACAGCGCATAGAGATCGAGCGGCGCGCCCTGCTGGCGACCGGTGAAGGGGAAAGTCAGGTTGATCTGATAGACGTCGCCAGCGGCGATATAGTCGCGGCAGGCGTCGAAGCGGCGCCGATAATCGTCGAAATCCCACGAGGGGCGCACATCCTTGACGCTTGCCGGATTTTCGGCGGAGATTTCGACGCGGCGCGGGGCGTCGAATACGCCAAATTGCAGCAACGGGCGCCCGCTGCGCGTCGGCAAAAGCTTGCTCAGACGCGGCTCGAACACATAGCCGCATTCGTAAGACAGGATTCCGGCAAGATGAAAGCCCGCCGCGCTCGAAGCCTGCATCGCCGCCAGCGCCGACGCGACCTCCTCAGCCGTGAAAGCGACGATTTTTTCGCGCGGCCCCTCGAACAGCAAGGCGGCGCCGGCGTCGGACTCCTCGATCAGGCAAAAGGGTGGCAAAGGCGGCAAAATCCCGTTTTTCGCGCGAAGACCCAGATAGCGCGGCCCGGGCGATTGCGAAAGCCCGCCGCCGCCATGGACGCTCCCGCCGCATTTGTGTAGCAAGCGGGTCTTGGATCGGAGAAAATATATGGCTTTGGTGCTGTTTTCCGGCGGACAGGATTCGACGACCTGTCTCGCCTGGGCTCTGGAGCGTTTTGCGCGCGTCGAGACCGTGGGATTCGATTATGGCCAGCGCCATCGCGTCGAACTCGCCCAACGCGCCGGCCTGTGCGAACGGCTGACGGCGCTCAAGCCGCAATGGGAGCAAAGGCTCGGGGACGATCATGTCATCGACCTGTCGGCGCTCGGCGCGCTTTCCGACACCGCCCTGACCGGCGACAAGGCCATTGAAATGGGCGCGAAAGGCCTGCCCAATACGTTCGTGCCCGGCCGCAATCTTATTTTCCTGGCCTTCGCGGCGGCGCTGGCGTATCGGCGGGGCCTCACCCATATCGTCGGCGGCATGTGCGAGACCGATTTCTCCGGCTATCCCGACTGCCGCGACGACGCCATCAAGGCGATGCAGGTGGCGCTCAATATCGGAATGGAAAGCCGGTTCGTGCTGGAAACGCCGTTGATGTGGATCGACAAGGCGCAAAGCTGGGCGCTGGCGCAACAACTCGGCGGCGAACGACTGGTCGAGGCGATCGTCGAGCATAGCCACACCTGCTACCTCGGCGAACGCGGCGCGCGCCACGCCTGGGGTTTTGGCTGCGGCGCCTGCCCCGCCTGCAAGCTGCGGGCGGACGGATATGCGCGCTGGCGCGCGAGCGCGGCTTCCTGAACGACCGTTACGCCGAGGGCGCACACCGGCGACGGCCGGCGCCCCGGACCGACGACAAACCGGCCAGCCCAAATTTTCGGCCCGAATTGCCTGTTATTTGCGCTTGCGGACGGGCAGAGTCTCGTCGCCGACGAATTTCACCACAATATCTTCGTCATGGATCACGTATTGGCAGGCCAGACGGAAATGCGGCGCGATGTTGCGCGCCTCAGCGATCTTGATGTCGGTTTTGGTTTTCTTGCCGAGTTGCTTGAGAATTTCCTTCTCTTTGTCGGTGAGGGCAAAGGACTGGGTTGAAAAATCGAGCACTTCAATCTCGACAAGGCAAGACGCGCATTCCCCATCCTGGCAATCGAAGGGGATGGGAATCTTGTGCGACTTGGCGAGCGCCAGAAGCGTTCCCGGATCCCTGGCGGCCGTGCTGACGGTCTCGTCATGGGGAAGGGACGGCGAAGAAAAAGTCACATTGGCCATGGGGATTCTCCCGAAAGCAGTATTTGCGAGTCCGCATTTGCTCCAGCCAACTCCCTAGCAAGAGCCATGCCCGCATCGCGCCCGATCCGAGACTCTCCGACCGCATGGTTTTGCTCAAGAGCCGAAAGGGCTTGCGACCGCGCCTTGAGGCCCGGCGCGACTGGCGGGTCTGGTTACCAAAAGGTTCCTACTTGAGCGACGGCCGCTTTCCCCTACTATGGCGCATCGGTTGGACGCAGGAGCCAAAAGGCTCCTGGACGCCGCTCGGGGCGGGGGACGGACATGCTGCTGATCACGGGCGCTTCGGGTAACGCCGGGGGAGCGGTGCTCGACGCCGCCTTGAGGAATGGCTCGCCCGTTCGCGCCATGTACCGCAGCGAGCGGGACGCCGGACGCGGCCCGACGGGCGATCCGGCGATTGCGGATTTCAGCGACAAGGCCAGTCTTTCGAGGGCGCTCGAAGGCATCGACCGAGTCTATCTTGTTTGCGGGCCGATACCCCAGCTGGTTGAATATGAAATCAACATGATCGACGCCTGCAAGGCGACGGGCGTGCGCCATATCGTGTTGAATTCGGCCATGGGGGCGGGCCGTTTCACCAAGTCTTTTCCGAGCTGGCATGCCAGGGTCGAAGATTATTTGCGGGGGACGGGGCTCGATTACACCATCCTGCGCCCCAACGGCTTCATGCAGAATATCGTCACCTATGACGCCGCGAGCATTCGCGCGAGCGGGGCGTTTTACGCGGCCATGGGCGACACGAGAACCAGTTTGATCGATGTGCGCGACGTGGGCGAAATCGCCGCCGGGATTCTGGGCGACCCGCGGCCGCATCTGGCGAAGACCTACGAGTTGTATGGCCCCGAAGCCGTCAGCAATGCCGAGATTGCGGCGCGAATTTCCGCCGTGCTGGGGACCCCGGTCTCTTTCGTGGACATTCCCGAAGATGCGCAGCGGCAGTCCATGCTGGGCATCGGCATGCCGGAATGGCAAGTCACCGCGATTCTCGAATTGCAGGAATATTACCGGACCGGAAGCTGCGCCGCCATCGACAGCGTCGTCGCGGGCCTGCTGGGCAAGCCCGCGCGCGCGCTCGACGCCTATCTGCGCGAGAACGCGGCGGCGTTTCGCCGCGACCCGGCGTGACGGAGCGGGAATGACGGGCGATCGGGCGCGGCCAGCGATGCATCCGAGTTCCGGCCTGACGACGAGCGCGATCAAGGCATATTTCCCAACGCCGCGCCCGGTGTCCGGGCATGGATGATTCCCAACGCAGCACGTCGTCGCCCTCGCCCGAACCCGAAATAATGGGCGCGCGCTGTCCGGTTCGGCGCGTGTTGCGGGTCATCGGGGACAAGTGGACACCGGTTGTTCTTTATTGTCTCGCCGGAGGCGTTTTGCGCTTCGGCGATTTTCAGCGCCGCATCCCGGATATTTCCAGGAAGATGCTGACCCAGGTCCTCCGGGAGCTCGAAGCGGCTGGCCTCGTTGAACGGACAGCCTATCCGGTCTCGCCGCCGAGGACCGAATATCGGCTGACCGATACCGGTCGCCGCCTTCATGAGCCGACCGCCATGCTATGCCGATGGGCCCATGAAAATATGGCCTTGCTGGAAGAAATCGAAGCCGCGCGAAACGCCTGAAGCTTCCGCCCCGTCTTTTTTCGGGAAAGGCGACCGGGGACGGGGATTGTCCGTGACAACGGCGCCGGCGGTAGTTCGAGCCTATACTGAGAGAGCGGATGCCGGTTCGCGTCAAGAATAGGCTCCCGCAAAAACGATCTGGAGCTTTTCCCGCTTCAAGTGAAGTTGGAAAAGCTCCAGAGTCGTTCAATCCAGGTGGTCTTCGGTTTGCTCGAAAACGCCTTACTTCGTTTCGGCCGGGCTTTCGTTCCCGGCGATGGTCGCCACCTTGCCACCAACCGAGGTCGGCTCGGCGCTAGATGTCTGCAGGCTGTAGCCGCGGTAAAGCGGAATCCTGATCAGCGTCGGAAGCTCTCCGGCAATCGCCGAAGGCGTATCGACAATGTCGATCGACGCCACGGCCGGGTTGGCCTCGATCTTTGAGCGATCGGCGAGCACATTGGCGACGGTGTCGACGATCTCGATCTTGTAGGGACCCGAAATCGCGGCGAGGGTCTTTTTGTCGGCCAGGGCCTGCGCGACGCTGAGAACCAGCTTGGCCTTCCCTGTGTCGCTCAAATGAATCGCGCCGATCTTCCCTGTGATTTCGAGCTGGTCGATAAGCTTCGCTACATTGGCGGCCTTGTCGGCGACGACAATGCCCGTGATCTTCGGCTCGCCGACGAAGACTATCTTATTGGCCAGAATATTCGCCGCCGCATCGACGACAGTGATGCTGGAGACGAAAGGATCGGCGGCCAGCGCGGCGAGGCCGGCAGAGACATTCAAGGCGTTGTCGGACACGACGATCGGCGTATTCGACGCGCTCAGCTTCTCCAGCGCCGGCCTGTAGGCAAGGGCTTGTTGCACCGTAAATTTCAACGGCGCGTCAAGCCCGTCCGTCCGCGCGATCGAACGGACTCTGGGGTCGAGGTTCAAAGCGTCGAGGTTGGCCAGAACATTCGCGGTCGTGTCCCGAACCGCCAGCGCAAAGGGGCCCTTGATTTTGTCGAGCGCCACTTTATCGGCCAGCGCCTGGGCGAGCGTGACGCCGAGAATCGGAGCCTGGTCGCCGGTGAGGATGATTTCCGAGACGGTGGAATTGGCATTCAGCGCGTCCAGCTGGGCGGCGACATTTTCCGCCGTGTCGGAGACGCCGATGGAGACCACATAGGACTTGGAAAATGGCTCCTTGCCGACGGCGGCGAGATTGGCCGCCGTATCGACGACAACCACTTTGAAGCTATCGCTGGCGATTTTGTCCAGGGCGACCGCGCCGCCGTTTATTTGCGCCACCGTCAGACGGAGCGGATTGCTGTCCGACACGGCGATCGAGGAAATCCGCCCGTCGGCGTTCAGCGCGCCGAAATTGGCGGAAATCGCCGAGGCGTCGTCGCGGACCGCTACACTGTAGGGACCGGAGATCGCCCGAAGCGCCGCAGCGCCCTCAATCGTCTGTCTTGCGTTCAAGCCGAGCGCCGGCGTTCCCTCGTCGGTCAGGACAATCGAGCGCAGACGCGGATTGGCGTTAAGAGCATCGAAACGACTTGAGACATTCGCGGCGGTATCGGTGACCCCGATCTCGCCGGGGCCGGAGAGAGCCGCGATCGACTTGGCGTTATCCGCCGCTTGCGTCGCCGTCAAGCTCAGGCCGACGGTCGCGCCGTCGGTCAGCGCAATCGAGGCCAAATGGGACGCCCCGTTGAGGGCGTCGAACTGAGCAGCGACATTGGCGGTCGTGTCGGTGACGGCGATGGCAAAGGTTCCGGCCAATTTGGCCAGCGCCTTCGTGTCATTGGCCGCCTGGCGCGCGTCGAGCGCAACGCTGGCTTGAGCGCCATCCGTCACTGTGATCGAGGCGATCCCCGGCGCGGCGTTCAGCGCATCGAAGGAGGCGGAAACAACCTCGGCCCGGTCGGCGACGTTGATCGAGGCGACCTGCGCGACTCGACCCAAAGCTTCGAGCGACCCGAGGATTGCCGGCGCGGCGTCCGTCACTTCTATGGCGTAGGGCGAAACAATCGCCGCCAGGGCGCGCGGTTGGTTCAGCGTCTGGGCCACGTTCAAGGGCAACGTCGGCTTTTCCCCATCGGTCAGCGCAATCGAGGCGAGAGGGGCCAGATCGTTGAGCGCGCCGATATGGGCCGCGACTTGAGCCGCCGTATCGGCAATGGCGATGGCGGCGGAGCCTTTGAGCGCCGCCAGCGCCGCGCCGTCTTTGGCGCCTTGCGCTGCGGTCAGCGTCAGGGTCGGCTTTCCCTCGTCGGTCAGCGCGATCGAGTCGAGCGGCGCGAGCGTGTTGAGCGCGTCGAACTGGGCGGCGACATTGGCCGCTGTGTCGGCGACAACCAGCGCGTAGCTTCCGGCGATCTCGCTGAGCGCCCGGGTTTTGCCCAGCGCCTGCGCCACGGTCAGAGTCAGATTTGGCGTGCCCTGATCCGTCAGGGAGATCGATGCGATATTGGTCCGGGCGTCGATCGCGTCGAAATAAGCCACGACATTGGCCGCCGTGTCGGCGACCGCGACGAAATAGGCGCCGGTCAGCGCCGCCAGCGCCGCATCGCCTTTGGCCGCCTTGACGGCTGTCAGGGCCAGAGTCGGCGTGCCGCCATCGGTCAAGGCGACCGAATCGAGATGCGGCAGAGCGCTCAGAGCGTCGAAATGGGTCGAGATATTGGCTGCCGTGTCGGCGATGACAATTTTATAGGCCCCGGTGAGCGCGGCCAAAGCCTTGGCGTCATTGACCGCCTGAGCGGCGCCGAACGTCAGGACAGGCGCCGCCGCATCGGTGAACTTGATCGAGGCCGGCGGCGCGGCGTTGAGCGCGTCGAAACTGGCGAGGATATTGGCGGCGGTGTCGGCGATGGCGATCCGATAGGCCCCGACGATCGCGCCGAGCGCCCGGGTGTCGCCGGCGGCCTGAGCGACGCTCAGGGTGAGGCTTTGCGTCCCGCCGTCGGTCAGGGCGATGGACTTTATATTGGTGTTGGCGTTGAGCGCGTCGATATTGGCCGACACATTCGCCGCCGTATCGGCGATATTGAGCCCGGCGACCTGCTCGATGGAGGACAGAGCCGAGGTCGCCTGCAGAATTTGCGCTGCGCTGTCGTTGACCGCGATCGCATAAGGCGTCTCAATTGCGGCCAGCGCATCCGTGTTGTCGAAGGTTTGCGCCACGGTCAGCGCCAGCGTCGGCGTTCCCGCGTCGGTCAGCGCGATCGAGGCGAGATGGGTATTGGCGTTGAGCGTGTCGAAAACGGCGGGGAGATTCGCCGCCGCATCGACGACCGCGATCTCGTATTCGCCCGTCAGCGCCGCCAGCGCCTTGACGTCCCTGGCGGCCTGGCCGGCCGTCAGAGTCAGGGTCGGCGCGCCCGCATCGGTGAGGGCGATCGCCGGGAGATTGGCGAGGGCGTTCAGGGCGTCGAACTGGGCCGCGACATTGGCTGCGGCGTCGCTGACGACGACGGCGTAGCTTCCGGTCAGCGCCGCCAGCGCCTTGCCGTCATTGACGGCCTGGCTGGCCGTCAGGGTCAAGGTCGGCGTCCCCGCATCGGTGAAAGCAATCGAGGCGAGATGCCCATTGGAGTTGAGCGCGTCGAGAACGGCGGGAATACGCGCGGCGGAGTCGACGATGGCGATCTGGTAGCCGCCGGTCAGCGCCGCCAACTGCTTGATGTTTTTCGCGGCCTGGCCAGCGGTCAGGGTCAGCGTCGGCGTTCCCCCATCGACGAGCGTGATCGACGCGAGATTGGCGACCGCGCCAAGGGCTTCGAAATGGGCCGCGACCTGGGCGGCGGTATCGGAAATCGCGACCAAATAGATTTGGTCGGGGCTTTCGCCTAGAGCCCGGGGATCGCCCAAAGCCTGCGTCACGTTCAGCGCCAGGGTGGCGACGCCCGGACCGGAAATCGCCGCCGACTGGCTGTTCGCCTCGGCGATGAGGACTTCCTTCGGCTGGGTTGCGGCGACGGTGGAGATGGGAGACGGCTCAATCAATGACGGCGGCGCCGTCTGCGACGACAAGTCGGCGCAAAGGGCGGGACCAGCCACGACGCCGATAGCCGCCAACGAAGTGAATAGTCTGCGCATTCGAATCATCCCTCTCCTGGGCGAAAATTACCAAACGGAGAGTGTAAAGAAATGGTTAATAAACCCTTAACGAATGGCCCCTGGGGACAAAACGCCTGTTTACAGCCGCCTTTTTGACCCGTCCGCGCATCGGGACGGAGCGCCTGCGTCCATGCCGGGATCAGCCCTCCCGCCCGCGCAGCGCGGCGGCGGCGGCGAAGGGCGCCCCGGCGACGGTCGCCAGCGACAGCGCACATAATATAAGGAAGGGCGTGTGGAAGGGCACCGTGCCGCCACTTGCCGCCGCCGCCGTCGAAACGCCGAAAATCAGCACTGGCGTCGTCAGCGGCAGGATCAGGACCGCCATCAACAGCCCGCCGCGCCGCATTCCCGCCGTCAGCGCCGCGCCAATGGCGCCGAGCAGGGTCAGAGCCGGGGTTCCCGCCAGCAGAGAGGCGGCGACGCCGGCCTGCGCCCGAGGCTCCAGCCCCAGCATCAGGCCGAGCAGCGGCGCGGCCGCGACGAGCGGCAAGGCGGTGAGCGTCCAGTGGGCGGCGCATTTGACCAGAACCACAAGCTCCAGCGGCGTCGAGGTCATCGTCAACAGATCGAGCGAACCATCGTCGGCGTCGGCCTGAAACAGCCGGTCGAGGCCGAGCAGGGTCGCCAGCAGCGCCGCGATCCACAAAATGGCGGGGCCGATCTGGGCGAGAAGGTTAAGGTCCGGGCCGATGGCGAAAGGAGTCAGGCTGACCAGGATCAGGAAAAACACCACGCCCATGGCGCCGCCGCCGCCGATCGAACGGGCGATGCGCGCTTCGCGCAGGAACAGCGCCACCAGAGGCGAGGACATCAGGCGACTCCCGCGCGCTCATGCGCCGCTCTTGCGTCAAGCCGCAGTTCCTTGGCGTCGATCAGGCCAAGCGGCGCATGGGTGGCGGCGAGGATCATGCCGCCGCCGGCGCGATGCTCGGCCATGCTGGCGGCGAATTTTTCCTGCGAGCCGACATCGAGCGCGGTCGCCGGTTCGTCGAGAATCCATACCGGGCGCGGGGCGACGAAAAGGCGGGCGAGCGCCACGCGCCGCTTCTGGCCGGCGGAGAGATAGCCGACCGGAAAATCGCCAATCCGCGCCAGCCCGACTTTTTCCAGCGCCTCTTGTGGCGAAAATTTTGCTCCAGCGCCCAGCATGGAGGCCCAGAACGCCAGATTTTCCAGCGCCGTCAGCGCCGATTTCAGCCCGTCGGCATGGCCGACGTAATGCGCGCTTTCACACAATAGCGCGCCGTCGCCGCCGTTGAAAGCCAGCTCGCCGCCGCGCAGCGGCAGCAGGCCGGCCAGCGCCCGCAACAAGGTCGACTTGCCGGAGCCGTTGCGTCCGAGCACCATAAGCGCTTCGCCCGACGCCAGTTCGAACGAAACGTCTTTCACGATAGCGCGACCGCCGCGTTCGACGAGAAGCGACCGCGCGGAGAGATGGAGGCCTTCAAGCTGCTGTAGCACAACAAAAATCCCGTTTCACCGGATCGTCGCGCCGGCAGGATCGAGGCGGAAGGACTGCGGCTTGAGTCGAAACTTTCGTTTGTGTAGCCCGCGTTTGCGGATTTATCTATAAGCTCGACCATCTCAATTCTCGCACTTTTTTCGGGATCTCCCAGCAATGTCCTCACTCGACAGCTTCAACAGCCGCAAGACCCTCAAGGTCGGCGCCAGGACCTATCATTATTTTTCGCTGAAAGCGGCCGAAAAAAATGGTTTGGCGGGCATTTCGCAATTGCCCTATTCGATGAAGGTGCTGCTCGAGAATCTGCTGCGCAACGAGGACGGCCGCACCGTCACCAAGGAAGACATCCAGGGCGTCGCCGAATGGATCGTCAACAAGGGCAAGGTCGAGCGGGAAATCGCCTTCCGCCCGGCGCGCGTGCTGATGCAGGATTTCACCGGCGTGCCCGCCGTCGTCGATCTCGCCGCCATGCGCGACGGCATCAAGACGCTCGGCGGCGATCCTGAAAAAATCAATCCGCTGGTCCCCGTGGATCTCGTCATCGACCATTCGGTGATCGTCGACGCCTTTGGCAGCCGGAGCGCGCTGAAAACCAATGTCGATCTCGAATATAGCCGCAATGGCGAGCGCTACACCTTCCTCAAATGGGGCCAGGACGCGCTCGACAATTTCCGCGTCGTTCCGCCCGGCACCGGCATCTGCCATCAGGTCAATCTCGAATATCTTGCCCAGACCGTCTGGACGAAAAAAGAAAAATACCAGCCGGCGCGCGGCAAGGCTTTGACCGTCGAAGTCGCCTATCCCGACACCGTCGTCGGCACCGATTCCCACACCACCATGGTCAATGGCGTCTCCGTGCTCGGTTGGGGCGTCGGCGGCATCGAGGCGGAAGCGGCCATGCTCGGCCAGCCGCAGTCCATGCTGCTGCCGGAAGTCATCGGCTTCAAACTGGTGGGCAAGATCAAGGAAGGCGTCACCGCCACCGACGTGGTGCTGACGGTCACCCAGATTTTGCGCAAAAAAGGCGTGGTCGGCAAATTCGTCGAATTTTTCGGCCCCGGACTCGACGCTTTGTCGCTCGCCGACCGCGCGACCATCGCCAATATGGGTCCGGAATATGGCGCGACCTGCGGCTTTTTCCCGATTGACGGCGAAACCATCGCCTTTCTCGCAAATACCGGCCGCAAGCCGGCCCGCGTGGCGCTGGTCGAGAAATATGCCCGCGCTCAAGGCCTGTACCGCACCCGCACGGCGCCCGAACCGGTTTTTACCGACACGGTCGAGCTTGATCTCAACAGCGTAGTGCCCTCGCTCGCCGGCCCGAAGCGCCCGGAGAGCCGAATTGCGCTCGAATCCGTCGCCGAAGGCTTCGCCGCCGCGATGGAGAGCGAATACAAGAAATTCGCGCAGATCGCCGAGCGCTACCAGGTCGAGGACGAAGACTTCGATATCGGCCAGGGCGACGTGGTGATCGCCGCCATCACCTCCTGCACCAATACGTCCAATCCGAGCGTGCTGATCGGCGCGGGCCTGTTGGCGCGCAACGCAGTCGCCGCCGGCCTGAAGCAGAAGCCCTGGGTAAAGACGTCGCTCGCCCCCGGTTCGCAGGTCGTCGCCGAATATCTCGCGAAATCGGGCCTGCAGAAATCGCTCGACAAGCTCGGTTTCAATCTCGTCGGCTTCGGCTGCACCACCTGTATCGGCAATTCCGGCCCGCTACCGGCGAAAATCTCCAAATCGATCAACGCCAATGGCGTTGTCGCCGCCGCCGTCCTGTCCGGCAACCGCAATTTTGAGGGCCGCGTCTCCCCCGACGTGCAGGCCAATTACCTCGCCTCGCCGCCGCTGGTCGTCGCCTATGCCCTTGTCGGTTCGGTCCAGAAGAACCTGACGTCGGAGCCGCTCGGCCATAACAAGAAGGGCGAGCCGATCTTTTTGCGCGACATCTGGCCGACCTCGCAGGAAATTCAGGAATTCATTCGCAAGAACGTCACCAAAACGCTGTTCAAGGCGAAATATGCCGACGTGTTCAAGGGCGACGCCAATTGGCGCAGGGTCAAGGCGCCGAAAAGCCAGACCTATGTCTGGGACAACAAGTCGACCTACGTGCAGAACCCGCCCTATTTCAAGGGCATCACCGTAGAGCCCAGGCCGATCGCGGACATCGAGGGCGCGCGGGTTCTGGCGCTGTTCGGCGACAAGATCACCACCGACCATATTTCTCCCGCCGGTTCGATCAAGGCCTCTTCGCCCGCCGGCAAATATCTGATCGCCAACAAGGTCAAGCCGGAAGATTTCAACCAATACGGCACGCGGCGCGGCAATCACGAAGTGATGATGCGCGGCACTTTCGCCAATATCCGGATCAAGAATTTCATGCTGGCGGCTGAAGACGGAACCGCGCCGGAAGGCGGAAACACCAAATTCTTTCCCGGCGGCGAGGTCTTGTCGATCTACGACGCGGCGATGAAATACCAGAAGTCCAAAACCCCGCTCGTCGTCTTCGCCGGCATCGAATATGGAAATGGCTCGTCGCGCGACTGGGCGGCCAAGGGAGCCAATCTTTTGGGCGTGCGCGCGGTCATCGCCCAGAGCTTCGAGCGCATCCACCGGTCGAACCTGGTCGGCATGGGCGTCCTGCCGCTGACTTTTGAGGAAGGCGCAAGCTGGA
>NZ_CAIUXT010000161.1 GCF_903903185.1 uncultured Rhodoblastus sp.
CGCCGATGGTTTTGCCGAGCGCGATGGCGAGCTTGTGTTTGGCGCCAGTGAAATCGGGGGAGGCGACCAATTCGCGCAAATAGACCGTTTCGCGGCGGGGATTGGGCAGTTCGATGCCGATGGCGTTGCGTCCGGGCACGACGGCGACACGGGCGGAGATGGCGGACATCGAGCGGGCGATGTCGTCGGCCAGCCCGATCACCCGCGACGATTTGATCCCCGGCGCCGGCTCGAATTCGTAAAGCGTCACCACCGGGCCGGGATGGGCGTTCAGAATATCGCCGCGAACGCCAAAATCCTCCAAGGTCTTTTCGAGCACGTCGGAATTGATTTCGAGCTGTTCGTCCGGCTGGGCGGGGCTTTCGATTTGGGGCGGCTCGCTCAGCATTTCGACTTCGAGCGGTTCGTAGGCCTCGACCCGCAGCGGCGCAGGCGCGATTTTTTCGCGCGTCGCGACGGGCTTTTTGGCCGGCGAGGCCGCAGGCGAGAGAACTTGCGGCTCCTGCGCCGGGCCGGCCCCGGCCTTGACCCGCACGCGAATTTTTTCCGGCTTTTCGGCGGCTGCGATTTCAACCGGCAAGGTCTCGGGCGCCCGCGCCGGCGCGTTTGCCAGACCGCGAAATTCGCAGGAGAAGCGCGCCCCCATGGCGCCGAAGCCGCCAAATGCCGGCGGCGCCGGGTTTTTGGGCGCGGCGGCGGTTTCCGGTTCGCCGCGCGCGGCGCGCACAGGGTCGGGGGTGCGGGCGTAACGCACGCGCGCGGCCTCGGCATCGGGGGAAGGGATTGCGGCCAGCCGCGCCAGCGCGGCGACGCGCTCGGACTCTTGGGCGGCGATTTGAGCCTCCACCTCGGCGAGGCGGCGCGCTTTTTCCTCGGCCCGGCGCCGGGTCAGCGCGGATTCCGGCGTGCGGGTGAAACGCACATTCGGCCGGTCGACGCGCCAGAAATGCGGCGAGGGCGGTTCTTCCGCCGTGGTGGGGCGCTTTTCCGCGCAAAATTGCGGCGCTTGTGGCGGCGGCTCGACGCTTTGGCCAGAATTTTGCAAAATTTCCCGGGAGCGCCGGGTCGCCAGAGCCTCGCGGAAGGCCTGCCGGCCAGGATCGGCCTGCGCCCTCGGCGAAAAATCGGGCGCCGGCGAGGCTTGCATCCCGAAGTCTTCGAGCGTTTCGGACGGGACGGCGCGGGGCCGGCGCAGATAGGGCGCATAGGGCGGGTGCGCCGGATCGTCTTCCACATTCTGGAAGCCGTGCAGCCCGTCGATCTGGCGCAAGGTCATGCCGTCATGGCCGAAAGCCGCCCGCTGGGCGAGCGGCGTGGCGCGCGTATTCCTGCTGGAATGGGGGCGCCGGCCCGCGCCAAAAAACCGCGCAAGCCAATGGTCGATCGTCATCAACATTTACGGGCGCCTTCGATACGCAAACTTGAGCATATTCGCAAAAAGCCGGAGACTTTTTGGACAGGAATATGCGGTTAAGACACTTGCATGGCTCGAACCTGGTCGAGTCGGGTTCGACAATGGCGCGGGCGGAGTTAATGTCGGGTTTCCGCAAGGGTCGGCGCCTCGGGCGGGTTTGGCATGACCAATCGGTAATTTGCCGGAAATGCAAGGATCGTCGAACCTGACCGATGAATCGCAAGGAAAATTTTTTGGAAATCCGGGCGGGCGGCATGAAAGTGGCAAAGTTGTTTGGCGGCGCCGCCCGATGGCCGGGCTTGACACGCCTGTTCAGGACCACCGCCTTCAAGCTGGCGTTCGCCTATCTGGTCATCATCGGCCTTGGCTTCACCCTCGTGCTCGACCGGGTCGGCGAAAGGGTCCGCGAACTGATCGACGTGCAGATGCGCCAGACCGTTGCCGCCGATCTCAAGGGCTTGGCCGATCAATATGCCGAGGGCGGCCTGAGCCAGCTCGCCGCCGTGGTCGATCGTCGCTCGCGCACGCCCGGCGCCTCGATCTATCTCGTGGTGTCGCCGACCGGCGTGACGCTGGCCGGCAATGTGCTGGAATTGCCGCCCGGCGTGCTCGACCAGAAGGAGGCGGTCGAGACCACTTATGAGCGCGCCGGCGTTCCCAATGTCCAGCGCCGCGCCATGGCCAAGGTTTTCGAACTGCCGGGACATTTCAAGCTGCTGATCGGCCACGATCTCGAGGACCGCGAGAGGCTGAGCCATATCCTGGGCTCGGCCCTGTTCACCTCGCTGTTATGGCTGTTGACGATCGGCGGCCTCGGCGGATTATTCGTCGCGCGCCGGCTGCTCAACCGCGTCGATGCGATGAGCGCCAAGGCCGCCACCCTGCTGGAGGAAGACCTTTCCGGCCGGTTGCCTTTGTCGGGGGCCGACGACGAACTCGACCGGCTGGCGCGCAATCTCAATGCCATGCTCGACCGCATCAAGGGCCTGATGGAGGGCATCCGCCAGGTCTCGGACAATATCGCCCATGACCTGCGCACGCCTTTGACCCGGCTGCGCAACCACGCCGAGCACGCCTTGCAACTCGACCAGGGCGAGGCGGCCTGTCGCGCCGCGCTGGAGCAGGTGATCGACGAGGCCGATGGGCTGATCCGCATATTCAATGCGCTGTTGATGATCGCCCGCGCCGAATCGCAATCCTCCGGCGAATCGCTCGCCGATCTCGACGCCGCCGAACTGGTCCATGACATGGCGGAGCTTTACGAGCCGGCAGCCGACGAAAGCGGTGTCGAATTGCAGGTCCGGGCTACGCCGCCGCTGCCGGTTCGCGGCCAGCGCGAGCTGATCGGGCAGGCGCTGGCCAATCTGATCGACAATGCGCTTAAATATGGCGCCCCCGATCTGCCCGGCGTCAAGGCGATCATCGAAATTTCGGCGACCGGCGACGATTTGGGCGTCGAAATCGCGGTAGCCGATCGTGGGCCGGGCATTCCGGAAGACCAGCGGTCGCGCGTGCTGGAGCGTTTCGTGCGGCTGGAATCCTCGCGCTCGCGCCCGGGCAGCGGCCTCGGCCTGTCGCTCGCCGCCGCCGTGGCGCGGCTGCATGGCGGGCATTTGCGGCTGGAGGATTTCGCGCCCGGCCTGCGCGTCGTCCTGACTTTTCCGCGCGACCGGGAGAACGGGCCGCCCAAAAGCGCTGCGTCGTGAGGATGGCGGGCCAATGAACAAGAGCGTGACCTTTCGTCTTCCCAAGGCCGCCAACATTGCCGGCGCCCGGGCAAAGCTTGCCGATTTCCTGCAGGAGACGCGCGACGAGGCGGAAGCCTTGCAGGCCTTGCCGGACTGGCCGAAGACCGAAGCGCTGCTGCTCGGACTTGTCGATCAATCGCCTTTCCTGTGGGGACTGATCCGCCGCGACCCCGCCCGCCTGCTGAATATTTTGCAAAAGCCGCCGGAACAGGCGCTCGACGAGGCGCTGCATCGGTTGACCGCCTGTGGCGACGAAAATTGTTCGCAAGCGCAGGCGATGGCGCTGTTGCGGCGCGTCAAGCAGGAGACGGCGCTGATCGTGGCGCTGGCCGATCTTACCGGGGCCTATGATGTGCCTGCGGCGACGAGGGCGCTGTCGCGCGCCGCCGACCGTTTTGTCGCCGCCGCGCTGCGGGCCGCGCTGCGGCTCTCCGGCGACAAGCTCGCCCCCGCCAGCGCCGAGGAGCCCGAGGTCGAATGCGGTTTTGTCGTGCTGGCTCTCGGCAAGCACGGCGCGTTTGAGCTGAACTATTCCTCCGACGTCGATCTGGTGATCTTTTACGATTCGCGCGCCCGCGCGCTCATCGCCGGGCCGGGGGCGAGGGCCAACGCCCTGCGGCTGACCCAGCATCTGGTCAAGCTTCTGCAGGAGCACACCGGCGACGGCTATGTGCTGCGCGTCGATCTGCGCCTGCGGCCCGATCCCGGCTCGACCGCGCCGGCGGTTTCGCTCGACGCGGCGCGCCATTATTACGAAACCCTCGGCCAGAACTGGGAGCGCGCCGCGATGATCAAGGCGCGCCCGGTCGCCGGCGATCTGGCCCTGGGCCTCAATTTCCTCAACGAAATGTCGGCCTTCATCTGGCGCAAATATTTCGATTACGCGGCCATCGCCGACATTCACGCGATGAAACGGCAGATCCACGCGGCGCGCGGCCATGCCGAAATCGCGGTCGCCGGACATGACCTCAAGCTCGGTCGCGGCGGCATTCGCGAGATCGAGTTTTTTGTGCAGACCCAGCAATTGATCTTCGGCGGACGCCGCCAGCTGCTGCGTGGCGCGCGCACGCTCGACATGCTGCGCCAACTGGCGCAGGACGGCTGGATCACGGCGCAGGCGGCTTTGGAGCTCGGCGAAGCCTATGTCTTTTTGCGGGCGCTGGAGCATCGGTTGCAGATGGTCGCGGACCAGCAGACGCAGCGCCTGCCCGAAGACCAGGCGGGCCTGAACCTGTTCGCGCGTTTCTGCGGCTATGGCGGCGCAGCGGGCCTTTCCAAAGACCTGCTGCGCCATTTGCGCGCGGTGGAAAAACATTACGCCCGGCTGTTCGAACACGCGCCGGGGCTGGATTCGCGCGCCGGCAATCTCGTTTTCACCGGCAAGGCGGACGATCCGGCGACGCTCGACACGCTGCGCGAAATGGGCTTTCGCGATCCCGCCGCCGCCGCCGAGACGGTGCGCGGCTGGCATTTCGGCCGCCGCCCGGCGGTGCGCACGCCGCGCGCGCGCGAAGTCCTGACCGAACTGGTGCCGGCCTTGCTCGACGCGTTCTCGAAATCCGGCGACGCCGATTCAGGCATGGCCGCTTTCGACGCGGCGCTCGCCAAAATGCCTGCTGCGGTCGAGCTTTTCGCTTTGCTCCGGTCCCATGCGCCGATGCGCCAGCTCTTCGCCGATATTTTAGGCGGCGCGCCGCGGCTGGCTCAGGTCATCGTGCAGAGCCCGCATCTGCTTGACGCGGCCATCGACCGGGGCGTCGCCGGCGCGCCGATGGATGAAGCGGCCTATGCCGGGCGGCTCGGCCTCATCATCGGGGAGGCGGAAAATATCGAGGCCTTTCTCGATGTGGCGCGGGGTTTCGCGGCGGAAGAGAATTTCATGATCGGGCTGCGGCTGTTCGCCGGCCAGATCGAGCCGGACCAGGCGGCGCAGGCCTATTCCGCGCTTGCCGCGACGCTGGTGCGCGCCAGCCTCAAGGCGGTCGAGGGCTTTTTCGCCGCCGAACACGGACGCATCCAGCATGGGCGCTGCGTCGTGCTGGCGCTCGGAAAATTCGGCTCGGTCGAGATGACCGCGACCTCCGATCTCGATCTGGTGCTGCTTTACGATTTCGACGCGCAAAAACCGGAATCCGACGGCGCGAAACCCTTGCACGCCACGCTATATTACACCCGCCTGACCCAGCGGCTGATCGCGGCGCTGACGGCGCCGACGCGGCGCGGAAAACTGTTCGAGGTCGATATGCGGCTGCGCCCCTCCGGCCGGCAGGGGCCGCTGGCGACGCAGATCGGCTCCTTCCGCGCCTATCAAGCGGGAGAGGCGGAAATCTGGGAACATATGGCTTTGACCCGAGCGCGGCCGGTCGCCGGCGATCCGGATTTGGCCGAGGTGTCGCGCGACATCGTCGAGCGAAGCATTTTTGTCGCGCGTGACCTCAAGGCGCTGGCCAAAGCGGTGCGCGAGATGCGCGCCCTGGTCGCCCGGGAAAAAGGCGAAGGGGACAGCTGGGATCTCAAACGCGCCGCCGGCGGCCTTCTCGACATCGAATTCATCGCGCAATTTCTGGCGCTGGGCCATGGTTTCGAAGAAAAATCGCTGCGCGCGACCGCGACCCGCGACATTCTCGTTCATGCGGCGCGGGTGGGCCTGCTCGACGCCAAAACGGCGGAAACCCTGACCGGAGCGCTGTCGCTATACGGCAATGTCACGCAATGGCTGCGTCTGGCGCTTGATGTCGGCGCCGATCCGCGCCGGGCGGCGCAGGGGGTGAAACGGCGCATCTCCGCAGCTTCCGGCCTGCCGGACTTTGCCTTGCTGGAGCGCGAACTGGCGGCGACGCGCAAGGAGGTGCGTCGGATTTTCAGCCGGCTGTTGTCGCGGCAGGGGCGCCCTTTGGACTATGGCGCGCTTGAGTAGAGACGAGTATAGTACGAGCATGGCCAATTCAAGATCAGGGATGGACGGATGACCAGGATACCCGATTTTTCGACCCTCGCCCTTCCTGCCCGGCAGAACGCCGCAGCGCCGGCTTTCGCAACCGAGAACTGGCTGACGCCGGAAGGTATTGAGGTCAAAAGCGTTTATGATCCGGAAGATGTGGCGGGCCTGCCGGCGATCGATTCCTACCCCGGCGCCGCGCCGTTTCTGCGCGGTCCTTATCCCACGATGTATGTCAATCAGCCCTGGACGGTGCGGCAATATGCCGGCTTCTCGACGGCGGAGGATTCCAACGCCTTCTATCGCCGTAATCTCGCAGCCGGTCAGAAGGGGCTGTCGGTCGCCTTCGATCTCGCCACCCATCGCGGCTATGATTCGGACCATCCGCGCGTCGCCGGCGATGTCGGCATGGCGGGCGTGGCGATCGATTCCATCTATGATATGCGCACGCTGTTCTCGGGGATTCCGCTCGACCAGATGTCGGTTTCGATGACGATGAACGGCGCGGTGCTGCCGGTTCTAGCGCTTTATATTGTCGCGGCGGAAGAACAGGGCGTGCCGGCGGCGAAACTGTCGGGCACGATTCAGAACGATATTTTGAAAGAATTCATGGTGCGCAACACCTACATCTATCCACCAAGCCATTCGATGCGCATCATTGCCGATATTTTCGCCTATACGTCAAAAAACATGCCGAAATTCAACTCGATTTCGATCTCCGGCTATCACATGCAGGAAGCCGGCGCGACGCAGGATCTCGAACTCGCCTATACGCTGGCCGACGGCGTCGAATATCTGCGCGCCGGCATCGCGGCGGGGCTGACGGTGGACCAGTTCGCGCCGCGCCTGTCGTTCTTCTGGGCGATCGGCATGAATTTCTTCATGGAGGTCGCAAAACTGCGCGCCGCGCGCCTGATCTGGGCGAAACTCGTCAAGGATTTCGGGCCGAAATCGGAAAAGAGCCTGCCCTTGCGCACGCATTCGCAGACGTCCGGCTGGTCGCTGACAGCGCAGGACGTCTACAACAACGTGGTGCGCACCTGCATCGAGGCGATGGCGGCGACGCAGGGGCACACGCAGTCGCTGCACACCAATGCGCTGGACGAGGCGCTCGCACTGCCGACCGATTTTTCCGCGCGCATCGCCCGCAATACGCAGCTGTTCCTGCAG
>NZ_CAIUXT010000162.1 GCF_903903185.1 uncultured Rhodoblastus sp.
CAAGGAAGACCGCTCCGGCCAGATGCTGCAGGAAGGCATCAACGAGGCCGGCGCCATGGCGTCGTGGATCGCGGCGGCGACCTCCTATTCCAATTCCAACACGCCGATGATCCCGTTCTACATCTATTATTCGATGTTCGGCTTCCAGCGCGTGCACGATCTCGCCTGGGCGGCGGGCGACATGCGCGCGAGGGGCTTTCTGCTCGGAGGAACATCCGGGCGCACCACGCTCAATGGCGAGGGATTGCAACACGAGGACGGGCACAGCCATATCCTCTCTGCGACGATTCCGAACTGCGTCAGCTACGACCCGAGCTTCGCCTATGAAGTGGCGGTGATCGTGCAGCACGGGCTGGAGCGCATGTATGGCGCGAAGGGCGAGGACGTCTATTACTACATCACCCTGCTCAACGAGAATTATGAACATCCCGCCCTGCCCGAAGGCGCCGAGGAAGGCATCATCAAGGGCATTTACCGGCTCAAGAGCGCGCCGGACGGGACGCCGAAGGGCAAGCGCGTCAAATTGCTCGGCAGCGGCGCGATTTTGCGCGAGGTGATCGCCGGCGCCGAGTTGCTGGAGCGCGATTTCGGCATTCACGCCGATATTTTCTCGGTCCCGAGTTTCAACGAACTCAAGCGCGAGGCGGATTCGGTCGAGCGCTGGAACCTGTTGCATCCGCTCGAAGAGCCGCGCGTCGCTTACGTCACGCAGGTGCTGGAGGCGGCCGGCGACGCGCCGACCGTGGCCTCGACCGACTACATCCGCGCTTTCGCCGAACAGATCCGCGCCTTCGTGCCCGGACGCTACAAGGTGCTCGGCACGGATGGGTTCGGGCGTTCCGACTATCGGCGCAAGCTGCGCAGCTTCTTCGAGGTGGACCGGCATTTCGTCGCGGTGACGGCGCTCAAAGCTTTGGCCGAATCGCAATTGCTGCCGGTCAAGAAGGTCGCCGAGGCCATCGAGCTTTACAACCTCAATCCGGAAAAGCCCGATCCGACCAAATCCTGATCGTCCGCCCTTCGCTTTCTTCTCCCTTCCGCGCCTTTGCGCGCGCCCATCTCGAGGTTTGTCCCATGTCTGCAATTGAAGTGAAAGTGCCGGATATTGGTGATTTCAAAGACGTTCCCGTGATCGAAATCAATGTGAAGCCCGGCGATGTCGTCAAGGCCGAAGACCCGTTGATCGTGCTCGAATCCGACAAGGCGTCGATGGAAGTGCCGTCGCCGCAGGCCGGCAAGGTGCTCGAAATCAAGCTGAAGGTCGGCGACAGGGTCAAGGAGGGCGCGCTGATCCTGACGCTGGAAGCCGAAGGCGCCGGTGCGGCGGCCTCGGTCGTGGTTTCGCCGACGCCGGCGTTCCTGGCCGCCGAAGTCGCGCCGGCGACGAACCCGCCGGAGCCGCCGGCAGCTGAGGCCGCCGCGCAAAAAATCGCCGGTCCCCCGCCTGTGCTCGGCCCTGATGGCGCGCTCCCCGATTTCGGCAATGTCTTCGCCTCGCCCGCCGTGCGCCGTCTGGCGCGCGAACTCGACCTCGACCTGACCAAGGTTGCTGGAACCGGCGAAAAGGGCCGCATCACCAAGGACGACGTCAAGGCCGTTCTGGCCGGCGGCAAGGCGGCGCCGGCGGCGGCGGTCTCCGGCGGCTCCGGGATTCCGGAAATCCCGGCGGTGGATTTCTCCAAATTCGGGCCGATCGAGGAAAAGCCCCTGTCGCGGATCAAAAGGCTGTCAGGCCCCTTCCTGCACCGCGCCTGGCTCAATATTCCCGCCGTCACCCAGCAGGACGAGGCCGACATCACCGATCTCGAAGCCTTCCGCAAGGAACTCGACGACGCCGGCAAGGCCGCCAAGACCCCCTATCGGGTTTCGCTCCTGCCCTTCCTGATCAAGGCCAGCGTGGCGATTCTGCGGACATTCCCGGATTTCAATTCGTCGCTCAATCCGGCGAAGGACGGGCTCATCGTCAAGAAATATTACCATATCGGCTTCGCCTGCGACACGCCGGATGGGTTGGTGGTGCCGGTGATCAAGGATGCCGACCGCAAGGGCGTGCTCGAAATCTCCAGTGATCTGGCGGCGTTGTCGGCCAAGGCGCGCGACGGCAAGCTCGGCCCGGCGGAAATGTCGGGCGCGACCTTCACCATTTCCTCGCTCGGCGGCATTGGCGGCACCGGCTTCTCGCCGATCGTCAACGCGCCGGAAGTCGCGATTCTCGGCGTGGTGCGCTCGAAAATGGCCCCGGTGTGGAATGGAAGCGAGTTCCTACCGCGCCTGATGCTGCCGCTTTCGCTGTCCTATGACCATCGCGTCATTGACGGCGCGGCGGCGGCGCGGTTTGCGCGGGCGCTCGCCGTGCTGCTGGAAGATGTCCGCCGGCTGGCGCTTTAAAAAATCGGGGGAAGAGAAATGGCTCAGGAAATCAAGGTCCCCGATATCGGCGACTTCAAGAACGTGCCGGTGATCGAAGTCTTCGTGAAACCGGGCGATGTGATCAAGGCGGAAGACCCGTTGATCGCGCTCGAATCCGACAAGGCGACGATGGAAGTGCCGTCGCCGCTCGGCGGCGTGGTCGCCGAAGTGAAGCTGAAAGTTGGTGACAAGGTCGGCGAGGGAACGTTGATCCTCACGCTCGAAGGCGGCGATGCAAAACCCTCCGCCGCGCCCGTCGCCGCTCCGGCTCCTGCCCCCGCCGGCGCGCTCCATGCCGAAGTGCTGGTGCTCGGCGCGGGCCCGGGCGGCTATTCCGCCGCCTTCCGCGCCGCCGATCTCGGCAAGAAAGTGGTGGTCATCGAGCGCTGGCCGGTGCTTGGCGGCGTCTGCCTCAATGTCGGCTGCATCCCGTCCAAGGCTTTGCTGCACGCCGCCAAGGTGATCGACGAGGCGGCGGATTTTTCCAGCCACGGCATCAGCTTCGGCAAGCCGGAAATCGACATCGGCAAGATCCGCGACTGGAAGGACAGCGTCGTCAAGCGCCTGACCGGCGGCCTCGCCGGCATGGCGAAACAGCGCAAGGTCACGGTCGTCACCGGCCTCGGCGCCTTCGCTTCGCCCAACACCATCGAAGTGACGGCCGCGGATGGCGCCAGACAGACGATCTCCTTCGACAAGGCGATCATAGCTGCGGGCTCCGAACCGGTTACGCTGCCCTTCATCCCGCATGCCGACAAGCGCGTCATCGATTCGACCGGCGCGCTCGAACTGGCCGATGTGCCCAAACGCCTGCTGGTGCTCGGCGGCGGCATCATCGGGCTCGAAATGGCCACGGTCTATCATTCGCTCGGCACGAAAGTGACCGTGGTCGAACTCCTGGACCAGATCATCCCCGGCGCCGACAAGGACATTGTCGCGCCCTTGGCCAAGCGTATCGAGAAACGCTACGAACGCATCCTGCTCAAAACCAAGGTCGTCGCGGTCAAGGCCGAGGACGCTGGCCTGCGCGTCACTTTCGAGGCCGCCGACGGCGCGAAGACCGAAGACCTCTTCGACAAGCTGCTGGTCGCGGTCGGTCGAAAGCCCAATGGCAAGCTGATCCATGCCGAAGCGGCGGGCGTGAAGGTGGACGAGCGCGGCTTCATTGCCGTGGACAAGCAGTTGCGCACCAATGTGGCGCATATTTTCGCCATCGGCGATATTGTCGGCCAGCCCATGCTCGCCCACAAGGCGGTGCATGAGGGTCATGTCGCGGCGGAAGTCGCCAGCGGCCACAAGGCGGCCTTCGACGCCAAGGTGATCCCCTCGGTCGCCTATACCGACCCGGAAGTCGCCTGGGTCGGCCTGACCGAAAACGAAGCCAAGGCCAAGGGCGTCAAATATGGCAAGGCGAGCTTTCCCTGGGCGGCCTCCGGGCGCGCGCTGGCGCTTGGCCGCGACGAGGGCGTGACCAAATCGATCTTCGACGCCGAAACCAAACGGCTGATCGGCTGCGGCATGGTCGGCCCCGGCGCCGGCGACCTGATCGCCGAAGCGGCGCTCGCCATCGAAATGGGCGCCGACGCGCAGGACATAGCCCTGACCATCCACCCCCATCCGACCTTGTCCGAAACTTTTGGGCTGGCGGCGGAACTATTCGAGGGAACGATCACGGATTTGATCGCGCCGAAGAAGAAATAGGCGGGGCGCCGGAGACTCCCTTCTCCCCTTGCGGGAGAAGGTGGCCGAAGGCCGGATGAGGGGTTAACTTATAAGAAACAAAAAGTTGCGCTGCGGAAACCCCTCATCCGTCTCGGCGCTTCGCGCCGATCCACCTTCTCCCGCAAGGGGAGAAGGGGCGCGCTCGCATGACGGGTTGCCGGTTGTCGATGCCTAAAGCTAGGCTCACCCGAGCGAACGACGCAAAACGGCGGATAGCGGAAGACCAAAGGCTCCACCCGCAACGGCGGCTTGTCGTAAATTGCCGACCCTGGCGAAAATTTCCATCGCAGCATAGCGCCCGTTTATTCGACGTACCCATTTATTCTGCAAATCGGAACCGAATAATGGATGTTTCTTAATGTCGCCCGAGTTTATTCTTTACCTTTTGAAATACCCTCCCAATGTCAAATTTTTTCCTCTCTGAACGCCTCTGCATGGCGCCAACTTGGTTTCGCAGCTCGGCGACTTGAGTTCGCAGATCGACAGCTTGGGTTCGCAGCTCGGCGACTTGCGGCCGCAGCTCGGCAAAATGCTTTAAAATTGTTTCGGTATGCGCGAAAGCGCCTCTGACCTCTGCTCTCATCATTTTGATTTCGAAATCAAGCTCGCGCGCCGCCTTCTGCACGATCAAACGCTGGACGATAGACGATTCGGGATGTCCGGCAAGGATTGTCAGATTCCTGTGTGCCCCACGGGAGCTATGCTCGAAAAAGACTTCAAGACCCGCGGTTCTCGCAAGTATGGCAAGACTTTGCTTGGAAAAATGTAGAATATGCTCATGCATTTCATACAGCTCTCCACCATGCCGCCCTTGCCACAACAATCCCTCGCCTAAACTGGCCTGGGACGGGTGAGGTACGTCAATATAGATGACGCCTTCATGATCAAGGCGCTCAGAAAGCGCCTTGAGAACCGTCACCGGATCCGATACATGCTCGAAAACATTTGATGCGAATATAAATTGATACGTACTTGGCTGATCTGGGGACTTTCCTGCATTCAAATCATCAACGAATATTTGC